>JAICVS010000134.1 GCA_025935195.1 Ktedonobacterales bacterium
CCGTGTCCCTCCGTGTCCCTCCGTGTCCCTCCGTGGTAAAACGTCCTACGCTTGCGCCGGCTCGCCCGCGCGCGCTGTCAGGCCGGCCTGGATGAAGCGATCCATCTCGCCGTTCAGGTAACTGGACGTGTCGCCCTGCTCCGCGCCGGTGCGGTGATCTTTCACCAGGCTGTATGGGTGGATCGTCACCGTGCGCACCTGATTGCCGAAGTCCGCCTCCACGTGCGCGCCCTTCAGCCGCGCCTGCTCGCGCTCGCGCTCCTCGATCTGCAGCTCGTACAGCCGCGACTTCAGCACACGCAGCGCCAGCTCGCGGTTCTGAATCTGCGAGCGCTCGTTCTGGCAGGTCACGACGATCCCCGTCGGCTTGTGGCGCATGCGCACCGCCGAGTCCGTCTTGTTGATGTGCTGGCCGCCCTTGCCCGTGGACCTGAACGTATCTATCTCGAGGTCTTCGGGGCGGATGACGATCTCCACCGGCTCGTCGCCCACATCCGGCATCACCTCCACCTTGGCGAACGAGGTCTGGCGGCGGTGCGACGCATCGAACGGCGAGAGGCGGATCAGTCGCTGCGCGCCCGCCTCACCGCGCAGATAGCCGTAGGCGTACGGCCCGTTCACGCTGAAGGTCGTGCTCTTGATGCCGGCCTCTTCACCCGGCATCTCGTCCAGCAATTCGACACGGTAGCCGTGCGACTCCCCCCAGCGCATGTACGCGCGCTGCAGCATCTGTACCCAGTCCTGCGCGTCGGTGCCGCCGTTGCCCGCGTGAATCGAGACGATGGCGGAGCTGGCGTCGTGCTCGCCGGAGAGCAGCAGCTTGAAGCGCTCGCGTTCCAGCTCCTCGTCTATCTGGCGGGCGCTGGCCTCGATCTCGGTCTGCAAATCGCTATCGGGCGCTTCATCCAGCATCGCCGCCAGCTCATGCAGCTCGCCGGCGCGCGTGCGCAGCGACTCCCAGGTCGTCACTTCGTCGCGCAGCCGGCTGAGCGCCCGCATCTGGCGCTGGGCGTGCTGGCGGTCGGCATAGAAGTCGGGGGCAAGGCTTTCCTGCTCGATGGCCTCGATCTGGCGCTGTTTCTCGGCCAGGTCAAAGATGCACCGCCACTTCTTCGATGCGGCGGCGTTGTGCTTCGATGCGGTTGGTAAGCTCACTCATGTTCGGCATGATATGCGGCGGGGCGGGCCGTCGTCAAGGTGTGACGTGATCGCGCAATCACAGATCACACTGGCCCTGGTCACAGTCCGCTCACGGTCGTGATGAGGCAACGCATGGGCTTGTATTCTGGCTTGCGACATGGTACTCTTATCTACTGGGATAACGGATTTCCGCCCGGCGGACGCAGCCGTCCGCTCTGCACGACGAAAATGGAGGTGCGGTACGAGTTCTATGTCGAAGTACAGCTACGAGAGCATCCTGAGCGCGGTTGGCCGGGTGCTGGACGAAGCGGGAGCGCGCAGCTTCGCCATTCGCGAGCATGACAGCGGCCTGGTGGTAGAGGCGAGCGCGACCGCCGACACGCAACCGCTGGCCTTCACGTTCGATGTCGCGGACCTTGTCGAGCTGGTTGAGCGCCAGAGCGCGCGTGACGATGACGCGCCGCGCTACGAGCGTACCTACGCCCACGATGAAGGCACGTTGCGCCATATCCTGAAGCGGCGCGAGCTGGTGGGCGCCGGGCGCTAAGCTCCCCGCTCCGGCTGATACATAGTGCGAGAGGAACCGATCCCCTTGTGGGGTGGTTCCTCTTTTTTGCCGCGTTTATGCGGACATTTCACTTACACCGCGCGGCGCAGCCAGTACCACGCCGAGCCAACGCCTCTGCGGTCGCTGCCCGCGACCATTCGCTCGACGGTGAACGCCGGCGCGAAGAGCGCGCGCACCTCACCGGCGCTGAGGCCGAGCGCGCGCGATCCTGGCGGACGTGTCTGGAAGGCGTAGAGCAGGAAGAGCGCGTCTGGGGCCGCGTGCCGGGTGACGCCGGCGGCATAGCCGACGCGGCCCGCGAGCGGGATGCCGTGCAGGCAGCCAAGGTCCAGCAGCAGCGAGCAGCGCGGGCCGAGGTCTAGCTCCGCCGAGCGCGTAACATCCGCGCGCAGGAAACGGACGGAGCCGGCGAGGGGGCCGGCGCGGGCGGCTTTCGCGCGTGCTGTGGCGATCGCGGGCGCGGCGAAGTCGAGGCCGATGACGTGCCAGCCGAGCCGCGCCAGGTAGAGGCCGTTTGTGCCGGTGCCGCAGCCGATGTCGAGCGCGTATCCAGGCGGCAGCGCGCCCGGCCTCTCCACTGCCTCCACCAGCTCCGGCGGGCTGATGCCCGAATCCCAGGGCGTGCGACCGCGCAGGTATGCCAGGGTGAAGTCCCAGCGCCGGGGCAGCACGGCGGATGTGAGGTGGCGAACGAGTGTCATGGGCGGGCCTCCGCGGAGTGGATGATCGCTTCATTCAGGGTCATCCCGCGACGGCTGCTTCGCTCAGCGTGTGGAGATGACGCAAGCATCATAGCGGATCGGGCTGGCCGTCCTCCATCCATCTCCATCTGTCTTCCTTCATCCTTGCCCCGCCGTCACGGCCGGTGCTATGCTCACAGCCGGTGTGCCGGACATCTGACGTGTGTGAGCGACATCGTACAGCATATAAGCGCGGGAGATAGGGTTGTGGCGACGCGGGCGGGACGAACGGACATGATCGCGGCACGGCCCGCGCATATGTGGTGGAACTTCACCGTGCTGGGCGCGGACATCGCGTTCTTCATGCTCGGCCTGAGCATCTCCTCGTCGTACACGCTGCTGCCGCTCTTCGCCGCCCAACTCGGCGCGAGCAATGTGGTGGTCGCGCTCATCCCGGCGGTGCGCGCGCTGGGGCTGTACGGCCCGCCGCTACTGGTGGCCTCGCTGGTCGAGCGCCGCCGCCACGCGCTGCCCTACATCCTGGTGATGACCGTGCTGGAGCGCGTGCCGTATCTGGTGCTGGCGGCGGCGACATTGCTGCTGGCGCGGGGACACAACGCGGCGCTGCTCGCGATCATGTTCGTGATGATCTTCATCGCGCTGCTGGGAGGGGGGCTGACCTATCCCGCCTGGCTCGACATGATCGCGCGGGCGATTCCCGGCGCGTGGCTGGGCCGCTTCTTCGGCTTCTGGACCGGCGCGGGCAATCTCGTGGGCATCGGCGGCGCGGCGGTGGCCGCCGCACTGCTGGCCGGCGTGGCATGGCCGCTCAACTTCGCGCTGTGCTTCGCGCTCACCTTCGCGGCGATGGTCGCCTCCTTTGTGTTGCTCTCGCTGGGCAGGGAGCCGCCGCGCGCCCAGCACGTCATCGCGCTGCCAGATGGTGGCGCCATGGGTGCGGCCGGGGGTACGGCCTCAGCCGCCCAGGAGTGGATACAGGCGCGTCGCGCGGAGCTGCGCGAGCAGTGGCGGCTGGTGCGCGCGGATGGCGGGCTGCGCCGGCTGCTGCTCAGCAATGGGCTGGCCGGCATCGCGACGATGGCGGGCGCGCTCTTCGCCATCGCGGCGCTCAAGCAAGGCGGCCTGAGCGATGCCGAGGTCGGCGCGGAGAACACCGTGCTCTTCGTCGGCATGACCGCGGCGAACATCCTGTGGGGCACGGTCGGCGACCGCTTCGGGCACAAGGCCGTGCTCGTCGGCTCGGCACTCGCGGCGGCGGCCTCGGCGCTGCTGGCGCTGGGCGCGCACGGCTTCTGGGCGTACGCGCTGGTCTTCGCGCTGTTCGGCGTGAACGTCGCCGGGGCCAACCTGGCGGGGCTGACGTTCATCGCCGAGTTCGGCCCGGCGCTGCGGCGCCCGACCTATGTCGCGCTGGCCTCGGTGGCCTATGCGCCGTTCGTCATCGGCGCACCCATCCTCGGCGGCGTGCTGGCGGACCACTGGGGCTACGCGCCGGTGTTCTGGCTCTCCGGCGTGGCGGGCCTGCTCGCGCTCGTCGCCTACCAGTTCTGGGTGCCGGACCCGCGCAAGCGCGCGCGAGCGGAAGCGTAGTGGGACGTAGCCGCAACATTTGTGCATATCGCACGAAAAGCCGGCTGGATGCGCCGCACCGCGTGATATACTTGACTCGTAACCGGCGCGACGCCGCGCACCGGAAACATCATCGTGGCACCGCCGGCAGCGCACTGACGCGCGCCGTGGCCTCATCTGTTTGTGGTTCATCTGTGACGGAGTCCAGAGACCAGGAGGCCGAACCATGCGCTGCCAAGAATGTGGGCGCGAGATCTCGAACAGCGAGCTGTGGCGGCTCGCTGGCACACGCGCCGCCCCGACCGCGCGCACGATGCGCGATCTGTGCTGGGATTGCCGGGCGAAGCTGACGGATGCCGCCACCGAGACGGCGATGGCGTCGGCGGCGACGCACGGCGGCGCTCGTCCCATCCGCGAGCCTGCCCGTGCGAGCTGAACCGGCCGGCCGGTAACAGGTGATGAAACGCACGCGCGCCACCCCAGGGGCATCTCCCCTGATGGGCAGGCGCGCGTGTCGTTTGCGTGCCATCCTCAGTCCCGCGCCGCTCCTGACCTACACGCCGACGCGCAGGATGTCGGGCGGATTGCGGCTCGCGAGCAGCTCGACGCCGTCCTCCCGCACCAGCGCCATATCCTCCAGGCGCACGCCGCCCCAACCGGCGAGATAGATGCCCGGCTCGACGGTGACGACACTCCCCGCCGCGATCCCCTCGATCTTCGCCAGCTCGGCCTCGCGCTGTGGATCGTCGCCGCGTGGCGAGGCGAGAATGGGGAGCTCGTGGACCGCCAGGCCGACGCCGTGCCCCAGCGCGTGGAAGAACGCCTCGCCGTGGCCGGCATCCGCGATCACCTTCCGCGCGGCCCCATCCACGTCGCGCCCACGCCGCGCGCCGCGGCGCAGCGCATCCTCGGCGGCGTCCTGTGCGGCGCGCACGACACGATAGATCTCGATGAGCCGCGGCGATGGCTCGCCCAGGCAGATCGTGCGTGTGAGGTCCGAGCAGTAGCCGTCCACGCGGCAGCCGAAGTCAATCAGCAGCGGCTCGCCCGGCTGAATCTCGCGCTCCGTCGGCACGGCGTGGGGCAGCGCGCTGCTGGGTCCACAGGCGACGATGGTGGGGAAAGACGACCCATCCGCGCCGTGCGCGCGCATCAGAACATCCAGCCGCAGCGCGATCTGCCGCTCAGTCATGCCGGCGCGAATCTCACCCACAAGCTGGGCGAAGGCCTGATCGGCGATGGCGGCGGCGCGGCGAATGGCGGCGATCTCGGCGTCGTCCTTGCGCTGGCGCACGCTCATCACCAGATCAGACACCGGCACCAGCTCGACAGGATCGCCTTCCGTCGCGTCCAGCGCCTCGCGCAAACCCTGATAGCGCGCGTACGACATCCACTCCTTCTCGAAGCCCAGCCGGCGGATGCCGTTGCCGCGAATGAGCGCCCCGACGAGCGCGGCGGGCGTCGTCTTGTCGGCCAGGATGACGCTGGCGCCGCTTGGCTCGACCTCGTGCTCCAGCCCTTGGATGAAGAAGGTCGCGGTGATGAGGAAGTGCTTGTCGGGCGTGACCAGCGCATCGCCCGACGACTCGGTGATGTCGCCGTCGGTCGGGGTGAAGCCGGTGAGGTAGCGGCGGTTGTGCTCACTGGCGGCGAGCAGCGCGTCCAGCTCGTGCTCGCGCAACAGGGCGCGCGTCTCGGCCAGGCGGCGCGCGTAGTCGGGTGGTGCCAAGAGGGGCCTCGATTCTAGCGCCGGCGGGCGGCGCGCTCCCAGTATAGCCGGTGGACAGCGGCCGGCGCCACAGGGCGCCCGGTAGCATCCATGCGAGGCCATGCCCTATGATCGGGAGAGTTCTGCATATGTCCAGCGGGGAATGACAGGCATGTGTACCAGCTCTGATCTCGGCGATACGGTTCTCAGCGACAGTGTGACAGCGCGCGCTGTCGAGCCTGCCGCGGTGACGCCGCCGCATCCATCTGAGGAGCCAGCGGATGGGCCGGCAGCGCCACCGCCCGGCATCGTCGGGCACATCCTGCGGTTGTCCGTCTTCTACAAGGTGCTGCTGGCGAACTCGCTGATCGTGCTGGTGGGCGCGGTGGCGGGCACCGCGATCACGCTGCGGGCGGCGAACGGGCGCACGCTCTCGGTGATGAACCTGCCGCTGGCGGCGGCCTTTGCTCTCGTCGGGCTGGCGGTGACGCTGGCGCTGAACGCTTTGGTGCTGCGCGTCGCGCTGGCTCCGCTGGCGCGGCTGCAAGATGTGGCGCGGCGCGTGCAGCGCGGAGACCTCTCCGTACGGGCGCACCTCTCGCCGCTGGCGGATGCCGAGGTCGCCCGGCTTGCCGCGACGCTCAACGCCATCCTGGATGACGCGCAACGCTACGAGGAGCAGATGCGCGGCCTCTCCGCTCGCGTCATCCATGCGCAGGAGGAGGAGCGGCAGCGCATCGCCCGCGAGCTGCACGACGACACGGGGCAAGTGCTCACGCTGCTGCTCATCCGCCTGAAGCTGTTGGAGGCGCAGCCGGGGGCGGAGACGTTGCACGAGCAGATCGCGGAGTTGCGCGGGCTGATCGCGGGAGCCATTGATCAGGTGCGCCAGCTCGCCCTCAACCTGCGGCCGCCGTCGCTGGATCAGCTCGGTCTCGTGCCATCGCTGCGCCAGCTCGTCGCGACGTACTCGGCCAACACGGGCATCCCTGTGCGGCTGGAGGTGCCGCGCGAGCCGGTGCGCCTCTCGCCGGAGCGCACCATCGCGGTCTACCGTGTCGCGCAGGAGGCGCTCACCAACGCCGCCAAGCACGCCGCCGCCCGCTGCGTGACGATGGACGTGCGGCTGCGCGCGGGCCGGCTGGAGATCGTCGTGCGCGACGACGGCCGCGGCTTCGACATCACGCGGGCCGCCCGGCGCGATGGCTCGGCGGGCGGCGGACCGGGCGTCGGCCTCTTCGGCATGGAGGAGCGGGCGCGACTGGCGGGCGGCACGTTGCGCCTCTCATCCGCGCCGGGGCGCGGCACCGAGGTTAGCCTGAACGTGCCGCTTGATGGGGCCGCGAATCGCGACATGGATGTGTCACAAGATCGCGGCGCGGATGCCTTAGAGGATCGCGGCACTGAAGTGCCGGCGCACGGTGGTACGGATTGACACCCTTCCTCTGTGTCTCCTCCGGTACCTCCGTTACCCCCGTTACCTCTGTGGTGAATTCCTCGTCTCCTATCCGCCCGCGCTGGTGTGGCCGAGGATGGGTGTCTTGGTCTTGCCCTGGCCGGCGATGCCCGGCTCGGTCATGGCGGCGGGCCGCAGAATCTCGGCGAGGTCTTCCTCAGGCAGCAGGTTGCGCTCGCGCACGATCTCGCGGATGTCGCGGCCGGTCGTGACCTGCTCCTTGGCGATCTCAGCGGCGGCTAGATAGCCGATGTAGGGGGCGAGCGCCGTGACCAGGCTCGCGCTCTTGAAGGCGTAGGCCTCGGCCTTCTCGACGTTGGCGCTGATGCCCTTGACGCAGCGCTCGGTGAAGGCGTCCATCGCGTTCTTGAGAATCTCCAGCGACCAGAGCATGTTGTGGATGATCACCGGCATCATCACGTTCAATTCGAGCTGGCCGGCCTGGGCCGCGAAGGTGATCGTCGTATCGAAGCCGAGCACCTGGAAGCAGACCTGATTCAGCATCTCGGCCATCGAAGGGTTGACCTTGCCGGGCATGATGGATGAACCCGGCTGCACCGCCGGCAGCACGATCTCATAGAAGCCGGTGGCGGGGCCGGATGCCAGCAGGCGGATGTCGTTGGCGATCTTGGTGAGGTCGATCGCCAGCACACGCAGCGCGCCAGAGACCTCGACGAACGAGGCCATGCTGGGCGCGATCTCGACCAGCATCTTCGCCGTGCGCAAGGGGAAGCCGGTCAGCTCGGCCAGATGCTTCACGACGCCGGAGATATAGGCCGGTTCGGCGTTGAGGCCGGTGCCGACGGCCGTTCCGCCGATGTTCAGCTCGTAGAGCGTCTCGCTGGCGTGCCGCAAGCGCTCGCGGTCGCGGCGCATGCTGAGACCGTAGGCGGCGAACTCCTGGCCGAGGCGGATTGGCGTCGCGTCTTGCAGGTGGGTGCGGCCGGACTTGACGATGTGATCAAACTCGCGGCCCTTGGCCTCGAAGGCATCTGCCAGCCGATCCAGCGCCGGCAGCGTCTCGCGGACCATGAGCAGCGTGGCGACGCGCATCGCGGTGGGGAAGGTGTCGTTGGTGGACTGCGCCATGTTGACGTGGTCGTTGGGGCTGACGAGCTTATAGTCACTACGCCGGCCGCCAAGAATCTCGATGGCGCGGTTAGCGAGCACCTCGTTGGCGTTCATGTTGTGCGAGGTTCCGGCGCCCGCCTGGTAGACATCCACGACGAACTGGTCGTGCCACTGCCCGCCGAGAATCTCATCGGCCGCGCGCACGATGGCGCGGCCCAGCCGCTCGTCCAGCCGCCCCGTCTCCACGTTCGCCAGCGCGGCGGCCTTCTTCACCAGCACCGTCGCGCGGATCATCGCCGGATGCGCGCGCAGGCCGGAGATCGGGAAGTTTTCCACCGCACGCTGCGTCTGCGCGCCCCAGAGCGCGCCCTCCGGCACCGCCACATCGCCCAGCGAGTCATGCTCGATGCGCGCCTGCCCCTGCTCTGTATCAACCGTCATGGGTGATCGCTCCTGCTATCTTGTCGGCCGCGCCGCCGGCCTCCGTTGACGTGGCAAAGCATTCCCATTCTACCACGGCCCGACTGCCACGAACCGGCAGCGGATTGCGCGCTGGGATAGAATGAGGCGGGACGAGACGCAAGACGAGACGCAAGACGAGGTGGAGGCCGCGAGCATGGCGATGGCGCCGATGGGGACCGAGCTGAGCGAGCGTGTGGCCGCCGTGCGCGCGCGCATCGCCGCCGCCGCCGCACGCGCCGGGCGCGCGCCGGGCGACGTGACGCTCATCGCCGTCACCAAGACCGTCGCCGCCGAGGTCGTCCGCGCCGCGCACGCCGCCGGGCTGACCAGCTTCGGCGAGAACCGCGTGCGCGAGGCGGAGGAGAAGATACGCGCGCTGGCCGACCTGCCAGGCATCCGCTGGGAGATGATCGGCCATCTCCAGACCAACAAGGCTGCGACCGCCGCCCGGCTGTTCGACCGCATCGAGAGCGTGGATAGCCTGCGCCTCGCCGAGACGCTGGAGGCGCGGGCCGCCGCTGCCGGGCGCACGCTGCCGGTGCTGCTGGAGGTCAATAGCGCGGGCGAGGCCAGCAAGTCCGGCTTCGCGCCCGGCGAGATGCTGGCGGCGGCGCGCGCCATCGCTGCCCTGCCACACCTGCGCCCGGAGGGGCTGATGATGGTGGCGCCCATCGCCGAGCGGGCTGAGGACGTGCGGCCAGTCTTCCGCGGGCTGCGCGGCCTGCGTGACGAGCTGCGCGCCGCCGTGCCGCTCAACGCCGTAGACGGCGGCTGGCGCGAGCTCTCGATGGGCATGAGCGACGACTACGCGGTCGCCATCGAAGAAGGCGCCACCATCGTCCGTGTCGGCCGGGCGCTCTTCGGCCCACGCCCTACCACCGCCACGACAGCGTAATGTGAGAGACGCGCCCGCCTTCGCGCGGCGCCTATACTTCCTGTCCTGATAAGGAACTATGAAGGAGTTACCCATGCCGGCGGGAGATCTGTTGTTCGGCCGACGCATCCGCCAGAACCACGCGCTGGAGCATGCCACCGTCACCATCCTGACGCGCCTCCAGCCGGGGCTGGTGTTGAGCGCCCGCTCGAACGCGCGCGGCTTCACCATCTACGCCGATGTTGATACGATGCTCGTGCGCCGGGCGTGCGACGAGGGCCTGCGCCGGCTGCGCGCGGGGGAGGCGGCGCTGGCGATCCACCCCAATTGCGGCACCAACCTCGCCGTCGGCACCTCGCTCGCCATGCTCGGCTCGCTCTTCGCGCTCACGGCCCTGCGCCCGCGCACGCGCGTCGCCTCCGCCGTCGCCAGCTCGCTGGCGGGCATGGCCGCCGCGCGCCCGCTCGGCGAGATCGTGCAGAAGCACATCACCACCTTGCCCGATCTCCACGACGTGCGCATCGTCTCCGTCACGCGCAAGCGCTTCCTGCGCAAGCATGTGGTCGAGGTGCTTACCGCCGCCGACGTCTGAGTGTAGTGCGCTCGCGCGCCCACATCGCTCCCGCTCACCGCTGCGAGATTGCGAGGCTCACTCCATGCGACTGCTGATCGGCCTGTTCTTCCAGCTTCTCGTGCTCTGCCTCTTCGTGCGCATGATCCTCTCCTGGCTGCCGCTCTCGCCGGGCAATCGTTTCGTGCGCTTCTTCTACAATGTGACCGGACCACTGATCGACCCGATCGCGCGGCGCCTGCCGCGCATGTCCATCGGCATGTTCGATGTCGGCACGAGCGTCGCCTTCCTCTTTGCGTGGTGGGCGATCACGCTGTTGTCGGGGTTGATCACCAGCTCGATGCCCTAAAGCGCGCCGTATATGACGGCGAAGCGCACACCACACTCAGCCAAGACGCCATCACCCGCCCCTCCGCCATCACCAGGCGACGGGCCAAGCTGGGCGCATCTCGCCGTGCGCGCGGACGGCGATCACCTCATCCTCACCATACATGTCACGCCGCGCGCCGCGCGCAACGCGATCACCGCCGATGCTTCCCGCCTGCTCATCCGTCTCACCGCGCCGCCCGTGGAGGGCGCCGCCAACGCTGCCCTGCTCGCGCTGCTCGCCGAGCGCCTGCGCCTCCCCCGCCGCGCGTTCACCATCGTGCGCGGCGCGGCGTCACGCGAGAAGCTCGTCGCCGTGCGTGGGCTATCCGCCGCCGAGTGCTGGGCGCGGCTGCGCGCGGATGCTGGCTCCTCTCCCTCCTGAGCGAGCGAACCGGCTCCCCACTGAGGTCTGTCTGATGCCCGACGGCACAGTGCTGTGACCCAGGCGTCACCCCGGCTGTTGGCCGTACTCCTCGTCGCTGACGTGCGCGCCCCAGGTCGCGCTGTTGCCGTCGGCGTCCACTTCGAGCAGCGCCAGATGGGTCATGAAGCGGTCGGCGGTGGCGCCGTGCCAGTGTTCCTCAGCAGGCTCGAAGAACACGCGGTCGCCGGGGCGGATGACCTCGACGGGGCCGCCGCGACGCTGGCAGAGGCCGACGCCCTCCGTGACGTAGATGGTCTGGCCGTTGGGGTGGGTGTGCCACGCCGTGCGGGCGCCCGGCGTGAAGTGGACGCTGCTCGCCTGCACGCGCGAGGCCGCTGAGGGCGCCGCAACCGGGTCAATGTAGACCGTGCCGGTGAACCACGCGCTCGGCCCAGCCATGGTCGCGATGGCGTTCCTGGTGATCCGCATGTCGTCCTCCTGTCGTGCTCCGTGACGGTAATGTGGGACGCTCCGAATTGTGAGGAGCGCCGTGGCGAAACTGTCGCGAGGATTCTACGCGAGATTCGTCCTCGGCGCGATGCTTGCGGAGAGGAGTGACAGCGACGGCGCTCTGGTATCTGTTCCACATGTTCAAGGGGTCTCACATGCAACCGAAGACAACGGCCGACCAGTACATCGAATCGCTGCCCGATCCCGCGGATGTGCGGGCAAGCCAACAGGCGGGCCAGCAGGCGGGCCAGCGCGATCAAGAGCGTGCCATTGCCGCGCGCAACGAGGTCAAAGGGGATCTGGTCAAATCGCGCGCGGAGACGGAGGAGCAGCGGAAGCGCGAACAGAATCGCCGGCGCCTGCTCATGGTGGCGCAGGTGGCCGCGGCCGTCGTGCTGCCCGTGCTAGCGACACTCGCGCGCAACGCCTGGATTCGTAGGCGTGTGCGCGCCCAGGCGGCTCAGGCGCACCACGCCCACTCCTGACAGCGCGGGAAACTCCAGAATCGTCACCAATCGCGGACGGCGCTCGGCCCAAATGGCAACCTGCCGGCATCCGCACGCCTGCTACACTCCACTTTCGTGCCGTATCTCGCCGTATCTCGCCGTATCTCGCCGTATCTCGCCGTATCTCGCCGTATCTCGCCGTATCTCGCCGTATCTCATAGAATCCCCCCTTGACTGTTACCTAAGTGATGGGTATACTTGAGCCGTGAGGATGAGGTAGCCGGCG
>JAICVS010000063.1 GCA_025935195.1 Ktedonobacterales bacterium
CGCGGAGGGAGAGATGCGCGGCGCTGAGGGCGCGCTTACGGCGTATGTGGCGGGGAGGCCAGGCGGCGGGCGAGCGCGGCCACGGTATCCAGCAGATCGTCCATCTCGAACGGCTTGGGGAGGATCGGCGCCCCCAGCCGCGCGCACAGGTCGCGCAGCTCCGGTTCGTCCACCTCGCGCCGGGCGCTCACCAGCGCGGCGGCGTGGCGGCTCGCGAGGGCCGGATCGGCTTCCAGCGTACGCAGCAGTGTAGGGCCATCCAGCTGGGGCAGGGTGTAGTCCAGCAGCACGACGTAGCGCGCCGCGCCCGCGCGCAGGCGCTCCAGCGCCTCGGCGCCGTCGCGCGCCTCCGTAACGGCATAGCCCGCGCCTTCGAGTATGAGCCGTATCGTCTCGCGGATTCCGGCGTCGTCATCCACGACGAGCACCTGGGCGGCTGGCGCGGTCACTGGCATCCCCCATGAACAGGCGCCGCACATGCGATCACGCGATCACGCTGGCACGGCGCGCGGCGCCCACTCAGCAATTATAGCGGATCGCCGCAAGCGGGAGCGGCCGAGCAGCGGAGATCAGCAGGGGAGATCAGCAGCGGAGATCAGGACTGGAAGGGCAGCACGACGAACTCGCAGCGCGGATCGCCGCGGAATTGGCAGGCGACCTCCTCACAGACGACCTCGCGCTTGAGCAGCTCCGACATGAAGCCAGCGAACATGCCGCGCGTGTAATGGTCCACCACACGCGGCGTGCGGTAGATGCCGGCCCTGGACGCCAAACTCGCCTCGAACAGGTTGACGCCGCTGAGGCGAGCCTCGGGCGCGGCCAGGTCGAAGTGGTTCACGGTGAGATCGCCATAGCCCGCCTGGACGTAGCGCTCGACGAAGCGGCGCACGGCATCCTCCGGGACGCGATCGCTCTCCGTGAGGCCGGCCATGATATCCACTCCCGTACGGTAGCCCATGTCATAGAAGGCGTACTTGATGACGTGTGGCGCATGCTCGTGGATGATGCGCAGCAAGAGGATGTATGCCTGCTCCGTCATCACGATCACCCGGCCGCCGCGCACCACCAACACGCCCGCGCTCTGCTCCGCGACTCCTCCCCCCGCCCGCGCCGCCTCGCGCATCTCCGCCGCCCCCATCGTCCCGGTTGTCTCCATCGTGTCGGTTGTCTCCATCGTGTCGGTTGCCTCCGTCGTGTCGGTTGCCTCCGTCGTGTCGGTTGCCTCTGTGGCTTCCAGGCGCGGGCGATCCGTTCCGCCGGTTGGCACAAGCGCCGCGGAGCGGGCGACTTGCCGGGCTGGCCACCGCTGCCCAGTGCGGCGCGTGCCGCCATTGCGCGTGCCGCCGTTGCGCGTGCCATCGCCACCGCTCATTGAGATCGCTCCTCTCAGCCCGCCACTCCGCCTAGCGCTCAACCTTGCGCTCAACCTAGCGTACGACGATGCCTGTGCGTGGGTCAATGGTGAACGGCCGCTCAGTGGCTGAGAACATGCCGCTCTTCAGCTTGCCAAGCTGGATGTAGCGCCCGCGCTCGGTCGCCGCACCGTGGTAGGCGAGGCGCACGATCAGCGGGTAGGCATGGCTGAGGCCGGCCATCGTGCGCTCGTCGAGCACGCCCGCTACGTAGTTGTCCAGCGTCAGCACGCGGTGCGAGCGCAGGTAGCGCAGGCGGTGGCTGTTGAACTCGATGCAGTCCGTCGGGGTGTTGACCGCCATCACCGTCGAGAGCGAGTCCACCACCAGGCGCACGCGCCGGTGCGCCGCCAGCGCCTCATCCACTGTCTGCTTCAGATACACGAAGAACTCGTCCAGTTTGGTCGGCTCCGGCACGATCCGCCGCTCCCTGGAAAGCTCGCGCCCATAGGCGTCCACCATCAGCAGTTGGCCGATGCGCTCGTAGGCGATGGTGCCGAGGCGGAACCCCGCCATGTGCTGGCGCATCGTATCTGGCGTCTCGTCGCAGGCAACGTAGATGCACGTGTCGCCCGTGACCAGCCCCTCGTAGAGGAACTGGGCGGCGAAGATGCTCTTGCCGATGCCTGTTTCGCCCGTCACCATCACCTGTGAGTCGTAGGAGAGGCCCTCCGGCAGCAGCGTGTCCAGCCCGTCGAGGCCGAAATAGCCCACCTGGACCATGGCGCGCTCGGCCGCGGTCAGCGGGGAGAGCGTCAGCCCCCGGCCGTACGTTTCGGCACTACTCATGGCCTTTAGCTCCTCACCAGCTCTTCGATGCGCGGGTATAGCGCGATGCCCCGCGACGTGATCTTCATCGTATGCTCACCGGAAGCGTGCGCGACGCCGCGCATCTTATAGATCTCGAGTGTGCGTTGCCGCGTGCGCTGCTCGCCCCCCGGCACGATGCGCAGAATCACCGCCCCGTCTATGATCGATTCCTCGACGCCGTAGCGGCTGAGCGCCGTGCTGTTGGCCGGTGGATCGCTGATCAGCAGCGTGGTGGCGCCGGCGTTGCGCAGCACGGTGCAGAGCTGATAGATGATCTGGCGGATGATGTCGGGCTGCTCGACGCGGTGCAGCAGCATCGAGAGCGAGTCTACCACTACCCGCCGCGCGCCCGACTCACGCACGATGTCGCGGATGCGCAGCGTCTGTTCGCTCGTGTTGACCTCCGGCAGCGGCGTGTGCTCGATGCGCAGCCGCCCTGACGCGAGCAGAGGGGCCAGATCCCAACCGAAGTGCTCGGCGTTGGCGCTGATCTGGTCCGGCGTCTCCTCGTAGCTGAAGTAGACGCCGGGCTCGCCGTACTCCGTCGCGCCCTTATAGAGATATTGCAGGGCGAAGGTGGACTTGCCGGTGCCGGCCGCCCCACTCAGCAGCACTGGGGTGCCGCGGCGGATGCCGCCGCGCAGCAGATCATCGAATTGCGGAATGCCCGACGGGATCGGTTCGCCGCGCACGACATCCGGGTGGACTTTCTCATCCACCAGCGTATAGATCTCGAGGCCGCTGGGCTTGAGCGTGAAGTTGAAGGCGCCGGTCAGGTGGTCCACGCCGCGCATCTTGAGCACACGCAGGTAGCGTTGCAGCTGGTCGTTGCGCACCTCGGTGTAGAGGTGGATAATGCCGTCAGCGACGGCGAACTCAGGCATGCGTGCGATGTTGTCCTCGGTATATTCGCCGACGAGCAGCGAGGTGGCCCGCATCGTCGAGAGATCGATCGCCAGGTCGTAGACGAAGGTGCGCATCTCCTGGGGCGAGGGCGCCAGGTCATGGATGGCCTTGAATGAATCCACGACCACGAGCTCCGGCTGAATCTCGCGCAGCGTATCGGCGATAGTGTCGAGCGCAGGCGTCAGCCCCTCTTTGCGGATGGTCTGGCCGATATCCATGAAGATGACGTTCTCGCCGAACTGCGCGGGGTCGAAGAAGCTGAAGTTGGACTGGTAGTGCGCCGCCTTCATCGGCGATTCAGAGACGGTGGCGAGGTAGACACCCTTGTGGCCGGCGCGCGCGTTGGCGAAGAGAATCTGCTGCGCCAGCGTCGTCTTGCCGGTGCCAGGGGCACCGGCCACGATCACCACCGCGTAGGAGGGGACGCCCCCGCGCAGAATGGTGTCCAGCGGCGCGATGCCGGTGGAGAGGCGGCGATCACGGCTGTGTCCGCGCGGCTTTCTCATTCGGTGGCCTCCTTTCGGATCTCTTCCTCGGCCTCGACGAAGAGCTTGTTGATCACAAGGCGGCCGATCAGCGTGGCGACCGCCTCGAAAAACTCGTCCATGAAGAACTCCAGCGCGGCACCGATCTCCTCTTCGCCTACGGCAGCGACGCGGGCCTCGAGCGCGCCCCACTCCAGCCCGTCCGCGCCCACCTTGAGCGCGGCGAGGGCTGGATGTTCGCGGGTCGCGCGCGCGAGCGCATTCTTGGCGATGGCGTTGATGGTGCGGATACCGAAGGTCGGCGAGAGCCGCTGCCAGATGATGGCGGTGACACGCTGATAGACGCGCACGGTGTCGGTGGTCTGAGACATCAAGGCTTCCTTCTCTAGCCACTCGGCGCTAACGGTCTTCCTGCCCCCGGCGCCGGCCTGGACGGCGCGGCGAGCCCCCTGAGGTCATAATCGCCGCGCGATAGGCGGTGCGCCCCTGCCGCTCGGCGCGCACGACGTAGCCAGTCTCCATCAGTTTCTCCAGGGTGCTCTGGGTCTGTTCCTCCGGCACGCCCAGGCTCTCGGCGAGCTGCTCCGCGCTCGCCTCGTGCAGCGACATCAGCACGTACATCAGCGCCTCTTCATCGCTCGTCAGCCCCGGCGTGAAGGACTGGGGGCCGGTGAGCGTGCGCAGCGTCGGGATGCCGGAGAGCACGCCGCTATACTGCGTGAACGGCGCCTCGACGATCACACCGCGCTCGGTGATGCGATACTGGCGCAGCTCCTTGTCGTGGTCGGACGTGCGCATCTTGATCACCATCATGACTTTGCGCAGCGCGGACTCGATCTCGGCGTAGCGCAGCAGGATCATATTGTCGGCGATGAAGGAGACGCCGCCGGTAGCGATGCGCATGTCGCCGAAAAGGTCGCCCATCTCTGAGGTCAGGAGTGTGGTCACGCCGCCGTTGGTCAGGCTGGCGACAAGCCGATAGAGGCTCTCGCGGAAGGCGTCGCGCTCGCCGGGGATGACGGCCAGCTCGAAGCCGGAGAGGCCGTTGATGACCACACGGCGCGCACCGATCTCGCTCACGGCGCGCACCGTCTCGCCCAGCACCTCATCCACCGAGAGGTCCACCGGCCGCAGGTAGAGCATGCGCAGCAGGTTCCGTCGTTCCAGCGCCTCCAGATCCCAGCCGAAGCTGCGCGCCTTCTGGATGTGAACCTGTGGCTGCTCCTCGAACGTGACCATCACGCAAGGGTCGCCGCGCGCCGCGCCGCTGACGAGGAAGTGCAGCGCCAGCAGGGTCTTGCCGGTGCCCGAGCTGCCGATGATCAGGCAGGCCTGCCCGGTGGGGATGCCGCCGTGCAACATCTCATCCAATCCCGGCACACCGAAGCTGGCGCGGCCGGTGGGCGGCTCGCCGGCCGCCGCGATGGCGCCGATATGCGGATAGAGGCGCAGGCCCTCACCCGTGATACGGAAGGCGTGGCGGCCGGCCAGCACCGGCATGCCGCGCAGCTTGATCACCTGCAGCTTGCGCATCACGCTATTGGACAACTCGTGCTGGCTGAGCCAGAAGATGCCATCGGCGACGGTGAACTCTGGTTTGGATTGCAGCTCCTGTTCGCTGTATTCGCCAATGAGCAGGCTGGTGACATCCCACGAGGCCAGCAGCAGCGCCAGATCGTGCGTGAAACTGCGCAGCTCGCCGCTCGTCTCGCCCGCCAGGCCCCCGATGGCGCGGAATGAGTCCACAGCGACAAGCCCAGGAGCATGCTGCTTCACCATGTCGGCGATGAAGCGCAGTCCCACGGCAAGGCCGCCACGCCGTACCGCGTCCGCCAGATCGAAGTAGATCATGTCGCGGCCCACGCGCGCCGGATCGAAGAAGCTGAACTGCTGCTGGTAGCGCAGGAGCTTGACGGTTGGCTCGCCCAGGACGGAGAAGTAGAGCGAGGGTCGCTCTGGCGTGCCGGCATGGAAGAGCATCTGGTGCGCGAGCGTCGTCTTGCCTGCCCCCGGAGCGCCGGCAATGATCGTCAGCGAGAGGCGCGGCAGGCCCCCGCCCAGGATCTGGTCCAGGTAGGGCACACCGGTGGCGAGCACCGGGATCCGCAGCCGCTTCGCTTCTGGGATAGAGTCCCGCTCCTCGGCATCGCTCATCGCTGTTCTCTCGTCTCGTCTAGGGGGTCTGAACCTGAGCGCGGCCCATTGGGCTGCCGTGGCGTTTGTGAAGATGGGGTGCTGAGCTGCCGCGTCGCCCCGCGCAGAATGGTGGCATACAGCCCAGCGCCGATCAGGCTGATGATGACCTCGCCGCAGCCGCGACAGAGCGCGTCGAGCGCGAGGTCCGGGGCGCTGCTGCCGTCAATATCCGTGCCGGCAGCGAGCGTGTGGAAATCAAACGCCGTCTCACCGAGGACGATGGCACGGGCTGAGAGCACGTCAGCCTGCGCGATCTGGAGCGCACGATCGAAGACGGCATGCGCGCCCAGATCGCCGATCAGGACGGCAAGCTGCGCCCATGTCGCACGCAGCGCGGCGTCATAGGCCGCGATCACATCCTCCGGCGTCGGATGCGCGCCAAGGAGGCGATGCGCGAGCACGGCCAGATCGTCGTCAGCCGCCGATTTGTTGCGCGGCACCCGCCTCTCCTCACTCCCTGCCTGCCATTCGCGCCCTGGCGCGGGCAATGCGCCACTGGTCGCATGTCCCATCATGGTCATTTTCATACTACCATGTTTGGCAGGTGATAGGCGTTGTCGCAAGGAATCGTCGGCTCAGGGCGCAACGGGTTCGCTCGCGAGCGGCAGCGTGAACCAGAAGGCGCTGCCCCGCTCCACCGCGCTCTCCACGCCCACGCGCCCGCCATGCCGTTCGACGATCCGGCGGCTCACATACAGGCCCAGGCCCAGATTGACACCGGCGCCATGCAGCACCTGGATGCCTGGAGCGCGGTAATAGCGCTCGAACAGGCGCGGCAGCACGTCCGGCCCGATCCCCTGCCCGTGGTCGCGCACCTCGACTCGCGCCATGCCGTCCTCGCCCCGGAGCGCCAGCGTGACCACGGTGTCGCGCGGTGAGTACTTCAGCGCGTTCGAGAGCAGATTGGCGAGCACACGCGCAATCGCGGCCGCATCGGCGCTCACCTGAAGTGGCGACTCCGGCAGCTCCAGCGCGATGGACCGCCCGGTCGCCGCGCCCTGATCTTCCGCGGCCTGGCGGCAGAGCATGTTCAGGTCACAGCGTTTCAGGTCAAGGGTGACACCATCGGCGTCGAGTCGTGCCATATCCACCAGATCACTCACCATGCGATCCATCTGGTCAATGCCGCGCTCGATACGTGCCGCCAGATCGGCTGCGCGGGGTTGGCTCTGGCGCCGCCGCATAAGCTGCGCCAGCACCTTGACGGTCGTGAGCGGTGTTTTGAGGTCATGCGAGACGATGTGCAGAATATGCTCGCGCTCCCGCTCCAGCGCGTACCGCGCGGTGACGTCGTGGAAGACGCCGAGCGCGCCGTCAATCCGTCCCTGTGCGTCGCGCAGCGGTCCGCCGCTCACACTCGCCCGCACCTCGCGCCCGTCAAACGAGCGGAAGGTGACATCCACCGCGTTGGGGCCGGTGAGCATCTCGCCGCGCAAGAAGCGCGCGAGCGGCAGATCATCAGGGGCCAGCGGCTCTCCCGCGTCGTCGCGCATGCGCAGCAGCTGGCGCCGGCCGGCGAGGTCCATGCCCAGATAGTCGAGCCGCGCGTCCGTGCCGAACATCTCACGGAAAGCGGGGTTGGTCTCGGTCACCTGCCCATCCGCGTCCCAGATGATCAGGGCATCGGTCATCGTCGCGAAGATCGTCTCCAGGCGTCGCGCCCGCGCGCCCGCCTCCAGCGAGGCCAGCGTCAGTCGTGTATTGGCATCACGCAGCGCCTGCTCAAGACGCTGGCGATCGGTGCTGTCCGTAGCCGCGCCGCCCTCTTCGCGCACCTCACGCTCCCGTCCACGCCGCCCCGCCACCGGCTCCACCACCGGCTCCACCACCGGCGCCACCACCGGCGCCACCACCGGCTCCACCATCACGCCGATAGCCGCGGGCGCGCCCGCGTCGTCGCGCAGCAGCGAAAACATCGTCTTCGCGCGCCGTGCCGCACCGCCGCCGCGCACGTAGCGATGCTCCAGTGTGAGGGTCGCATCCTTGCCCGCCGCCAGCCGTGCCAGAGCGGCCTCCTGCGCGGCCAGATCGTCCGGGTGGGTGATCTCGCGCATCGTTTGAGGAAGCGGCTCCGCGGCCAGATACCCCAGCAACTCGCGGAAACGCGGGTTGGCGTTCAGCAACTGGCCTTCCAGGGAGACGAGCGCCATCGGCACCGCCGCCCGCTCGAACAAGACGCGATACCAGCCGTCGCCCAGCCCGGACACGTCAGCCGTACGCACGGAGGCGCCGTTCGTCGCTCCCTCCGGCGTAGCATGATGTGCGGCGCTGGTAGACTCCATGGTCGGTCTTCTTTCCGTGTCGGTGCGCGGGTGGATCGGATACCCAGAGGTTCAGGATGTGTAGTTCAGGATGTCTGGATCACAGGGACAGTCATACGGCCCGCCCCAAGGGTGTGTCCGATCAGCAAACCGCATGCCAATCATACGCACGAGCAGTGCTGGGCGCGAGGGATGGATGGTGCGGCCTATGCCAGGAGCTCCAGCGGCAGCGTGAAGGAGAAGGTCGCGCCGCGCCCCGGCACGCTCTCGACCGTGATGGCGCCGCCATGCCGCTCCACCAGCCCCCGCGCGATGTACAGCCCCAGCCCTAACCCCCCCGCCGCGCCGTTGGAGCCGCTCGCGTCCGCTCCCGGCGCGCGATAGAACCGCTCGAAGACGCGCGCCAGATCGTCCGGCGTGATCCCCGGCCCTTCGTCACATACGGCGATGCGCGCGACCATGCCCTCACGCCGCAGCGAGAGCCGCACCGGCCGGTCGAGCGGCGCGAACTTGAGCGCGTTCGCCAGCAGGTTGAGCAGGATTTGCTCCACACGGTCGCCGTCCACCTCCGCCGGCACTGGCTCCGCCGGCAGCTCCAGCGCGATTGGCCGGCCGGTGGCCGCCGCCTGCTCCTCCGCCGCCGCGCGACAGAGCGCGACGAGATCGCGCCGTTGTGGATGCAGCTCCAGCGCGCCCGACTCCATGCGCGAGGCATCCAGCAGGTCGTTGATCAGCCGCTCCATGCGCTGGGCCTCGCGCTCGATCTTCTCCAGATGCTCCCGCCGGGTCGCCGCCTGTGCCGCCTGTGCCGCCTGTGCCGTTTCCTCCGCGCGCCGGGCCAACTGCACGCGCGCCTTCAAGCTGGTGAGCGGCGTACGCAGCTCGTGCGAGACCACGCTCAGAATGTGCGCGCGCTCCTCCTCGAGGCGCCGCCGCTCCGTCACGTCGCGCATGATCTGGATGCCGCCGATCACGTTGCCGGCGACATCGCGGATCGGCGCCCCACTGACGCTCATGTGGATGTCGCGGCCGTCCAGCGCGCGCACGATCATCGAGACCATCGCCGCGTCGGTGAGCGTCTCGCCGCGCAGAATGCGCGTCACCGACCACTCCTCGAAGGTGAGCGGGCGCCCGCCGGCATCGCGCAGGTGAACCAGCGCCATGCGCTCGGCCGCCGGCCGCTCGTCGTAGACGGGATCGCGGTCCAGCGCGAGCAGGCGGCGCAGCGCGCCATTCATGCGGATGATGTGGCCGCCGGCGTCGTAGACCAGCAGCCCATCGGCAAGCGACTCGAACATCGTCTCGAGCTGGCCCGCGCGCGTCGCCGCCTCCAGCGAGGCCACCACCAGCTCCGTGTTGGCCGCACGCAGCCGATCCTCCAGCACGCGCCGCTCCGTGATGTCCGTGCCGGTGCCCACCCACTCGCGAATGCCGCCGGGTTCGACGATCGGTGTCGCGCGCGCGAGCAGGTGCCGGTAGGCGCCGTCGTGCCGGCGCACGCGCAGCTCGTCCTCGTAGCCGCGCCGCTCGTCCACCGCCCGCGCCCAGGCCTCCACCACGCGCACGCGGTCGTCAGGATGGATCGCCTCGGCCCAGCCGCGCTCGCGCGCCTCGGCTTCGGATTGCCCGGTGAAGGCGCACCACGGCCCCACATCACCAGAGAGCCGGCCGCCGGCATCGGCGGTCCACAAAATCTCTCCGCTGGTCGCGGCCAGCGCACGGAAACGATCTTCAGCGGCGCGCAGCCCCTCACGTGCCGCGCGTAGCGCCGCGCGCGGATCAAGCGTATCTTCCGCTTCGTCCCGCTCCCACGCGCGGTCGGCCATCGCGACAGCCGCCTCCGGCACACAGCCGGAGGCCGTCTCGGTCGGAGTGGGCGGCGCCTCCGCTTCGTGCTGCATGGCCTTTACCTCTCACCTCATCACGCGCCTGCCAACCCAATCCCATAGCGCGGGCCGGTATGCCGGACACCTCTCCCACGTGGCAGTGTATCATAGCGATGCGCAATTGGCAGGGCGGCGAGCCGGCCATCCGGGCACAGCACAGTGCCGCGCGATGCGCAGCACATCGTGTGCCGCTTTGCGCGGCTGAGTGGGGAAACTAATACGCCGGCCGCACCTATCGCGGCGCGGCCGGCAAGCATGGTGGTGCCGCGCGTGGTGCGCTCAGCGCGCAACCGGCTCGTGCAGCCAGCGGTGCGCCCAGCCCAACGAGGCCTGGATCACACCGTCCAGATCGCGCCCCTTGGGCGTGAGCCGGTATTCGATGCGCACAGGCGTATCCGGAATCACGGTGCGCGTGGCGATACCCTCCGCCTCCAGCTCTTTCAGCCGCTCGGAGAGCATGCGGTCACTGATGTCGGGGATGGTGTCGCGCAGCTCGCCAAAGCGCGTCAGCCCCTCCATCAAGGCGCGGATGATCGCCCCGGTCCAGCGCCGGCCGACCAGTTCCATCGTGTAGTGATAGTACGGGCAGAAGGGCTGGCAGCAGTTGGCCGGACCACCTTCGCAGCCGCACCACGCGCCCTCGATCTCATCGTGCATTGCCCACCTCTTCTCGTGCGCGTCCGCGTCGCCGGCGAGCGTCACCCCCCGCACACCGGTCCACGGCTTGCGCTCGCCGCGCGCGCTAACTATAAGTATCTCATGTATCCCTGGCGCGCGTCACCCACCTGCCAGCGTATGATCCCCGCGCTGCCCGGCGCACCACGCGCACCACGCGCCCCGCGCGGCCGCTCGCGACGCCGGCATGGGCGAACCACAAGCGGAGACAGCAGGCAGGGCGCCGCGCCGAAAAGCCCGGCTGTTCTGTATACTAACGAAACGTAAGCGAATTGACAAGGGTAAGCTGTGGTACTATAGTTGCTATCGTTACTGAAGTGACACTGCCCGCCCTGTGCCCCGCGCACGCGATGCGCCGCCGGACGGGCCAGTGCGGGCGCGGCTGCCGCGTCCGCCCGACCGGTGTCGTTGGAGGAGTTTCCGATGTCCCTAGCCCGCGAGTTCGACGACGACCGCATCTTCCAGGCATCCATGGACCTGCGCCGCCGTCACGTCTCTGAAGACCAGCTGCGCACGTTCGAAGGATATATGGCCGAGATCTTCGCCGCCTGCGGCATGGATCTCACCACCCAGGGCACGCGCGACACACCGCGCCGCTTCATCCGCGCCATGCTCGACGCCACCGACGGCTACGAAGGCGACCCCAAGCTCGTCACCATCTTCGACAGCGAGTGCCCCGGCGAGCCGGATTGCTCGCTCAGCCAGGTGATCGAGGGGCCGATCCAGTTCTTCGCCCTCTGCGAGCACCATTCGCTGCCTTTCTACGGCCGCGCCTACGTCGCCTACATCGCCCACGACCAGATCATCGGCATCTCCAAGCTGACGCGCCTGGTGCGCCTCTTCGCCAAGCGCTTCACCGTGCAGGAGCGCATGGGCCAGCAGATCGCCGACACGCTCGACCTGCTGCTGCGGCCTCACGGCGTCGCCGTCTATCTGGAGGCGCACCACCTCTGCACACAGATGCGCGGCGTGCGCGAGACCTCCCCGATCACCCGCACCACCTGCTGGCGCGGCCGCTTCGCCGAGGACGCCAACCTGCGCGCCGAATTCCTGACGATGGCGCAGCGCGGCGGCGAGTGAGCGCGCGTGCGCGTGCGGGGAGATCACACTGATCGAACCACAAGGAGATCGCCGAGACATCGCAAGGAGCCGGAGCTGAACAGGAGCTGAAGGAGCTTGCCGTGACCTCGTCGTCCATGCCACCGCCGGCCCCGCTCGCGCCGTTCGAGACGCTGTTCGACGACACACCCGGCACGGACATACCCCTGCCGGATGCGCTGGCCGCGCTCTACGGCCCGCTGCGCCTGCCCGCGCCGGCCGGCCGGCCGTATGTGCTGGGCAACTTCGTCACCACGCTCGATGGCGTGGTCGCGCTGGATGACCCCGCCACCGGCGGCGGCGCGATCAGCGGCTATAATCGCAACGACCGCGCGCTGATGGGCCTGCTGCGCGCCGTCGCGGACGCCGTGGTCGTCGCCGCCGGCACGCTGCGCGCCGATGCGCGCCACCTGTGGACCCCGGCCGGCATCTCCCCCGATCTCGCGGACGCCTACGCCGCGCTGCGCGCTGCCCTGGGCAAGCCGCCGCAGCCGCTCGACGTCTTCGTCACCGCCAGCGGCGACCTCGACCTCACCCTGCCCGTCTTCGCCTCCGGCCGCGTTCCCGTGCTGATCGTGACGAGCGCGGATGGCGCCGCGCGGCTGGCCGCGAAGCAGCCGCCGGAGTGGGTGCGCGTGGTGGCCGCCGCACCGGGGCATGAGCCGGTGACGGTGCGCGGCGTGCTCGACGCCGTGATCGCGGCCGGCGCCAGTGAGCGCATCCTGATCGAGGGCGGCCCGCGCTTCATGGGCGAGGTCTTCGCCGCGGGCGCGCTCGACGAGCTCTTCCTCACGCTCGCCCCACAGATCGCCGGCCGCGACGCCGTACACCCCCGTCCCGCGCTGGTGGAAGGTCAGCTCTTCGCCCCCGCTGCCCCGCTCTGGCCCACCCTCACCAGCCTCAAGCGCGCCGGAAGCCACCTCTTCACGCGCTATGCGTTCGCGACGCAATGAAAGCCGCGGCTGGGCCATCCGTTGCCGCGTGAGATGCGGAGCCATTCCAGCCTATGGGATGAAGAGGTGACCGGAGCCGAGATGCTGATCTCTATCGGCCAAAATCGTCATCATGGCTGGGGCTGGCTCGCCTCTTCCATCGCCTGCCCCGCAGCTCGTTGCGCCCGCCGCCGCTCCACCTCCGCCAGCAGCGCCAGCTTCTCCGGCGAGGGCGGCGTGGCCGCGATGCGCGCGATGCGCGCGAAACGCTCCTCCCAGTAGCGACGGATCTTCTCATCCCGCTCCGCTCCTAGCCCATCCATGCCATCGCACTGCGAGGCAAGCGCACAACCAGCAGCACCTATGTTACCATTGCCCATAGTTCAGCATGTGGATGGCGCGGCGCCCGCTCCCCACATGCCATCCTCGAAGCGTCATATGCAGCAGTATTCATCGCTTGCGTCATCGTTTGCGCATCATCTCGACCGCACGCGGGAGCCACCCATGAACCCTATGAATCCCTCGCGCCGCCCATCTCGGCCCTTGCCGCCGCCGCAGACCCCCGCCTCCGGCCTCGACATCAGCGAGATGGAGACCGGCCTGCTGGTGCATCGGCCCGTCGCGCCGCGTATTCCCGACCAGGAGACCGCCCTGCTCCACCCCGTGCCGCCCGACGTCAGCGCCATCCGCAACCGCTTCTTCTCTGGTGAGATGCCCGCCGTGGCCAGTGAGGATATCGCCCACGAGCATCTGCGCGAGGCCGCCGCCCTGCGCGAGCGCGCCGCCGCGCTGCAAGCCAACATCCAGCGCCAGGCGTCGCTCATCCAGCGCGACATGGTCCAGCGCGAGCAGCTCCAGCGCCTCGGCCCCGCGCTTGGCCAGGCGGAGCGCGCCCACCTCGCCGCCCTCACCGACATCCTGCCGCGGCGCGTTCAGCATCTCGAAACGATGCGCGCGGCCGTGCATCAGTGTCTCGCGCAGGCTCGCGACCACGAGGCCGCCGTCAAGCGCCTGTACCACGCCTCTCCCGCGCATCCCTGGTAGCCCGCCTCACGACGCGCCGAGCGGCGAGATGGGTACGGTCCCTGAGGTCCGCGCCCCTTGCCGGCCCCAGCGGCTTGTGGCACAATCCATCGGCGGCGACCTCGGCCGCCCTCGCTCGCCACCCGCAACCAGGTGATCGGAGTCCAACTGGCTGAGAGTAGGCTGCAACCATGCGGAAGATCGATGCGTTCGCGCACATCCTGCCTCGCGCGTATTTCGAGCGGCTGGAGCGGCAGCTCGAACACACCATGGCGCCGAGCCAGCTCGCCTACTACCGTGAGGGCATCTTCTCCTTCGATCCGGTGCTGACCGACCTGGATGCGCGGTGGCGCGCGATCGAGCCGTACGGCGACGAGTACGCCCAGATCCTGGTGCTGGCCGTGCCGCCGCTCGAAGAGGTCGGGCCGCCGGCCGTCGCGGCGGAGCTGGCCCGCCTCGCCAATGACGAGATGGCGGACCTGGTGCGGCGGTATCCAGACCGCTTCACCGGCTTCGCGGCCGCGCTGCCGATGTCCGACGTCGAGGCGGCCGCGCGCGAGCTCGACCGCGCCCTGACCGCGCTCGGCGCGCTGGGCGCCCAGATGTACACCAACGTCCTAGGCGTCCCGCTCGACGATCCGCGCTTCGAGCCGCTGTTCAGCCGGCTCGAGGAAGCCGGCCGCGCTGTGTGGCTGCACCCAACGCGCAGCGCCGCCTGGGCCGACTATCCGGCCGAGCGCCGGTCCGACTACGGCTTGTGGTGGTCCATCGGCTGGCCCTACGAGACCGCTGCCGCCCTCGCCCGCCTCGTCTATTCGGGGCACATGGAGCGGCACCCGCGCCAGCTCGTGATCGCGCACCATGGCGGCGGCATGGTGCCACACTTCTCCGCCCGCCTCGCGATGGGTCCCGGCTACCGGCAGGTCAAAGACACCCTGCCGCGGCCGCCGCTCGACTACTTCCAGCGGTTCTATGTGGATACGGCGCTCTTCGGCGCGCCGCACGCGGTGCGCTGCGTCCTCGATTTCTTCGGCCCGCAACACGTGCTGTTCGGCACCGACATGCCGCTGGGTCCGTCGAACGCGGTCGAGGCGACAATCGCGGACCTCGACGCGGCCGGTCTTTCCAACGAGGACCGAGCGGCGGTCTACGCGGGGAACGCCATGCGTCTGCTCAGGCTGCCGGCCAGCTAACGGCCACGGCTTGTGTCGTTTGGGTGCTAGGTGGCCGGTGTTGTCGCACGCCATCCGGTCACGCACGACGCGGGCCAGGCCGAGCAGCCGCGACGGCTGGATGGCATCCTCGCCGCGGCACGCCCTGTGCTGCCCTATCCCCACGGACCTGCTTCTATGTGCAGGTTGGGCCAATAGGAGAGATAGGAGAGGAGCGGCGCACATGACCCATCCCGCGGGCACCATCTATCGCAAGACCGAGCTGGTCGGCACCTCCGCCACCGGCTACGACGACGCCATCCGTCACGCCGTCGAGCGCGCGCAAAAGACCCTGCGCAACGTTCAGTGGTTCGAGGTGAAGGAGCAGCGCGGCCGCATCACCTCCGGTGGCATCGAATATCAGGTCACGCTCGACATCGGCTTCGCGCTCGAAGGGTAGCGCCGAGGCCGTGCGCGCAACGGGCGGGGACGCCGGCATTTCCACTGGCGCTCCCGCACCAGGCGCGGCAATCGCATGGGATCGCATGGGATCGCATGGGATCGCATGGGATCGCATCCGTGTGAAACATCTGCCTGGGTGATTGTCTCTGAACGACGTTGCACAATGGACGTGTGACGTTCACCCAGGAGATGCAATGCGCCCCTCACTCGCGTACAAGGCCGTCGTCCTCACCGTCGTCGTCGTCCCCCTCGCCGCCACCCTCTTCGCCATCCGCCTGCTCTGGCAGCGCGCCGTCAACTGGCCTGATCTGGCGCTGCTCGGCGTTCTCTACGCCCTCGTCGCCCTCGGCGTCACCGTCGGCTTCCACCGCATGCTCACCCATCGCAGCTTCCGCCCGCATCCCGCCGTCAAGTTCGTGCTGCTCGTGCTCGGCTCGATGGCCGTCGAAGGCCCCGCCATCGACTGGGCCGCCACCCATATCAAGCACCACGCGCTCGCCGACCGCGAGGGCGATCCCCACTCCCCGCTCGACGGCTTCTTCCACGCCCACCTCGGCTGGGTCTTCGAATCCGCCACCGCCGACCCCAACGTCTACTGCCGCAACCTCGTCAACGACCCCATCGTCAGCTTCGTCAGCCGCACCTTCCTGCTGTGGGCCGTGCTCGCCTTCGCCATCCCCTTCGGCGTCGGCGGTTTGCTCGGCGGCTGGGCCGGCGCATTGACCGGCCTGCTCTGGGGCGGCCTCGTGCGCCAGTTCCTCACCCACCACGTCACCTGGAGCGTCAACTCCGTCTGCCACACCTTCGGCCGGCGCGAGTTCGAGACCACCGACCGCAGCCGCAACGAGTGGGTTGTCGGCCTGCTGGCCTTCGGCGAGGGCTGGCACAACAACCACCACGCCTTCCCCCGCTCCGCCTTCCACGGCCTGCACTGGTGGCAGTTCGACCTCTCCGGCTACCTCATCTGGACGCTGGAGCGTCTCGGCCTCGCCACCGAGGTCTATCGCATCCCGCCGGCTCTGCTCGCCCGGCGGCGGCAGCGCGCCCGCGCCGCCCTCGCCCCCGACCTCACCCCCGGCAAGCCGGCTCCAGTTGTCGAAGAAGTCGCCTGATATCCTTGCCGTGCCTAACGCGCATGCACATGGGCCGCCAAAGGGAGCTTTCTCCCCGGCGGCCCGTGTCGTATCGCTGCCCTATTGCCGTATCCCGGCGCGCGTATCGCCGCCAGTGTGGCGTCTATCTTGGCGCTCGTCACCATGTCACCGTCAGCGCGCGCGTCTCAGCCGCATCTCAGCCGCATCGCCCGCCATCCTCTCCGTCCGCCCCACGCGGGGCGTTCCGCCCACCCCCTGAAAGCAATCGCTCTCATCACAGTACGACGCGCATCCCCCGCGCTCGTAACACCCACCCGCGGATTTCCCTTCGCCCGCTCCATTCCGCTCCACGCGGCGGCGCTCGGCCACGTCACTCCGCTACTCGCCCCGGCCCGCCGGTGTCAGGCTGCTCCAATGGATCGCCAGGATCTGCCCCAGGTCCGGCGCGGTCAGCGCCTCCACCGCCACGATCCACTTCACCCACTCGAAGCCGCGCCGCCCCGGCGCCACCAGCCGCAGCGGCGCCCCATGCGCATGTACGAGCGTCTCGTCGCCCACGCGCGTCGCCAGCAGCGCAGCGCGCGCCTCGGCCAGCGGCAGGCTCCAGCGATACCCCGTCACCGACACAAAGCGCACCCATCCCACATCCGCCAGCGGCCCCGCTCGCTCCAGCAGCCGCCCCACGCGCATCCCCTGCCAGCGCTGCGCGCTATAGAACCCGCCCGTGCAATCCAGCGTCGCCGTCAGCTCGTCGCCTGCCGCGTCCACCTCCGTGTAGCCCAGCGCGAATGGCTGGGCCACCGCTCCGCCCACGCGCAGCCGCCACGTTCCCGCGTCAAGCGGCCGCGGCGCGTCCGCCACCCAGCTCGACGTCGGGAAGACATTGCCCTGGAAGCTCGCCGCCTCACGCGAGCCGGTGAAGCGCCGCCGCGCCCCCGGCAGGTTCGCCGCCCGCTGGAGCGCCTGCTGCGCCGGCCAGAGCGCCGCCGCCCCCAGCGCCAGCAGCCCGAACTGGATCGCCTGCCGCCGTCCGCGCACGTCGCGCGCGCGCAGCCGCTTTGCCCGCGCCCACATGTGCAGCGCAATCGCTCCCGTCAGCCCGAAGCCCAGCACGATATGCCAGTTCAGCGCGTTGTAGCCCGCCAGCGCCCCACCGCCGCCCGCCACCCAGTACACCCCCGTCCCGCCCGCCAGCGTCACCACCGCCAGCGCCAGCAGCCCATAGAGCGTGCGCCGGTCCCAGCGCCGCGGCCGCACGATGCGCGGCCAGACACGCCGCAGCTTGCCGTAGAGCAGCGCCAGCAGCCACAGCCCCGCCGCGCCATGGAACGCGAAGACCGTCCACTGCTCCGGCGCCCCGCTGAACAGGCTCCATACTCCCGTCGCGAACGCCAGCCCGCCGGCCAGCGCCAGGCTCCAATCCGTCAGCCGTGGCGACATCGGCCTTGCTCCTCGCGTGTGCGCGGCTCACATTCGCCCGCCAGTACGCCAGCCCGTGTATACTGCTCTAGCGCACCCGCATAGCATCGTACCGCGTCAGGCGCAACTTGGCATACCCGCAACACATCAAAGGAGTTTGACCATGCGCTTGAAAGTCGTCCTGGAGCCGAGCGATGAGGGCGGTTTTACTGTCTATGTCCCATCCCTTCCCGGCTGTATCAGCGAAGGTGAGTCCATCGAGGACGCCCTGGCGAATATCCGCGAGGCCGTCGGGCTGTATCTGGAACCAGTGGATGATCCCGCCGATCGCTAAATTGCTGCTGCCCCGCCTGCCGCAATTTCTCCCGCAGGTATGCCGCGTACGCCGCGCCGTCAATCTCCAGCAGCGTCCGCACCACGTCCGGCAGCGGCTCCTGCCACAGCCATTCCTCACGCAGCCAGAAGCCCGGCAGCGCCCGCGAGCGATAGATGCCATCCGCCCCGGCTGCCACCACCTGATAGCGCCCCGCCGCGTCAAGCTGGTAGAACTCGGCCTGCCGCAGATCGGGATCGATCAGCCAATATTCGGGAATCCCCGCCGCACGATACTCGTAGAACGTGTCGCCGCGGTCGCGTGCGCCGCTCTCCGGCGAGACCACCTCCACCACCAGATCCGCCGGCCCATCCAGATACGTCTCCTTCAACCGGTCCAGGTGCGCCGCCGCCAAGAACAACACATCCGGCTCCCGTCCAGACGTGGCGAGCCGCATCTGGAACGGCGGCCCGATGATCGTTCCCAGTTCATGCACATCGGTGAAGAACGACAGGAGCGTGATCAGGAACTTGCCGATGTTCTGGTGTTTGAGCTTCGCCGGGCTTGCCATGACCACCTTCCCGTCCCCCCACTCGGCCAGCGTGTCCTCATCCAGCCAATCTAGGAACTGCTCGTAGGTCATCGGCCCGTCGGATGGCGGCCGGCGGCCGCGCCCACCCGGCTCAATCTCCGGCTCGCTCCCTGGCCTGATCTCGGTGTGCTGGCTCATCTCGCGCTCTCCCCGGCCTCGTGCCGCCTCTCCATAGTATACGCCCTGGCGCCCTGATGCCGGGATGCTGGATGCCACCCCTCATGTCGCCGCATGCGTCGCCAACCCGGCGCGGTCAGCCCCCGACTCCGGGGAGACCGCCGGACCCCACAGGCTCGCCGGATGCCCCAGCGCATCCCACGCCAGCACCAGCCGATCCACATTGCCCGCCGGAAAGGGCGCGCTGAAATGCCAGAACGTATCCCCCGGCGCGACCGCGTAGATCGCCTCATCCACCACCTCGCCCGTCGCTGGCGTTGGATCGCGCACCAGTGCGGCGTAGACCGTCCCGTCCGGCGCCGGCAGCAGGTACGCCGCGAACACACCCGGCCAGCCCAGGGCCAGCGATTGCCAGCGCGTCCCACCATCGGTCGAGTAGTAGTAGTGCCGCTGCTCCGGCTCATGCTCTTGTCCGTCCGTGCCCAACGGCGTGAGCGGCTCCGCGTAGAGCGTCCCGCCCCGCGCCGCCGCCAGCGGCGCCAGCGGCTGCCCCTCCGCCATCGCGTCGATTTCCGTCCAGTGCGCGCCGCCGTCGCGTGTCCGCATGAGCGGGAAGCACGACCGCCCACACGCCGCCGCGCGCCGCAAGACCACATACAGCGCCGCGCGCGTGCCCAGCAGCGCGCTGATGCGCGTTCCCGCTGGACTGCCCACGTACAGCCCCGCCGTCGCCACCCAGGTGAATGGCTGGCCCGCCACACTCGCCGCCAGCCGGGTCAGCTCCGCCGCGCCGTTCGCGAACGGCGCGATGAAGAGCGTTCCTCCGCTCCACGCCCACTCGTACGACTCGAAATCGCTTGCTCCGCTCGCATCACGCGCCGGCAGTGCCGCCGCCGCCCAGTGCGCGCCGCCGTCTCGGCTGCGTGAGATCGCCAGTGGCTCCCGCAGCGAGCAGTGCGCGCAGGGCGTCGTCACCATCACCACATCTCGCGCGTCCGTCGGGTTCACCGTCAGATCGCAACCCACCGCCTCCGCTTGCGCCGGCTGGTCCGCTCCCCATGTCAGCCCGCCGTCGCTCGAAACGCTCACCATGACCGGCGCCGGCCGGCCAGAAGCGCTCGGTCGCGCCGTCCCACAGGCGTACGCCGTGCGTGGCGCGCTCGGCGCGAAGGCGATGCGTTGCGCGTCGGCCGGCCCGGCCGCGGTCCAGCCCGTTCCCAGCGCCGGCGTTGCCACGCGCGGAACTGGAGCGGCAAGCGCGCGCCCGTTCCGCGCCACCGTCGTCACCACCGGCGGAGCGCCACCCGCCCCGCGCAGCGCCGCCAGCGTCACCGCCAGCAGCAGCAACACCGCCAGCCCTAGCGGCGCCGCATCACCCGCCCAGCGTTCTCCCCGCCGTGCGAGCCGTGCGAGCCGCTCCATCCGCCGCCGCCCGCGCGCGTCCAGCGGCTCTAGCACCAACCACAACGCTTCGCCCTCGTCCGCGCTCGCGGCCCCATCCGGCGGACGGCGCGCGCGCCCCCGGCGCATCTCCCGGCGCATTCGCTGCCCCTTTCCAGCCCGCACCCGGACCCGGACCCGCGACCGCCCATGCCGCCGCATGCCGCCGCATGCCGCCGCATGCCGCCTGTGCCAGTCGGCGTGGCGCGTTCTATCCCTCCAGCGGTACCGTCGGCGCATCGGTCTGCGGCTCCAGCGGCGTCCCGCAGGCATGGCAGAATGCCTCGCCCGGCACGTGCTGCCGTGGTGCGCCACACGCCGGACACCCGCCGAGCTGCGCCCCGCAATAGATACAGTGCTTCCAGCCCGCGCGCGTCGTCCGCCCACACTTCGGGCAGCTCGTCCAGCCGCCCTCGCGTGCCGCGTCCCGCTTCGACGCCATCGCCTCGCCTGCCTTTTCCCGCGGACCTTCCTCGCCACGGCTCCTCGCCACGGCTCCTCGCGCCCGCCGCGACGGCCCGTTGACCGCATTGGCCGCAGTATAGCGCGAATTCGGCCCATGCCGCGAGATACGAGGCGCGCCCGCCCTGCCAGCGTGACGTGCCATCGCCTCGCCTCGCGGGGAGGTGAGATGGGCGTGAGGAGTCTCTTAGCGCCGTCTTCGCGTGCCGTCTTCGCGTCTCAGCGTCCCGGCCATCCGCGCCGCTCGGCTCGCGGATCGCTCTCGCGCGCGTTCACCCGCCGCAGCATCGCGCGCACATCCTCCTCCGTGAGCTGCACACGCGCCGCCCGGCCCGTCGGATACCCCTCGCCCAGCCGGTACAGCTCCAGCGTCAGCCGCTCCATCTCCGCCTGCTCGCGCGCCGCCGTCCGTGCCTCGCCTTCCGCTTCCGTCGCCGCGCGCGGCGTTGTTGTGCCGTTCAGCGCCGCCAGCGCCGTCCCCACCTGCCAGAGCAGCACCTCGCGCATCCAGGGCGCGCGCGCCGCGATCAGCGTGCTGTCGGCCAGCAGCGCGAACAGCGGCAGCGGCCGGCGCATCCCTGATTCCAGCTCGCGCACGCGCACTAGCGCCTCGGCCCGCTCGGTATCGGCGATCTGCTCCGCTCGTTCGGCCCGTTGCAGCGCCGCCAGCAGGCCCCGCACCCACAGATACGCCACCACCGCCACAATCATCTGCAACGCGATCGGCTGCACGAGCGTCGCGAAGGTGTCGTCCGAGCGGGTCAGCAGTTGTTGCAGCGCCGCGTTGTGGGGCAGCACCAGCACCGTGCCGATCACTTCCAGCGCGTTCAGCCCGGCCACCGCGAACACCGTCCACGGCGGCAGCAGTGCCGCGGCCACGAGCACTGAGATCGCCAGCAGATAGAAGACGTCGAACTGCGCCTGGCCCAGCCGCCCGTGCGGCGGGAAGGCCAGCAGCGCCAGCAGCGGCGACTCCGTGATCGCCACCAGCGCCAGCCCCGCCTGGTTCACCTGGCCGCGCCGGTTCAGCGCGACCACCACCACATCCACCACGCAGAAGAAGATCAGTAATTGCGGCGCGAACATGGTGGTGTCCACCAGGCCGCCGTAGCTGGGATCGAAGATGCCGATGACCAGCACGCAGAGCTGCCACGCCACCACGCCCAGCAGCAGCAGGCTCACCAGTCGCGCCCGCCGCGCGCGGTCGCGCTCGGCGAAGGCGACGTACGGCGGCGGCGGCACCGGGGCTGTAAGCCCGCACCACCAGCCGAGCCACCAGCCGAGCATGCTCGCCAGCCGCGCCGTGACATCCGCCCGCGCTCGCGCGAGCCTGCCTGTGAGTACGTCCATGATCCCACTTCTCCTCCCGATCCGCCCGATCCACGCTGCCGGCCCGCCGACTGTCCGCATGATACACCAGAGGTGGCCGTGCGCCTAGCCCTCGCGCTCGCGCCACGGAATCGCATCCCCTTCGCTGGAAATACTGGGTGAGGTTACATCTCTTGCCTCCTCCGCGCCTCATCTCCTCAACCCAGCCGCATCCCCCCGTGGCACATCTTCTGCGGCCTACTCCTTGGTGGCCCGGCGCGGCGACTGGCGCCGTGACCGGCACGCACGAGCGCGCGACGCTCATATGAAGGAGGCAACCACTTTGTCCAGCGGCATGGGAACCACGGGAACCACGGGAACCACGGGAACCACGGGAACCACCGACTCCACGCAGACCAGCGGCGGCAAGGGCCAGGGCGCGACCGGCACTCCCAACTTCGTCTTCGATCTGGTCAGCGTTCTCTACCACTCGCTCGAGAGTGGCTCCAAGATCCAGCAGTACCTGCAGGATGCTCAACAGTCGGGCAACAACGACCTGGTGCAGTTCTTCCAGCAGGTGCAGCAGCAGGATAAGCAGCGCGCTCAACAGGCGCAGCAGATCCTGAGCAAGATCTCCTCCAACCTGCCGAGCCACTAGCCCGACAAGCCCGATGTCTTCATGGGCATACCCTCCGGCTCCCCCTCGCCACGCACGGAGAGGGGGTCGGGGGGGGTGAGGACTCCCACCCGCGTCCAGAAGGATCAGATGCCATGCGCGATTCTCACAATGCTCGCATTCAGACCCTCGCTGGCGCTGTCGGCCAGGCATCCATCCCGCTGCATGGCGTCACGAGCGACTTCGATCCCCTCCTCGATCTGATCAGCGATGCCCGCTATGTGCTCATCGGTGAGGCATCCCACGGCACTCACGAGTTCTACGCCACCCGCGCCCTGCTCACCCAACGCTTGATCGCCGAGTGTGGCTTCACCGCCGTCTGCGCCGAGGCCGACTGGCCCGACACCTACCGCGTCAACCGCTACGTCCGCGGTATCGGCGACGGCGCCAGCGCGAATGAGGCTCTCGGCGGCTTCGCGCGCTTCCCCACCTGGATGTGGCGCAACACCGTCGTGCTCGACTTCGCCCGCTGGCTGCGCGCCCACAACGATGCCCTGCCGCCGGACCAGGCCGCCCGGAAGGCCGGCTTCTACGGTCTCGACCTCTACAGCCTTTACACCTCCATCGCCGCCGTCGTCGCCTATCTCGATCAGGTGGACCCTGACGCCGCCGCCCGCGCCCGCGAGCGCTACGCCTGCTTCGAGCAGTTCGGCACCGACGCCCAGACCTACGGCCTGCTCACCGGCTACTCACAGGGCGAGACCTGCGAGCAAGACGCCATCCAGCAGCTCGTCGAGCTGCAACGCAAGGCCCCCGACTACGCCAAGCGTGACGGCATCCTCGCCGAGGATGAATACTTCTTCGCCGAGCGGAACGCCACGGTCGTCAAGAACGCCGAGGAATACTACCGGGCGATGTACCACGGCCGTGTCAACACCTGGAACCTGCGCGATACGCACATGGCCGACACCCTCGACGCCCTCGTCGCCCACCTGGACCGCGTCTATGCCGGGCCGAGCAAGGTGGTGGTCTGGGCGCACAACTCGCACCTGGGCGACGCGCGCGCCACTGAGATGGGCCGTGGCGGCGAGGTCAACCTCGGCCAGCTCGTGCGCCAGCGCCACGACGACGCCGCTCGCCTGATCGGCTTCAGCACCTACACCGGCACCGTTACCGCCGCCGACAACTGGGACGAGCCGCCCCAGCGCAAGCGCGTGCGCCCCGGCATGGCCGGCAGCTATGAGGCGCTCTTCCACGCCGCCGGCTTCCCCAACTTCCTGCTGCCCCTGCGCGAGCGCGCCAACGCGGCGATCAGCCAGCTGCGCGAGCCGCGGCTGGAGCGCGCCATCGGTGTGATTTACCGCCCGGAGACCGAGCGCTACAGCCACTACTTTTACTGCGACCTGCCCACCCAGTTCGACGCC
>JAICVS010000123.1 GCA_025935195.1 Ktedonobacterales bacterium
AATGCCCTTAAAGTGGCGCCAGCCCCGCAGAATATTCGTCAACTCGATGTCCGACCTATTTCATAAGGATGTACCCGACGAGTATGTGTTTCGCGTGTTCGACGTGATGGTGCGGGCTAACTGGCACATCTTTCAAGTGCTGACGAAGCGAAGTGCCCGGCTTGCCCAGCTTGGCCCAAGGCTGCCCTGGCGGCCCCACATCTGGGCAGGTGTGTCTGTCGAGACGAACCGTTATGCATGGCGAGTGGATCAGTTGCGCAGAGTTCCGGCGCATATACGATTCATTAGCGCCGAGCCACTCTTAGGTTCTTTGGATGCGATCAACTTGGAGGGAATCCATTGGGTCATCGCGGGCGGCGAGAGCGGCTACCACCACCGACCGTGCGATCCCAATTGGGTTCGCAGCCTGCGGGATCGATGCCAGGCCGAGGGTCTCGCGTTCTTTCTCAAACAGTGGGGAGGACGGACGCCCAAAGCTGGAGGGCGTGCGCTCGATGGACGGACATGGGATGAGATGCCTGCGATTGGAGGGATATCTCAGCCAAGCCTGATAGCGCCAGTGTAGAGCTTCCACAACCCCTCACCGGAAAGTGCGTGAGCGCGGAATAGCAAGGATCTTCGCCTACGCATCGCCCCGCCGCTGCCCGTAGCACACGTATATCCGCCAGACGCAGCGCACGGCTGCCAGCTCGGCGGGGGCGGCGGCCAGGGCGGCATCGTACTCATCGGCGTCGGCCAATCCGGCACGCAGGACGGCGCCGCGCAGATGGTGGCGGGCGGAGAGCCAGTTCTCCGCCGCGCGAGCGCCCAGACCGCCGCCGCCGAACGCCGCGCCGAGCGGGATGGGAATGGCGCAGGCGGCCGCCACACGCACACGCGGGTCGCGAGCCAGCAGGCCGGGCAGGCGCGCGGGCAGGGCGAGGTCTATGCCGCGGCGCAGGCAGAGGCGCTCCGTCCAGGCCGAGAGCGCGGTGACACAGGGTGCGGGCGCGGTCTCGCCGGGTGCGGGCGCGGCGATGCCACCCTCGACCAGCTCGATCCAGCCGCCGGGGCGTGTGACACGCGCCAGCTCGCCGAGCAGTCCGGGCCAGCGCGCGGCTGGGACCGCCGCGAACAGGAAGCGCTGATGCACGTAGTCGAAGCGGGCGTCGCGCAGCGGCAACGGCGCCAGCAGATCGGCGAAGGCGAAGAGGCAGCGCCGCGCGATCTCCGGCGGCAGCGCCTCGCGGGGGGTGGGCGGGCGCAGGTCCAGGCCGACGATATCCGCCGTGGGGAAGCGCTCCGCCGCGCGGCGCATCCAGCGGCCGGTGCCGCAGCCGACATCCAGCACATTGCGCGGAGGCGCGGCGTCCGCCCAGCCGAGCGGGCACGCGAAGTCGCTGCCGAGCGCGTCGCGCAGCAGATCATGCTGGGCGTCGAGGCGGCGATCCTCCTCCTCGTCCACCGGCAGGATGTACGGGCGCGGCGCGGCAGCGGCGGCAGCGGCCGTGGCGGCGCTCGCCGTCGTCACCGGCGCTGATGACGCATGAGGCGCGAAAGCGGTGTCAGGCTGTTCGTTCGGTTCCATCGCTGCGCGTTCCCTCGTCGTTCCTCACCTGGAGGGGCCGGCGGCGCGGGCGCGGGCCGCTCACCGTCTAGGTCCGCCGGCCAGCTCGCGCATGCGCGCGAGGACGGCCACCGCCTCTTCGCGCGAGCCGAAGATGTTGCTCTGGAAGCCCTCCATCGCGGCCTCGGTCATGATCTGCACGCGCGTCACCACCGCCTGGAGCGCTTCGGGTGAGAGCGGCCCAGCCGCGGCGCTGGAGTTGTAGCGGGCCACGAGGTAGCGGTCGGGGCCGGTGGCGATGCAGGCGCGGGTGAGGTACTCTTTGAGCGAGCGGCCCCAGAGGGGCGTGACATCGCCGCCGATGTCGAGGCCGCCGATATCCACCAGCAGCGCGCTGCGCGGCCGGCCCAGCGCGGCCAGCATCCGGCGCGTCTGCTCGGCGAGCACACCGAACGCGACGGTGATCTCATCCGCGGTGTGCAGGCGGCAGTGGTCGAAGGCGATGGTGATGGCGTCCACCGTCGGATCGTGCGCGACGCGGATGCGCTGCCAATACTCCCGCGCCAGCGCGGCGAGGGCCTGGCTCGGCTGATTGTCGGCCGCGCCGCCGCCAGCGCTGACCCACGGCGACGATGGGGCGGCCGGACCAGGCGACATGGGGGAGCCGGGGAAGCCGGGGAAGCCCAGCAGGGATTGGCTGCCTGGAGTGAGGCTCGGCCAGCTCGGCGGCACGGCTGGTGATGGCGGCAGCGGTGAGAAGGGCGCCGGCCGGGATGTCGGCGCGGGGGAGGCCATTGGATAGCCGTAGCCGGTGGGCTGCGCGGGCGGCGCGGGCGGGCGTTGCACCTGCGGCGGAATCCACTCCGGCGCGGCGGGCGCGGCGTAGCCAGGAGGACGGCCCATGGCTCCCGGCGCTCCCGTCGCTCCCGTCGCGGGCCACGAAGCGGGATCGCGCGGTGGCGGAGCATCATATGGGCGGGGCGGGGCGAGCGTCGAATACGTCTCCCGCACGGGCGGCATCGGGCCGGGCTGGGGACGCGGCGCGGGCTGGCGTGCGGCCGAGCCGGATGTGCCAGCGGCGGAGCGTCGGGAGCGCATAGCATAGCCGGCACCGGCGAGCAGGAGCGCGACGACAACCACTGATCCGAGGATGATGGCGGCGCTTCCCATGGTCTTCAGCATCCTTCCATGCGGTTCCCGCACAGGCATGGCCGTCCGCGTCTCGAATGCCGGCAGGCCCACATCTATCGCGGCGATTGTAGCATGGCAGACTACCGGCGTCAATTTGACCGGGACCGATGGCGCGGCCATGCGCGTTTGCGCCAACGTCACCGGCCGCCGTATCTCTCTGAAGCGTGACACGCTTCAACGGCGAGAGCGGCAGGCGATGAAAGGGACGAACGCGGATGGCAGCGCGGGCGCGCGAATCACAGCGGTCCGGGACGGCGCGGGCGAGGATGGGCATGGGAGCAGGGGCAGGGACGGAGCCGCGGGGGCCGGCCGGGATCGGCACGGCGGTGGCGTTCGACTGGGCGCTGGCGGCGCAGATCGTGATCGTGGGGCTGTCCGTGCTGGTGGGCGCTGGTCCGGGCAGCCTCGGCGCGGGCCGCCCGATCGCGCTGCGTGTGCTGGCGGCGGTGCTCAGTGTGGCACTGGCGGCGCTGCCGTTCGCGCTGGGCGAGGCGATGCGGCGCGGCCGGCAGATGGCCTGGGTGGTCCAACTGGTGTTCAACAGCCTGCTGCCGCTGACCGGCCTCGTGCAGATCCCCGCGGCGATTGACGCGCTGGGTCACGGTCAGTTCGGGTTGCTGGTGCGCGAGGTGGTCGTGCTGCTCGTCAGCCCGCTGATCGTCTGGCTGCTGACACGGCCGCGCACACGCGCGTGGCTCGCGCGCACGACCAGCGCGGAGGCGCGGGCGCGGCATGGTAGCGCGCGCTGGCTGGTCAGCATCGCGGTGATCGCCCTCCTCGGCGGCGCGGCCATCGCGTTCGACGGGCTGTATTAGGTCCGGCTCTTCGCCCTATTCATCGAGCTTGCGCACCACGTAGGCGGCGATGCTGTTGACCGTGTCGAAGTTGTCGGGAAGCAGCTCTTCCTCCGGCACGCTGAGGCCATAGGTCTCCTCGACGAAGAGCACCAATTCGAGCATGCCAGTGTCGTCCACGATGTCGCGCTCCAAGAGTGACACGTCATCTTCCAGGCGTGGACCGCCCGCGAACAGGAAGTTCTGCGTGATGTAGTCGCGCACCTGCTCGCGGATGATGCGTAGCTCCGCCGTCTCAACCGGGTGCGTCATGGCTCGCCTCTCCTTCGCCTGATATCACCTTTCGCCGCGAGCCAGCCATACGACCGGCGCGGCTCAGGGGCATGGTACACGCGCCACCACCGGCCGTACAGCCCCCCTGTACCGAAGTCCCGGCGATCCCCAGCGATCCCCCCCATCCCCATCGCCGCACGCCAGCGACGCGCCGGGGACGCGCTGAGGCATCGTTTGTGCTATCAAGGCGACGACGAGGGCGGGCGCAAAACGTGTGGACGCGACACCGCCGGTTGAGCGAGGCATGCACATGAGGCAGCGTGTGACGACGAATCAGCGCGATCAGCGCGAACGGATGAGTGGCCCGGCCCTGGAGGCAGCGGGCGCGTGGTGGGCGCGCGGCGATGCGCCGGTGCGCGTGGCCGAGGCGGTGGCGCCGCTGGTGGATGGGCGCGCGGCGATGCTGGCGATGTGCGCGACGTTCCTGACGGCGCGCGAGAGCATCTGGCTGGCCGGCTGGGATATGCAGGCGAATCTGCTGATGGTGCGTGGGGCTGATCTGCGCGCGGGGCGCGACGGCACACCGGCGCAGCTCGCGCTGATCCAGCGGCTGCGCGCGGCCGGGCTGGATGAGGAGGCGATCCGCCTGTGGCGCGCGGGCGGGCTGCGCGTGAAGGACGTGCTGGGGTTCGCGGCGCGGCGCGGCGTGGACGTGCATGTGCTGCTCTGGGGTCCGTTCAACCCGCTCGGCCTGTTTCACATGACCAACAACGCGGCGGCGCAGCGGCGCATGCTGGAGGCGCGCGGCGTCCACTGCCGGCTCGACAAGAACAGCCGCTCGCCGCTGCACATGGCGCAGGCGCTCCACCAGAAGTGCGCTGTGGTGGACAGCGCGGTCGCGTTCGTGGGCGGGGTGGACCTGACCATCGAGTACGACGGTGACTTCGACCGCTGGGACGTGCCGGCGCATGCCTTCACCTCGTCGCTGCGCGTCTCCGCGCTGGGGCGCTCGGCGCACCCCTGGCACGACGCGCACATCGCGCTGGTGGGTGAGCCGGCGCGCGACGTGGAGCGCAACATCCAGCAGCGCTGGGATGAGAGCGGGCGCGAGCCGCGCGACCGCTACCGCCAGGTCACACCGCCGCTGCGCCGGCTGGTGAAGATCTTCCTTACGGGCGGCGCGGGCAGCACGACACGGGCGATCCGCTCGGAGGAAGCGGGCAAGCTGCCGCGCGGCGCGGGGCCGGAGCTGCCAGGCGGCGCGGCGCGTGTGCAGATCATCCGCACCATCCCCGCGCTGACGTACCGCTTCGCGCCGGCCGGCATCCACGGCATCGTGCAGGCGTACACGGTGGCGTTGCGCCAGGCGCGGCGCTTCATCTACCTGGAAAGCCAATACCTCTGGCTGGAAGGCTTCAACGGCATTGACACCCTGCGGCTCGGCTGGCAGAGCCACTACATGGAGCCGCTCTTCGCGGAAATAGCGGCGGCGGCGGCGCGCGGCGTGACGGTGGCGATCCTGCTGCCGGACCACCCCAACGCCGGCCGCGCATACACGGACGGCGGCGTGGACTGGCTGCGGCGGCGCGCGCCGGGCGCGGCGGCCGAGGGACGGCTGCGCTTCTTCACGCTGGCGACCTCACGGCGCGAGCCGGACGGCTCCATCCACTACCGGCCGATCTACGTCCACGCCAAGGTAGGTATCGTGGATGACCGCTGGGCGACAGCGGGCTCGGCCAACCTGAACAGCCGCGGCATGAGCCACGACGCCGAGCTGAACGTCGCCGTGCTGGACGACGACTTCGCCCGCGGCCTGCGGCAATCGCTCTGGGTGGAACACGTGGGGCTGCGCGATCACGCGCACGCCGGCTGGCCCGCTCCCGCCGCACTGCCCGTGCCCGCCCCGCTGAATGCCGCTCAGGCGTGCGCGCCGCTGCGCTTGGCGCTGGCAGTGGAGGCGCTGGACGCGACACGCCCGGCGGCAGCGGACACACCCGGCGCGGCGCGGGCGGAGCTGGAAGCCACTACCCAGGCGCTGCGCGATCCGGCGGCGGGCATCCAATACCTCGCGCGGCGCGCGGATGAGAACCTGGAGCGACTGAAGCGCGGCGAGCCGCTCCAGGGTCAATTGCTGCCCTACCTCACCAGCGCGGATGGCGAGCGGCATGGGCTGACAGTGAGCCGCGAGCTGGGCTACCTCGATCCGCTGCGCGCGGCGCGCTACGGCGTCATCGCCCCGCATCCCGGCAAATACACGTGATGCCGGCGGGCGGGGAACGAGCGGGAACGACCACATCACGGGTTGGCTTTGCTCTCCGAGACGGTGCCGCCCCAGGGGTCGGGCGTCTTGGGCGGAGGTGGTGCGTCGGCGGCGTCCTCCGCCTGTCCCTCGCGCGCCAATGTCGCCGCCTCGTCGCCAGAGCGCGGCGTATGGCTGGCGGCGGCGAGATCGTTCGCGCCGTAGAGCTGGTCAGGCGGGATGCCGGCGTTGGATTCGGCGCCTGTGCTGGCGTAGGTCTCGCGGTCGCTCGCGGCCTGGGGAATGGGCGGCCGGGTGGGACGATGCGCTGGGTCGTCGCCGCCCATGCCAGGGCTGGCGGCATCCATCGCGCGGCGCTGGGGCGAGGGCGGCAGCTCCTGCCGATCATCGCCGCCCACCGCTTCTCCTGAGTCTATGCCGCCGCTTGACGAGAGCGTGCCGGACGGCGTGTCAGCATCATCGCCGTTGCCGGTCGGCCGCGCGCCGCCAAGCCCTTGCGTGCTGGACGTGCCATAGTGTGGTTCATCCGCTTCATCGGGGTTGCCGCCAGATGGGCCGGGCGTCGGCGTGCCGCCCAGGCCAAGCTGCTCGGTGGAAGGCGTCGTGGGGCCAGCGGCGCCGGGTATCTCGCGGCTCTCGAGCTGGCCGCCGATCGGCGCGGGCGTCGGCGTGCCGGGAACGCCGGGCGTGCCGCCCTCGATGTTGCCGTGCGCGTGCGTCTGCCCCACGCCGCCGGGCGTGCCGAGGATGTTGCTCATCTTCAGCGTGCTGGGCGTGCCGGCGGCGCCGGAATTCATCACCGCGCCGGGATTCTGCCCCGTGCCAGGCGCGGTTGGCACACCGGCCGGCGCGGTCTGCTGAATCTCATCGGTACCGGCTATATTCCCAGCGACACCAGACATCCCCGGAGTGCCGCCGCCATAGCCCTCGCCGGCCGGCTGTCTCGGCTGAGATGTATCACGCTGATCGCGCTGGTTATCGTGGCGCTCGTCGTTCTGCCGCATCAATACCCCTCCTATCGGAAGCGTGGATGTGCTCGTCACATATCCATGAGGGGGTGGGCAAGATATATTCCAGGCAGCGATGCCGCGCGAGCCAGCGACGGCGAGCAACTGGCAACAGCTAAAAATCGTCACAGTCGGCCGAACCTCCATGACCTATGCGCGCATGCATCCCCAAGATGCTATAATTTCGAATGAACGGTAGATACGACGCCGATTGGCCGGAGGGCGCTTGACGACGGACGCCGCTCCAGACGGCCAGGCAACCGATCTCTCCCCCTGTAAACCGCGAGCACGGCGCGATCGCCGTGCCTGAGCGCCGCACACGACTGTGTACGACGCGCGCGTTCCAACGATAGGCTCGAAGCATGCAAGCGATACGCATCCACGCGCATGGTGGGCCGGACGTGCTCGCGCTGGAAGACATTGAGACGCCGCGGCCGGGGCACGACGAGGTGCTCATCCGTGTGGCGGCGGTCAGCGTCACGCATGGCGACGTGGACGAGCGCCGCGGCACCGGGCCACATCCCCTGCCGCTACCGCTGACGCTCGGCATGGAGGTGGCCGGCACGGTGGTCGCGCATGGCCCCGGCGTGGTGATGCCGCTGATCGGCACGCGCGTGATCGCGCTGGTGAGCGGCGGCTACGCTGAGTATGCCGTCGCGCCAGCCGAACAGGTCACGCCCATCCCAGCGGGAGTGGGCTTCGCCGCGGCGACGGTCGTGCCGATGCAGGGCGCGTTCGCCTATCTCACGCTGCATGAGGCGGGCCGGCTGCAACGCGACGAGTGCGTGCTCATCCACACGACCGCCGGCGGCCTGGGCTGGCTCAGTTTGCGGCTGGCGCGGATTCTCGGCGCGCGGATGGTGATCGCCACCAGCCCGGCGGAGGATCAGCTCGAGCATCTGCGCACGCTCGGCGCGGATGTCACCGTCTGCACGCGCGATCCGCACTGGGTGGAGCGGGTCATGGCGCTGACCTACGGCCAGGGGGTGGACGTCATCCAGGATGGCGTCGGCGGCAGCGCGGCGCAGCACAGCCTGGAGTGCCTGGCGGACTTCGGCCGCATGGTCGTCTTCTCCGCGTTCCGTGGCGAGACTCTCGCGCTGGAGAGCCGGACGCTGATCACCAAGTGCCAGACCATCACCGGCGTGAACCTGATGCTCTACGCGCCAGACCGCACGACCCGCGCGCGGCGGGCGGTGTTGCAGTACATCGCCAGCGGGCAGCTCCCCGTCGAGATCAGTCGCACGTTCCCGCTGGCCGAGGCCGCCGCCGCCCACGCCCTCTTGGAGCGCGACCAGACCGTGGGCAAGATCGTGCTGATCCCGCCGGCAAGCGAGCGAGATGTGTGAACAGCCACTTGGCTGATCTCATATCGGCGCGCTCTGGCTCCCCTTCGCCCCGCGGGGAGAGGGGGCTGGGGGGTGAGGACTCCCCATCACCGCGCGATCACCACCAGCGCGAGATAGGCCACGTACGCCGCCACGAAGAGCGCGCCGGCCATCCGCCCCATCCGCCCGCGCCAGATCAGCCCTAGCAATACCAGATGCGCCGCGACCATGATGGGCAGCGCCAGGCGGATGAACTCAGGAGCCACGGGCAACGGGCGCACCACCGCCGCCAGGCCCAGCGTCACCAGCAGGTTGTAGGCGAACGAGCCGATGATGCCGCCAACCAGGATATCTGACGCACGCTTGCGCGCCGCGCTCACGCCGAGCGCGATCATCTCGGCCCCCGTCCCCAATGACACGATGCTCAACCCCACCACGCCCCCGCCGACGCCCGCCAACGCGGCCAGCCGCAGCGCGCCTTCCACCAGCGCCGGCCCGCCAACGGCCATCGCCACCAAGCCGGCGAGCGTCACGCCAACCAGTCGCCAGCGCGCGGGCGCGCGCGTCGCGGGACGCCGCTGATCCGCGTCACCATCGTCATCGTGGTCATCGCCTTCCAGCGCGGCCAGGCGTGCCACCGCCGCGCGGTCGCCGCGGAGGAGCGCGAGAGTGTAGCCCACGAACAGCGCCAGCAGCAGCGCGCCCGCCAGCCGGCTCACGAAGCCGAAGACGAGCAGCCCTACCGGAACGGCCGAGACCAGCGTGGCGAGCAGCGCCTGGCGGCGAACCGCGCGCGAGATGGCGATGGGCGCAATCAGGGCGGCAAGGCCGAGCGCGAGCGTCACGATGGTGACATTGGTGCCGATGACGTTGCCCACCGCCAGATCGGGCGCGCCGCGGCCCGACGCCACCGCCGCCGTCAGCATCTCCTCCGGCTCCAGCCCCGCCAGCACAGCGCCAAGCGCCAGCGCGCTCACCCCCAACACACGCGCCAGATCACCCACGCCGTCCATGAACCAGTCCGCCCCGCGCAGCAGCAACACGATGCCGCCAGCCAGCAGCGCCATCGCGACTCCAAGCGCCAGCAGCATGATGCCTTCCTCTCGCCAGCCCCGCCTCTGGACCGTTTTTCGCCACGGCGAAGCATGTGCTGAACAGTGTAGCAGACGCGCCACCATCCCCTTGACATCTCGCCCATATCATCGTAAATTAGTTCTATTGGCGCGAGGCCACCCGGCCTCGCTCGTACCTGAATAACCGCATAGAGACGCGAACACGGCCGCCTCACTCATTCGCAGCCATGAGCGTCGCGACATGGAGGGGGTCGCCCGTCGCCCAAACGTTGCCACTTTTGCCGCAAACGTTGCCATTTCTTGCCGCAAGCGTTGCCACTTCTTGCCGTTTCTTGCCGCTTTTGCCACCCAGAACTCGAAACGTCACGTGGCCGATCCCGGCAAACCCGCTTGAATGCGGCATTCGCGAGGAGGATGTCCTCGACACACGGCTGAAAAGCGGCAAAAATGGCAATGTTGACCATCCAAGTCAACTTTGTCGCCTACAGATTTCCCCCCCAGTCCGCGATGGCGGATGTCGCGGCCAGCGGCCCCAGGCGCGGGTTCACCCGCCGCCCGTCTTGCTCCCCGGCGCGGCTGTTGTGTAGTGTGTTACAATCCAGGCGATGGTCGCACTGCGACCGTCGCTCATCCAGACGGGTGGAGGGGACGGCCCAACGAAGCCCGGCAACCGGCAGGCGCCTCGCGCGCCCTGTGCGGTGCCAACTCCGGCAGAGAGCCTTCACGGCTCCTGAGAGATGAGCGGCATCATAGCGGCGCGGCGCACAGCCCGCCGGAAGATTGATGCGGCTTCTCTCCACGGAGAGAGGCTTTTTTATGCCCGTCGTCATCTCCGCGAACACGATATGAGAAGGCGAGCGCCAGTGAGCAACGAAGGCCCGTTCAGCGACGAAGGGCTGCCCCGCGCGCTCTGGTGGGACGACGCGGCGGGCGCGCTGCGCCTGATTGACCAGACACTGCTGCCGGACCGCTGCGAGGTGATCGCCTGCGCGACAGAGCATGCGGTGGCCGAGGCGATCCGGGCGCTGCGCGTGCGCGGGGCGCCGGCCATCGGCGTCGCGGCGGCGTATGGGCTGGCGCTGGCGGCACGCGCACTGATCGCGGAAGCACGAGGGATTGATGGCACGGCGGCGCTAGAGCGGTTGCGCGACGACGCGACCTCGCTACGCGCGACACGCCCGACGGCCGTAAACCTGGCCTGGGCGCTGGAGCGCATGCTCGCCGTGGCCGATCACTATCTGGCCGAAGGCGGCTCCGTACGCGAGCTGCCGGATGCGCTGCTGGCCGAGGCGGGCGCGATTGCCGCCGAGGACGCGGCGGCTTGCGCGGCGATGGGCCGGCTCGGCGCGGAGCTGATCGCGGACGGCGACACACTGCTGACGCACTGCAACGCTGGCGCGCTGGCGACGGCCGGGATGGGTACCGCGCTCGCACCGATCTACACCGCGCACCGCGCCGGCAAGCGGCTGCACGTCTACGTAGACGAGACCCGCCCGGTCTTGCAGGGCGCGCGGCTCACCGCCTGGGAGTTGGCGCGCGCCGGCGTGCCGATCACGCTGATCACGGACAACATGGCCGCGCATTTCATGAAGCGCGGCGGCGTCCGTGCGGTCTTCGTCGGCGCGGACCGCATCGCGGCCAACGGCGACACGGCCAACAAGATCGGCACCTACGGGCTAGCGCTGCTGGCGCACGCGCACGCCGTCCCCTTCTACGTCGTCGCGCCGCGCTCGACCGTGGACCTCGCCCGGCCGGACGGCGACGCCATCCCCATCGAAGAGCGTGCGCCGGATGAGGTCACGACGATACGGGGAGTGCGTGTCGCGCCGGAGGGGGTGCGCGTGGCAAATCCCGCCTTCGACGTGACACCCGCGCGCTACATCAGCGCCATCCTCACCGAGAGCGGCATCGCCCGGCCACCCTACGCGGAGAGCCTGCGGACCGTGGCGGAGATGCGCACACCAAGCCGTGCGGTGGAGGTGGCGTTGTGAGCGCCACCAACGGGCGCAATTCGCTCGCCGCGAAACATGCGGCATGGGCGCGGCGCTCATAAGATGTGAGAGCGAACGGTTGAATACAGGAGGCGATGTGGCGATCACGGTTGTTGGCTCGGTGGCGCTCGACACGATTGAGACGCCGTTCGGCGCGCAAGATGACGTGCTGGGGGGCGCGGCCTCGTACTTCTCGATGGCGGCCTCGCTCTACACCGGCGTCAATCTCGTCGCGGTGGTCGGCGGCGACTTCCCCGACCGCTACCGCGCGTACTTCGCGGAGCGGCACATCAACCAGGATGGCATGCGCACCGTGGAGGGCGAGACCTTCCGCTGGGGCGGCCGCTACCACCTGGACATGAACACCCGCGACACGCTCTTCACCAAGCTGGGCGTCTTCGCGGACTTCGATCCCGTGTTGCCCGAACAGTTCCGCCGCTCGCCGATCACCTTCCTCGCCAACATCCAGCCACAGCTTCAGCTCAACGTGCTGAAGCAGACGCAATCGCGGTTGCGCGCGCTGGACACGATGAATCTCTGGATCGACACCGCGCGCGAGACGCTGGAGCAGGTGATCCGCGGCGTAGACCTCGTGCTGATCGCCGAGGAGGAGGCGCGCGACTTCGTGAAGACGCCGAACCTGCGAGCGGCGGCACGCGCCATCCTTGCCCTGGGCCCGCGCACGCTGGTGGTGAAGCAAGGCTCGTACGGCGCGCTGCTCTTCGGCGCGGACGGCTCGTTCTTCGCCGCGCCCGCCTACCCGCTGGAAGACGTGCGCGACCCAACCGGCGCCGGCGACGCCTTCGCGGGCGGTTTCCTGGGCTATCTGGCGAGCCGGATCGAGGCCGCCGGCGACCTGACCCCGGCGGACTACCGGCGCGCGCTGATCCACGGCAACATCATGGGCTCGTTCGCCTGTGAGGAGTTCGGCCTGGAGTGCGTGCATACGCTCACGCCGGAGCGTATCGCGGCGCGCTACGACGAGTTCGTGCGCTTCACCCACTTCGAGGGTTCCTGGCATGAGTAGCTTCCGCAAGTCCTTGTGATCACTGTCGCTGCTTGAACCCATCGGCGGAAGGCGCGAGCCGTTCCGCCGTTGAGATGGCCGGAAGGGGAGCCGGCCGCGTTCGCGCCGCCACCGGCGCCGTGACCCCCGCTTTGTCTCGCGCCTGGAGGAGCGCATTGCGGGGCACCCGGCGAGCTTCGCGGTGGTGAAGGATGGCGCGCGGCCGATCCCCTAAAAAGCGTATCGGAGAGCGGGGCGCCGCCTACCGGCGGCGGCGCGACTCGCGTGATAGAGACACCTACTGTTGACGCATTGGGACGCGGGATGCGGAACAATCCGCGCCGCGCCGTTCTTCCCCGGCAACCGGGGAAGGAGTGAATAGAGCCATGACGACGACATCGGGCGTGAAGGGCGACGTCAAAGACCTCGCCCTCGCGCAACGCGGCCAGGCGCGCATCGCCTGGGCTGCCAAGGATATGCCGGTGCTGGCGCAGATTCGTGAGCGCTTCGCGCGCGAGCAGCCGCTCAAAGGCGTGCGCATCTCGGCCTGCCTGCACGTGACCACCGAGACGGCCAACCTGATGCAGACGCTCAAGGCCGGCGGCGCCGACCTCGTACTCTGCGCGAGCAATCCGCTCTCGACGCAGGACGACGTGGCCGCCTCGCTGCTAGTGAACGACGGCATCCCGACCTTTGCCATCAAGGGCGAGGACGAGCAGACCTACTACAAGCACATCCACGCCGCGCTGGATCACGCGCCGCAGCTCACGATGGACGACGGCTGCGACCTCGTCTCCTCGCTGCACAAAGACCGGCGCGATCTGATCCCCAACGTGATCGCCGGCCTGGAGGAGACGACGACCGGCGTGATCCGCCTACGCAGCATGGAGGCCAACGGCGTGCTGCGCTTCCCGGTGCTGGCGGTCAACGAGTCCGATACCAAGCACCTCTTCGACAACCGCTACGGCACGGGCCAGAGCACGGTGGGCGCCATCATCCGCGCGACCAATCTGCTGCTGGGGGGGCGCAACTTCGTCGTCATCGGCTACGGCTGGTGTGGCAAGGGTGTGGCCTCACGGGCGCACGGCATGGGCGCCAACGTGATCGTCTGCGAGGTGGATCCGGTGCGCGCGCTGGAGGCGGCGATGGACGGCTTCCGCGTGA
>JAICVS010000039.1 GCA_025935195.1 Ktedonobacterales bacterium
CATCCAATCCCTCGGCGGCAAGATCGCCGCCAGCGTCAGCAAGTCGCTCAGCCACCTGGTCGCCGGCGCCGCCCCCGGCAGCAAGCTCGCCAAAGCCGCAAAGCTCGGCGTCCCCATCCGCGACGAAGCCTGGCTGGTCGAGCGGCTCACCACCCACAACGCCATGCCCGCCGAGCGCCACCGCCTCACGTGATCGCGGCTACCGCTGCTCCTCCTCGATGAAGTCCTCCAGCGCCCGCTCCTCCGTCTCGCGCGTGCGCGGGTTGTGCGCCCCATAGGGATCATCGCCCGGTTGCGGCCCGCCACCCTCGCCACCCTCGCCATGCTCACGCGCATACTCATCCGGGTCCGTCGGATCGTATTGCCCCGCACCCGGCTGCCCATACTGATCGGGGAACGGGCTCGCGCCCTGCTGCCCCACCAGCTCCCCCTCCTGATCAGGCATCCCCGGCCGCGCCTGCTCGTCCGCCTGGCCGAAATCGTCATCTCGCATCACACCGCTCCTTCCATCTGCCCGCCGCCGTCGCGACGGCTCAACCCCCGCATACCCCAAGCCACGACGACTCATACTGCTTTGTTCGGAGTGCTGTCATTGCCACGATTGGCTTGCTGAAAGCGGGATTACCCCCGGCATTTATGCCGGGAGCCAACGCATGACACCAACCCAACGCAAAGCAGTATCAACCGGATCGCATCGGGTCGCACGTCCCATGCCAGCCGGCCCGCGCCAGGCCTCCCAACGGCAACCAGCGCGTGCCGCGCCGTGCGGTACAATACAGCACGATCCCACGGCAGATAGTTCGTCTCCAACCTGCGAAGGCAGGTTTTGTGGCGGTACGCCTTCAGGCGCGGTTTCAACCGCCGGCTCGCTGGTAGGCCAACCTATCATCGGCATGCCAATCTAGTCTCGGAGCGTCCGCGATGCCCATCCGCCCCTTGTCACCTGATGTCGCCGCCAAGATCGCCGCCGGCGAGGTCGTCGAGCGGCCCGCCTCCGTCGTCAAAGAGCTGGTCGAGAACGCCCTCGATGCCGGCGCGCGCTCCATCCGGGTCGAGCTGACCAACGGCGGCCTCACGCTGCTGCGCGTCAGCGATGACGGCGGCGGCATCCCCGCCAACGAGCTGCCCCTCGCCTTCGCGCGCCACGCCACCAGCAAGATCGGCGCGCTGGACGACCTGGAGCGCATCGCCACGCTTGGCTTTCGTGGTGAGGCGCTCGCCAGCATCGCCGCCGTCGCCCGCGTCACCCTCACCAGCCGCCCGCGCGACGCCTCCGCCGCCGCCCAGCTCACCGTGAACGAAGGCGCAATGGGTGACGTTCTTCCCGCCGGAGCGCCCACAGGCACCAGCGTCACCGTGCGCGACCTCTTCGCCTCCGTCCCCGCCCGCCTCAAGTTCCTCAAGACCCGCTCCACCGAGACCGGCCACGCCGCCCACCTCGTCGAGCAATACGCCCTCGCCTACCCCGAAGTCCGCTTCACCCTCACCAGCGACGGCCGCCGCGTCTTCGCCACCTCCGGCGATGGCAGCCTCGCCGCCGTCCTTGTCGCCGTCTACGGCCTCTCCGTCGCCGAGCAGATGATCCCCCTCCCCGACTCCCTCTCTCCTGAGGGGTTGGCTGTCTCCGGCTACGTCAGCCGCCCCTCCTGCTACAAATCCACCCGTCACGCCCTCTCCTTCTTCGTCAACCGCCGCTGGGTGCAGAGCCGCACCCTCAGCTACGCCGTCGAGGAAGCCTACCACTCGCTGCTGCTCGCCGGCCGCCATCCCGTCGCCGTCATCGCCGTCACCCTCGACCCATCCCTGCTCGATGTCAACGTCCATCCCGCCAAAACTGAGATCAAGTTCCTGCAAGAGCGCCGCGTCTACGCCGCCGTCCAGCGCGCCGTGCGTGCCGCCGTCCTCGACACCGCCGAGGCCCCCGCCGTCTCGCCCGCCGCCTTCACCGTCCCATCCTGGGACACCCCCGCGCAGCCGCCCGATCCCACATCCATCCCTTCCAGCCCCACGCCCACTCCGCTCTGGCGCGGCCCCACCGACTCTCCCCAGCTCCCGGCGGACCCCACACCCACCCCCGGCTTCGCGCTCCCCGGCGCCGCCGATGCGGATGCCAACGAAAGCGAGACCGTCGGCGGGCGCGCGCTCCCCATCCTGCGCGTGCTCGGCCAGGTCTCGCAGAGCTATATCATCACCGAAGGCCCCGACGGCGTCTACATGGTGGACCAGCACGCCGCCCACGAGCGCATCCTGCTGGAGCGTATGATCGCCGAGTGGCGCGCGCGCGCCGTCGCCTCACAACTCTTGCTCCAGCCGCTGCCCGTCGAGCTTGCCGCCGCCGAGCGCGAAGTCGTGGAAGATCACCTCGATGCCCTGCGCTCTATCGGTTTCGCCATCGAACCGTTTGGCGAGACCGCCATGCTCGTGCGCGCGCTCCCCGCCGCTCTCGCCAGTCAGGATCGTCCGCAGCCCATCCGCGAGCTGCTGATCGCGCTGGCCGGCGCCGACGCCGAGGCCGCCAGCCACGGCGAGACCTGGGAAGAGCACGCCCTCGCCAACGTCGCCTGCAAAGCCGCCATCAAGGCCGGGCAGACGCTCTCACCCGAAGAGCAGCGCGCGCTCATCCGTCAGCTCGAAAGCGCCGACGCGCGCCAGAGCTGCTGCCACGGCCGCCCGACCATGGTTCACCTCAGCCTCTCCGCCCTGGCGCGCCAGTTCGACCGCCGCTGACCTTCGCCATATCCAGCCGTGCGCACACCCTCACGCGGCGTCCGCCAGCGCCATCCGCAGCGATTGCAGGTCATGCACATCGCTGTAGATCAGCGCCTGCTCATCCACTTTGACCCCGCGCCGCGCCGCCAGCGCCACCACCAGCCGCGCCTCACGCGCCCACGCGCCGCCGCCGCACAGCGCCGCATCCAAGAACGCCGGCGTATACGCGCCGGTTCCTGGCCGTGTCGCGCCGCCCGCCAGCACTACAGCTGCCGTCGTCTTCGTCGTCTTGGTGCTCATTGCCATCTCCTGATGAATCCCCGCCGGGCCGTAGTAGATCCGGCATCAGGTAGAACACCAAAACAACCGTAATGGTTACACGTGCTCACCCCGCAACGTGTCTTCACCCCTCCGCGCGACCGGCCACCTCCGGCCAGACCTCTTCCAGGATGGTGGCGAACAGTGCGCGCTGCTCCGGCGTCCCCACCGTCACACGGACGAGGCGATCCAGCGGCGGAGCGCCAGGCATGCGCACGAAGACATCGCGCTCCACCAGCGCCGCCAGCAGCGCGCGGGCGCGCGCCGGCTCGCCAGCATCGAACGCGACGAAGTTCGTCGCCGCGGGCAGTGTGGGGATGCCGAGCGCCGCACCCAGCCGCGTGTAGTCCTCCCGCCCCGCCGCCACCGCCGCGATCACGCCCGCCAGATACGCCGCATCGCCGAGCGAAGCCAGCGCGCCCGCCTGCGCCACCAGATTGACGCCGAAGTGCAACCGGATCTTGTCGAACGTCTGGATCGTCTCCGGCGTTGCCAGCGCGTAGCCGATGCGCGCCCCCGCCATCCCGTGCGCCTTCGAGAACGTGCGCAGCCGGACCACGCGCGGGTCCGCCACGTCGAGCGGCGGCACGGCCTCCGCCGGCGCGAACTCGACATACGCCTCGTCCAGCAGCAGCAGGCAGTCCACGGGCAGCGCATCCACGAACGCGGCGAGATCGGCCGCCGTATGCCAGGAGCCGGTCGGATTGTCGGGGTTCGCCAGGAAGGCGAGCCGCGCCCCCACGCGCCGCGCCGCCTCCGCCAGCGCCTCCAGATCGTTGCGGTCGTCGCGGTACGGCACGCGCTCCAGCCGCCCGCCGTAGCCCGCGACGTGGTAGTTGAACGTCGGATACGCGCCCAGCGACGTCACTGCCGTCTCGCCCGCGTCCAGATACGCGCGCACCACCAGCCCCAGCAGATCGTCAATGCCGCAGCCCACGCTGACATGCTCGACGCCCACGCCGTGATGCCGCGCCAGCGCCGCGCGCAGTTCGTAGTTCTCGGGATCGGCGTACCACGCGATCCGCTCCACCGCCGCGTTCATCGCCGCCTTGGCGCGCGGTGACGGCCCGAAGACGCTCTCGTTCGCGCCCAGCCGCAGCGCGATGGGCCGGCCGCTCTGCCGCTCCAGCGCCTCCGGCGCCACAAACGGGATCGTCGCCGGCAGCCCCGCGACCAGGCGCGTCGCGGGTACACCATGGCGTGTGGAGGGAAGCATTGGGTACACCTCTGATCAGACGATCCGTTCACGGCACACGGCAGCAGGTGGAGAGGTGGACGACGAGACGCGGATGGGGACAAGACGCGCTCCCGCGTTCAGCGTTCAGTTTGCCACGAGCTGCCGTGATTGACGAATGAGCGTGCCGATCTGTAGCCTCAGGAAGTGACTACTGATGCGATTGATCATCTGGCGATCCCGGCTCGCTGGCGAAACCGCCAGGAGGTGGCGAGCTGGGCTGGGGATAACCTTGCGGATAGCCCGATGGATAGCCTGCCGGTGGATAGCTCGGTGGATAGCCAGAGGGCTGTTGCTCGCCAGGTGCTTGCCAGGGCGGCATACTGTCCGCCGGCATTGGGCCGGATGGCTGTGACATCGGTCGCGTTGGCGCATTGCCCAGTGACGGGTCGCCATAGGGTGGATAGCCCGGCTGCGGCGGATAGCTCGGCGGCGGCGGATACGCTCCCGCTGGCGGATAGCCCGGCTGCGGCGGCGGCGGATATGCTCCTGACGGCGGATAGCCATATCCTGACGGCGGGTAGCCATATCCAGCCGGCGGATAGCCCGCTGGCGGGTATCCGTAGCCGGGACCTCCGGCCAGCATTTGCTGCTTCTTGGTGCGCAGCAGCTCGCGCAGACTCTTTACCGTGGCCTCCAGCCCCGAATCCTTGACCTTGATGTGCGCTTCGATGGGATGCACCGGTGTCGACACCTTCTCGCCGCTATCAATCGAGAGCGTGAAGGTTGTGGCGCTGATGGCGACCCCACTCTCCTCATATCTCGTCTGCTCAGTGGTAAGCCCCGAGACGGCCTGGTAGAAATACTCCTGCGTCTGATCGGTCACAAGGTCCTTGAGGGTCGCATCAACCCCGGACTTGTAGACCGCGAGCAATTGCTCCTGCGGCAGAAACCAGATGAAGACATTGACACGCCAGCGGGTGATGCCATCTGTTCCCACATGGCGATCCGCCACGTCGAACTTGCCTCCGGCCGTTGCCTTTTGGTTCCTGCCAAACCCGAAACCTCTGATCAGCCGCGGATCGCCGCTCACCTGCGATTGAGACACTTGCGCGCCTGAGCCTGGCCCAGACTGATGGCGCGCCCGCAACTCGGCTTCCAACTGCGGTTGCTGGGCTTTCAACTGCGCTTCCAGTCGTGGGTAGCCCAGTGACCGCGCGTAGTCCAGCAGTTGCACGTCGTCCAGATTGAGCCGCTTGAATGATCGCTCCAGCGCCAGCCCCTCTTGCCACTCGAGCCATGTGTCGAACGCGGCATCGCTGATGGTGTTGCGATTGTTGTACTCCACTATCAACGCATCGAAATCTCGCACTGGCTTGTACGCATTGTAGATGGCGAAGCCTCCTCCGCCACAGAGGATGAGCCCGAGCAGGAAAAAACAGGCGCTTTGCCCGCTGGCCGCCAGAGCGCCAATGCCAAAGAAGAAGAGCCAGAGCGTCCAGAAGGGAAAATCAACCTTGGGCCGGTTGGCCGGTTGTACCGCGAAATAGTTCTCCATCTGTCCCATAGTGATCATGTCTGGTGAAGTTGTCACCATGGTTGGGGTGTAGGCAGCGACAGTCATGTGTGGCCTCCCTTTCCAAACAGAAGCGCATGCACGTGGATCAGCGCATCACCTATATATGCCGGCCGCTAGCGGTCGGCACATCCATTCCGTCCACATAGATTGTTCGCATAGCCGCGAACGACTCACGGCCCGACACCCCCTTTCCACAGCATCTGGCTACATGAATGCTGGCTACATGAACGGCGCGAGATACTCCGCGGCGATCTCAGGCTGGAGCCAGCGGATCAAGCCGAAGTTGTCGGCGTCAGGCTTGTGGGCGAGCGCCTTCATCCAGAACTGGCGGGCGCGTTCTTCGTGGGGATGGTGAAATCCGTTGCTGACATAGCAGTCCACCTCAATCACCCCCCAAAGGGCGAAGACGGCGCGGCTGGGCGCGAGCCGTGCCGAAACATCGAGAAGCGCCTCAATGCGGCGAATCTCATCCAACGTCACTCGCCTTGGCCGCCGTCCGCGTAACAACGCGAGCGCCAGCAAGAACGAAGGTGCTCCGTCATCGGGCAACAGGTGAACCGCCCACCCCAGATCATAGATCGCGCTGTCGTAGTTGCCGCCGTGCAATTCTCGCAGCCCTTTGCGATAGGCCATGATGCCCGGTGCGCCTCCCGTGATGACACGATATAAATCGGCTGCCACAATGCCAGGCAGATCGGCACGATCAGCGTAGGCCCCACAGGTATGTGATTCGCGTTGGATGCGATCAATAAATCGCAGTGCCCTGTCATCCACGGCTGGCGACCTGGCCTGTTGCGATCCCCCGAAGGCCGCCTGCGGCACATACATGAGCACGATCTTCCCCGCGGCAACCGCCGTGTCATACTCCATCTCTGTCACCGACTTGCTGGAACCGGCGGGCACGTGACCGTAACGGTATCCGATCAAGCCGACGAGAACCTCAGCTTCCCGAACCCGTTCGACTGATACGCCTTCTGGCGCGAGTGAGCTGGCCCCAAAAGTCTTCATGCTCACAGCGACCTGCCCCAACCGCGTCACGACTTCCGCGACTTTCTGGCGGCAATCGCCCAGATCATCGGTGGTTGAGCTGATGAAGACGCGCAATGGGGAAGTAATCATACAATCCTCTTACCGCTATTATGAGTGGTCGACTATATGAGTGGTGGTCGTCACCAGGCTGATACAGCTCGATCACCGCGAACCCACGGTTTTTGATCTGGCTCAGTCTTCGAAAATCGCATGCATCATCGAACGGAAATGCCGCTCGTTCACTACTCAGAGCAACCGTTATTGACGGCAAACGCACACTCATCCAAGGGCAGTCTAGCAGGTATAGATAAACTGCGCAATAGGTTGAAATCTCAATTTGATGATAGCTTGTGCTTCACCTCTCATCTCATAGAGGTAGCAGTCCGATAACTTCGAGGACGCCAAGAACTCGCCGCTCCAGCGCCTCCGGCGCCACAAACGGAATCGTCGCCGGCAGCCCCGCGACCAGGCGCGTGGCGGGCGCACCGCGAGTTACGCGGCTCATAGCGGGCCTACCTTCCTTCCGAATGCCTCCCCGTGCGTCCGCCTACACAAAACGTGCCGCCGAACGCTTCGTGATCGTGCCAACCGTCCGCATCACGATGCCCACCACCAGCAGCGCAATCGCCGCCAGCAGCGGCAGCGCCGGCAGGATGATCGCCGCGCCGTCCGTCAGGCTGGGGAACGTGGCGGCGAGGAAGGCGAACAGCAGCGCCCCCACCAGCAGCCCGGCCCCGCCCCAATTGATGAACCGCAGCCCGTTGGCGCGCAGCGTCACATTGCGCCGGTACGCCGCCGCGCACTCCGCGCACAACAGCACCGTGCCATACTTGGTCACGCTGCGCTGCGAGTACGCCGACCGCATCCGCGACGCCTTCGCCACGCGCATGTCCGCGAACACCACCTCGTCGAAATGCGTCTCCGTCGTCGCGGGCCGCGCCTTGCAATTAGGGCAGAGCCTGCCCCCGCCGTTCGCCACCGCCATACACCGCCCTCCTCACCGCATGCCACGGCGCCTATCTACGTTCATCCCCGCGGGCAGCCCCGCGAGTCCCCGAAGGCGCTGTCCGCGCCATTGGATGTTCTTGGCCGCGTTCTCGTCGCGGTCCAGCACCAGGCCACAGGTGGTGCAGACATGGGTACGCACGCTCAAACTCTTGAAGATGCGCTCCCCACAGCCCGAACACTCCTGGCTGGTGTACGCCGGATCGACCGCTTCCACTCGCTTCCCGGCGCATGCTGCCGTGAACGTGAGGATCATGAGAAACTGTCGCCACCCGGCGTCGTGAATGCTCTTGTTGAGGCCGGCCTTGCGACGGGCTCCGTTGTGGAGATAGCCCCCGGTGCCATCCGGCTTGGGTGCGGGACGGCGACTCAGGTTCGCGGGCTGGATCGCCTCGACAGAGATCGTGTCGTACGCCCGCACGAGCGTGCGCGCCGTCTTGTGGTGAAAGTCGCGGCGCTGGCGCCGGACGTGCTGATGCTTTTTGGCAAGGATGGCAACCGCCTTCGCTCGGCGTTTACTCCCTTTCTTCCGGCGGGAGACGCGCTGCTGTGCTTTGCGCAGTGCCTTCTCCCCCTTCCGGTAATGGCGCGGGTTGGCGACCGCCTCGCCTCCAGCCGTGAGGAGAAACACCTTCAACCTCAGGTCAATGCCTGTCTCCTGGCCGGTGGGCGGCACGGGCTGGATCGTGCCTTCCACGGGCCGCGACCAGCGCACCGCGATCCGCCCGATCTTCGCCAGCACCAGCGCGCCGTTATCCAGGCGGGCGCCGTTGCCATACTCCTTGGAGGTGAACGAGTGCCAGCGGGTGTGCCCCTGGAAGTGGGGAAACCCCGGCTTTTCTCCGTTCGCCACCCGGCGGAAGAACGCCTGATAGGTCTTGTCCAGCCGGGCGAGCACGTCTTGCAAGACATGGGAATGGATGGCCGCGTCCTCCGGGTACGCCTCACGGATCGCTTTCAACTTGACTTCCTGCTGGAAGCGGGTGGCGCTCACCCCCTGCCCCCGCCGCCGCCACGTCATGCGCTGTTCGAGCGCGACATTGTAGAGCGTGCGGCAGCGCCACAGGACCGCCTCTAGCGCCCGCTCCTGCGCTGGCGTGGGCTTCAGCTTCTCCTTGAAGGTCTTGCGCACCGGCTCCAGAACCATCTCCTGTCGCCCCCGCGATCTCCCGCGATCTCCCGCGATCTCCCGCGATCTCCCGCGATCTCCCGCGCCCATCCGGCGCTGGCCCCGCACCCCACGCCGCCCCATCAGGACTGGATGACAGTCTAGCCGCATCGGGCGCGTCTGGCAAGGGGACGGGCCGATGGCTGCAGCCCCGCGGCTTGCGGCAGGCTATCTCTGTCAGTAGGCCGTGAAGCTGTGATGCCACGGGTCACCTTGCCGATTGCACCCGTGCCAGAGAGAATCTCAGGCCAGCGGCACATGACAACGAGCGGAAGGGATAGCCATCCATGAGCATCATCGCGCGCTATGTGTGCTGGCGCGGCCACGACGCCGGCGGCACACTGCCGCCTGTGGATGTGCTCGCCGGTGTGCTCGCGCCTGGTGCCTGGAACCCGCCCACATCCTGGCCGCCGCCCACCGAGCATGAGCTCCTCGTCTACGTCCCGCCGCAGTGGCTCGGCGACTGGGAGACCGGCCGCCGCCTTGCCCCCGGCTACCAGCACGTTTGGTCCGCCCCGCGCGCCAACCTGCATCCCCTGCCGCCCGATCCGCTCCACGAACCTTACCGGCCCGCCACGCTCCCCGACATCGCCACCGGTCCGCGTCCCCCCTCGTTCCCGCGCCGCCGCGCCGCCGCACGGCGGTCTCCCGCCAGCGCATCCGCACCCACCCGCCGCACCCCCGCCGTCGAGAGCTGATCTCCTATTCGGCGCTTGCCCCAGGCGAGCTCACGCCAGGGCGCTCCCATCCCTTGCGGCGCGGCACCCCCATGCTCTATCATGCGGTGTCGGCACACCTGATCCGGCATCCTCATCCGGCGCACCAGATCTGGCACACCAGGAGGCACGCGCATATGTCCTCGCCCCAGCGGGAGAGCGGCACTATTCGCCTGACGGCGCGCGTGCATGGCGAGGTGCAGGGCGTCGGCTATCGCTACTTTGCCCGCCGCAACGCGCTCGCCCTCGGCCTGCGCGGCTACGCGCGCAACCTGGCGGACAGCACGGTGGAGGTGGTCGCCGAAGGCACACGCGCGACGCTGGAAGAGCTGCTGCGCCGGCTCGAGCGCGGCCCCAGCGCCGCCGAGGTGCGGCAGGTCGAGACGGCATGGGGCGCCGCGGATGGCACGCTCGCCGGCTTCCAGGTGCGCGGCTGATGTGATGGGTGGTGTACGGCCAGCGATTGAAGCGCCGGCCAGTCCTGGCGCGACTTGAGGAGAGAGCACTATGAGCATAGACCGCGCGACGGTTGAGCATGTCGCGACACTCGCCCGGCTCGCGCTCACAGCGGACGAGCGCGAGCGCCTGCGCGACCAGCTATCGGCCATTCTCGGCCACATCAACGTGATCGCCGAGGCGGACACCAGCGCCGTTCCCGCCACCGCGCACATCCTGCCGATTGACACCGTGATGCGCGCCGACGAGCCGCACCCCTGGCCTGATAGCCAGGCGCTCGTGGATCGCGCTCCCGCCCATCAAGACGCCTATATCCGCGTGCGCGCCGTCCTCGATAACGAATAGCAGCCCCGTTCACACGCGCGCCGGCAGCTGAAAGGCCGCGGCGGCCGCATACATCCAGCGAGGAGAACACCGCCGTGACGGACCTCTGGCAACTGACCATCAGCGAGGCATCCGAGCGCCTCCGCTCCGGCGCGCTCTCCGCCGTCGAGCTTACCCGCGCCCACCTCGACCGCATCGCCGAGGTCGAAGGCAGCGTCAAAGCCTTCGTCACCGTCACGGAGCAGCAGGCCCTGCGCGACGCCGAGCGTATTGACACGCGCCGCCGCGAGGGCGAGGCGCTCGGCCCGCTCGCCGGCATTCCACTCGCCATCAAGGACGTGATCTGCACGCGCGACGTGACCACCACCTGTTCCTCGAAGATGCTGGAGCAGTTCATCCCGCCTTATGACGCGACCGTGATGGTCAGGCTGAACGCGGCCGGCGCTGTCATGCTCGGCAAGACCAATATGGACGAGTTCGCGATGGGCTCCTCCACCGAGAATTCCGCTTTCTTCCCTACGCGCAATCCATGGGATCTGGCGCGCGTTCCCGGCGGCAGCAGCGGCGGCTCGGCGGCGGCGGTCGCGGCCGGCGAGGCGATGGGCGGACTTGGCTCCGATACCGGCGGCTCGGTGCGCCAACCCGGCGCGCTCACCAACACCGTCGCGCTGAAGCCAACGTATGGCCGCGTCTCGCGCTTCGGCCTGATCGCCTTCGCCTCCTCGCTGGACCAGATCGGCCCCTTCGCGCGCTCCGCCCGCGACGCCGCGCTGCTGCTCCAGGCCATCGCGGGGCATGATCCGCTGGACTCGACCTCGGTGGATGTGCCGGTTCCGGACTACACCGCCGCGCTCACCGGCGAGATCACCGGCCTGCGCGTCGGCGTGCCGGCCGAGTATTTCGTGGAGGGCACGGAGCCGGGCGTGCGCCAGGTGGTGGATGAGGCTATCGCGACGCTGAAGTCGCTGGGCGCGGAGGTAGGCGAATGCTCGCTGCCGCACACGCGCTACGGCGTCGCCGCCTACTACATCATCGCGCCAGCGGAGTGCAGCGCCAACCTGGCGCGCTACGACGGCGTGAAGTATGGCTTCGCCGCGCGCGGCGAGGCCGAGAGCCTGATTGATTTCGTGATGCGCACGCGCGCCGAGGGCTTCGGCACGGAGGTCAAGCGGCGCATCATGCTCGGCACCTACGCCCTCTCCTCCGGCTACTACGACGCCTATTATCTCAAAGCCGAGAAGACACGCACGCTGATCAAGCAGGACTTCGACCGCGCCTTCGAGCGCTTCGACGTGCTGATCGGTCCGACCTCGCCCACCGTCGCCTTCGCCATCGGCGCCAAGATTGATGATCCCTACGCGATGTATCTGAACGACGTCTTCACCATCCCCGCCAATCTGGCCGGCATCCCCGGCGTCTCCATCCCCGGCGGCTTCAGCGAGGGGCTGCCCGTCGGCGTGCAACTGCTGGCCCCTTCCTTCGAGGAGGCGCGGCTGCTGCGCGTGGCTGACGCCTTCCAGCGCGCGACGGACTACCACACGCGCTGGCCGCGGCTGCAAGCGGCGAAGCGCGGCGCGCGCAAGCGATCATAAACCTGTGGCCGCCAACGCTATGCGACTGCTGATTGCGCGCCACGGCGCGACCGCCAACAACGCCCAGGCACGCTACACCGGTCAGTCCGACGCCGGACTCAGCGCGCTGGGCACGGCCCAGGCCGAGGCGCTGGCCCAGCGGCTGGCCGGCGAACATCTGGACGCTATCGTCAGCTCCGACCTTGCTCGCGCTCGTGCGACCGCCGCGGCCATCGCCGCGCATCATCCCGGCGTGCCGCTGCACTTCGACGCGAATCTGCGCGAGGTGGCGCTGGGCGCATGGGAGGGCTACACCCCGGCCGAGGCGGCGGCGCTGCATCCGGAGGCGTACGCGCGCTGGCAGGCGGATGCGGTGGAGGTCGCGCCGCCGGGCGGCGAGACGGTGCGCGCCTTTCAGGGGCGCATCATGCGCGCGTTGGATCGCTGGCGGGCTGAATACCCGGATGGAGCGGTGCTGTGGGTCACGCATGGCGGCGTGCTGGGGGTGCTGCTCTGTCATCTGCTGGGCATGGACCTCGCGCGGCGCGGCCAGTTTCGCCGCGACAACGCGGCCCTCACCGAGCTGGAGCTGCGCGCCAAGGGCTATGCCATCCTCATGCGCCTCAACGACACCAGCCACCTTGCCGGGCTGACCGGCGGTGAGCTGGCCGAGCGCGCGCAGGTGCTCTGATCGGAAGTCCTCACCCCCCGCCTCCTCTCCGCGCCCGCGAGGGAAGAGACACCGCAACATCTCATCCACATCCCGCGCTGTTTCGCGCTCATGGGAACCAACCGCCCGCCCGCGGCGTCAACCTCAACAGGCGACACACTTTCTCCCCTCTCACCGACAAACCGCCGCCTATTCTCTCTCAAGGAGCACCCGCGTTATGCGACCGCACCTGCCTTCCCGTCCGCTTGCCCGGCTCACGCTCGCGCTGGCCCTCCCACTCACGCTGCTGCTCGCGGCCTGCGGCGGCAACTCCGCCGGCACCGCCTCCACCGCCGCCCGCGCGCCGTCTGACAGCCACTCCGTTCTCGGCAGCGGGCAGACCTCCGCATCGGCCGGCGCAAGCGGCCAGGACGCCAAGACGACCACGGCGCCCACCGGCCCGCAATTCCTGATCAAGAGCCTCGACGTCAATCTCGCCGCCAAGGACACGCTGAAGACCGCCGACGAGATCGAATCCTGGATCACCACGACCGACACCAAGGCCACCACCGCCGGGCAGGACCGTGTGCAGAGCGACGACGGCACATACAGCGTCACCGTCAAGTTCTCGGTGCGGGCGGCGCTGTACCCGCAGGTCTCGCACTATCTTTCCGGCTACGCCGCCGCCCACGACGGTAAGCTGCTCAATCTCCACGAGTCCGTCCAGGATGTCACGGGCGATGTGGTGGATACGCAGTCGCGGCTGACCAATCTGAAGGGCGAGCAGCAGCGTTTGCTCACGCTGATGAGCCAGGCCACGAATCTGGGCGACGTGCTGACCATCGAGCAGCGGCTAACGGACGTCGAGGGGCAGATCGAGTCCATCGAGGCGCATCTGAACAGCCTGACCGGCCAGACGACGTTCTACGATGTGACAGTCAATCTCGCGCCGCTCGGCGCGGCGGCGCCCGGCGCGGGCAATCAGCCGTGGCAGCCGCTGCAAATCCTGCAAGACGCGCTCGGCGCGGCGCTGGCCTTCGCCCAGGTGCTCGCCACCATCGCCATCTGGCTCCTCGTTTTCAGCGTCTTCATCGTTCCCGCTGGCCTGATCGCGCTCTACGTGCGCCGCCGCCTGGTACGCCGCGCTGTGGTCCCGGCGCCGGCCGCGACCTCGTAACGCCGATGGGCCGCCATCGTAGCAGCGTAGCGTCACCGTTCCGGCCATGCTATAATCGAAGATGGATCGCGACTTCCAGGCATCCAAAACACTCGCGCACCTCACAAGCGCCAGTGACGCCGCCTGATCTTCCACGCGATGCGCCCTAGACCCCAGCACGGCATGCCATATGCGACCGACCTGGGCGGCGACCGCGCGAGACACGCAGCGCGACCTTCCTGGCGCGGCAGAAGGGACCAAACGACACGATGAGCACCAACGCTCCACGGCGCGGCAAAACGCTGCCCGTCTACCCACCGCGCACCCCCGCCGAATACATCGCCGGCCAGCAGGAGGCCAACGTCGTCATGACGAGCCTGGCCGACATGCTCAAATGGGCGCAGAACTACGCGCGCAGCCGCTCGATCTGGCCGCTGGGCTACGGCCTGGCCTGCTGCGCCATCGAGATGATGGCTGCCGCCCAAAGCCACTACGATCTCGCCCGCTTCGGCTCCGAGGTCTTCCGCTCCAGCCCGCGCCAGGCCGACCTGATGATCGTCGCCGGCACCGTCTGCACCAAGATGGGCCCGCGCCTGGTGCGCCTCTACGAGCAGATGCCCGATCCCAAGTGGGTGCTCTCGATGGGCCAGTGCGCCACCTCCGGCGGCGAGTTCTACGACAGCTACTACACGGTGCAGGGCGTGGATACGCTGGTGCCGGTGGATGTGTACGTGCCCGGCTGCCCGCCGCGGCCCGAGGCGCTGATCGAGGGCATCCTCAAGCTGCGCGAGAAGATCGAGAAGCAGGGCCTCAAGATCAAGGGCGAGGACTAGCGCGGAGTAGCCGGCCGCGCCGCCGATACGACGCCGATAGGAGCGAGCGATGCGAGGTATCCTGCAAGGCCTGGGGCTGACGCTCAGTCACGTCACCCGCCCGAAGGTGACACGCCTCTACCCCTACGAGAAGCGCGTGCTGCCGGAGCGCAGCCGCGGCCTCATCCAGCTCATCCAGGAGGACGGGCAGGACACGCCCTTCAACCTGAAGTGCGAGGCGTGCCTGCTCTGCGAGAAAATCTGCCCGCCACGCGCGATCACCATCGAGGCGCGGCCGACGCTGCGCTTCCGCCAGCGCCCGTGGTTCTCCGAAACCGCCGTCGCCGGCTTCTACACGCCGCGCCTCTCGCCCTACGCCACCGCCTACCCCGACAAGCCGGAGTCCCCGCCGACGCTCACCCCCGTCGCGCTCGACCTGGAGGAGCCGATGGATCTGGCCCCGGCGGACGCCATCCTGGATCGCGCCTCGCTCGAAGCCTGGGATCTCACCGAGATTCTCAACGAGCTGATGCGCGCGTACGGCGCGATGCCCCTGGCCGTGGCCTGGCGCGTGGTGGAGCGGCGCGGCGTGGATCTGAGCGATGTCTTCGGCATCGTCACCAGCAGCCCGCACTTCCAGCCAGCGCGCGCCAAGACTCCCGGTGCGCTGCGCGCCGATCAGGTGGAGCGCGGCCCGTCGCCCGCCACACGCGGCAAATACGGCAACATCAACCACAGGAGGGGGCAGAGTGCCTGATACGCAGTTCCACCTGCTGGGTACGCCGGGCGCCCCGGCGGCGACTGGGTTCGACGCCTACCGCGAGCAGGGCGGCTACACGGCGCTCCAGCGCGCCGTCACCACCATGTCCCCCGACCAGGTGCTTGCCGAGGTGCATGCGTCCGGCCTGCGCGGGCGCGGCGGCGCGGGCGTGCTGACCGCCGAGAAGCTGGCGCTGGTCGCGCAATCCACCGAGGACGCCAAATACCTGATCTGCAACGCCTACGACGCCGATCCGCGCTCGCTGATCGCCTCCACGCTCCTCTCTTCCAGCCCGCATCTCGTGATCGAGGGCATGGCGCTGGCCGCCTACGCCGTGGGCGCCGCCGAGGCGTTCCTGTTCATGCGCGGTGCGCGCCAGGAAGTGGCGGATGCGGTGCATGAGGCCCTACGCGAGGCGCAGGAGCATGGCATCGTCGGGCGCGGCGTGCTCGGCTCGCGCTTCAGCTTCACGATCACGCTGGCCGGCGCGGACATGGGCTTCATGGCCGGCGAGGAAACGGCGCTCATCCAGATTCTCAAGGGCCGCCCCATGAAGGCGCAGCAGCGCCCGCCCTACCCCACCGACTACGGCATCTTCGACAAGCCGACCATCATGCAGAACGTCGAGACGCTCGCCAACCTGCCCGCCATCGTCACACGCGGCGGCGATGCCTTCCGTCGCATCGGCACCCCCACCACCTCCGGCACCAAGCTCTTCACCGTCATCGGTCCGAAGGGCGGCGCGGGCGTGGTCGTGGAGGTCGCCGTCGGTGCGACCATCGCGGAGGCGCTGCGCGCGGCGGGGATCGCGGCCAGCGAGGCGAGCGCGCGCGCCGTCTCCGTCGGCGGCATGGAGGGCGGCGTGTTGCCGCTCGCGCAGCTCAACACGCCGCTGGACTTCGAGTCGCTCGAAGACGCTGGCACGATCATGGGCTCCAGCGTAATCGAGGTGCTGCCGGTGGGCGCGTGCCTCGTCCACTGGGCAATGTCGCGCGCCGAGTATCTCTCGCGCGAGACGTGCGGCAAGTGCGTGCCCTGCCGCGTGGGCGTCAAGCGCGTGGCGGGCACCTTGCAGGGCATCTCCAGCAGCATCGGCGTGCAAGGGGATCTGGCGCTGCTCGAAGAGTTCGCGCACTACATCCCCGACGGCTCGCTCTGCGGCTTTGGCGTGAACGCGATGCACCCGGTGGTCACGGCGATGAAATACTTCGCCGACGACTTCAGCGCGCACCTCGAAGGCCACTGCCCCACCGGCGAGTGCGCCCCCGTGCGCGCCCACCGCTACGTCACCAAGCACGTGCTGTAGCACGACTGTCTACTACAGGCGAGAAATACACGCTAGATTCGAGGCAGACATGGCTGTCACCATCCGCGATGACCGCGCGGCCGGGCGGGGCGTCGAGCCCTTCCCGCGCAACGAGGTCGGCCAGCCGTCGTTCGAGATCACGATTGATGGCCGTGTGATGCGCGCGTACGAGGGCCAGACCGTTCTCAGCGTCGCCGTGGACAACGGCATCCTCGACATCCCCAACCTGTGCAACGACGAGAAGCTGGAGCCGACCTCCGCCTGTCGCATGTGCCTGGTCGAGATAGACGGCGCGGAGCGGCCGCTGCCCTCGTGCAATACGCCCGCCGCGCCCGGCATGGTGGTGCGCAGCAAGTCCGAGCGCCTCACCCAGATCCGCAAGACCAATCTGGAGATGATGCTCTCGGACCACAATGCCTATTGCCAGCCGCCGTGCCAGATCGGCTGCCCCACGCACATTGACATCCCCGGCTATCTGGAGCTGATCGCGCGCGGGCAGAACCGCGAGGCGGCGCGGCTCGTCAAAGAGGTGCTGCCCTTCCCCTACATCCTCGGCCTCACCTGCCCGGCGCCCTGCCAGGAGGTCTGCCGCCGCGGCCTGGTCGAGGAGGAGATCGCCATCTGCCGCATGCACGGCTTCGCTGCCGAGCAGTGTATGGACGATCCACCGACGCCCTGGGTGCAAGAGGCGCCGACCGGCAAGAAGGTCGCCATCGTCGGCGCCGGCCCCTGCGGCCTGACCGCCGCCTATTACCTCGCGCTGCAGGGCCACTACTGCAAGGTCTTCGACATGATGCCCCAGGCCGGCGGCATGCTGCGCTACGGCATCCCGGAGTACCGCTTGCAGAAGGACATGGTGGACAAGGAGTTCGAGGGCGTCTGGAAGCTGGGCGTGGACGCGCAGTACAACGTCAAGCTCGGCGAAGACTTCACCGTGGACGACCTCTTCAACGCGGGCTTCGATGCCGTGTACCTCGCCATCGGCGCCTGGACCTCGAACGAGCTGGGGCTGGAGGGCGAGGACGCGCCCGGCTTCGTCAACGCCATCAGCTTCCTGATGGACAAGACGCAGGGCCTGCCCACGCCGGTGGACGACACGCGGGAGGTCGTCGTCATCGGCGGCGGCTTCACCACCTTCGACTGCACGCGCACCTCGCTGCGCCTGGGTGCTAAGGTGCATACGGTCTACCGCCGTGGTCGTAAAGAGATGGGCGCCACCTTCGAGGAGGTGGAGGACGGCGAGAACGAGGGCACCGACCTACAGCTCTTCGCCGCGCCATCGGGCATCGTGCGCGGCGAGCAGGGGCGCATCACCGGCGTCGAGTTCCAGCGCATGCAGCTTGGCGAGCCGGACGCCTCAGGCCGCCGCCGCCCGGTGCCTATCCCTGGCAGCGAGTACGTCGTCAACTGCGACACGCTCATCCCGGCCATCGGCCAGAAGCCGGACCAGAAGGTGCTGCCGCCGGAGTCGGGCGTGAAGTGGTCCAAGCGCACCACCATCGAGACCGACCCGTTCAACTTCATGACGGCACGCCAGGGCGTCTTCGCCGGCGGCGACTGCCAGCTCGGCGCGTCCACCATCATCGAGTGCGTGGCGCAGGGCAAGCTCGCCTCTCGCTCGATTGACGCCTACCTGCGTGGCGAGGAGATGGCGGCGGTCTCGCGCCGCATCGAGGGCCAGGAGCGCAAGCCGGACCTCTTCGACATCGTGCCCTACAAGCCGGTCGAGCCGAAGGTCAAGATGCCGATGCTGCCCTACGAGGACCGCAAGCGCAACTTCCGCCTGATCGAGCTGGGCTACACCCAGGAGCAGGCCGAGCGCGAGTCCGGCCGCTGCCTCCAGTGCGCCTGCCCGGCCGCCGGCCAGTGCGACCTACAGAAGTACAGTATCGAGTTCGGACTGGTGGATAACCGCTTCCACGACGGCGAGCCAGAGGACTACCACGACTACGACTACGACCTCTCGCACAGCTTCATCCTGCGTGACCCCAACAAGTGCATCAATTGCACCCAGTGCGTGCGCGTCTGCCACGACGTGATCGGCCCCAACTGCTATGGCATGTTCGGTCACGGCTACGACACCATCGTCTCCACGCCGTTCAACGTCTCGCTCTTCTCGACGGATTGCGTCTCGTGCGGCGCGTGCGTGCAGGTCTGCCCCACCGGCTCGCTGATGATGGCCGAGCGCGAGTTGGTGCGCTACGACTTCGCGCTGGACCGCTGCATCTTCTGCGGCGACTGCGTGGAGGTCTGCCCGCATGGCGCGCTAGGCGAGACGCCGAACTTCGAGCTCTCCTTCTACAACCGCTTCGGCCGCGATGTGAACCTGGAGATGGACGATCTGGCGCGCGCGCCCTCGTTCCTGGTGCGCCAGCGCGTCCCGCGCAAGCGTGAGGACGGCCCGCTCGGCACCAACCCGGTCGTGCGGCCGCTGCCGCCACGGCGCATCCGCGAGTAGCGCGATCTCGTGACAGACAAGCGGTGTGGTGTCGGCCGGGCTGATCGCCGCCGCTCCGCTTGCCGCGTGTCGTATGCTAGAGCCAGGGCGGCCATCCCAGTAAACCGGGCATGCCTTCGCGCGTCCGATCCACAGTGCCGCGCTCGTGTCCGAGTCCGGCTTGGCCGGACGTCGCGGCGGCACGCCCTCCAGGCGCGGTTTCAACCGCCGGCTAGCTAGCTGATAGAAGGTGGGAAGCGGCAGATGCATAGCGTGCGCCTGGTGAACGCGAACGATCCCAACGCCGGCCTTGGCTTCGCCGGGGCCAGCCAGGGCGCCGCCACGGCATCCGCGCTGCTGGTCGTCCATGATCTCGTCAAGGAATATCGCGTCGGTGGCGGCACCGTCACCGCGCTGCGCCAGGTCACTTTCGCCGTCGGCGAGGGGCAGATCGTCGCCATTCGCGGCCGCTCCGGCGCCGGCAAGACCACGCTACTCAACCTGATCGCCGGCCTCGATGATCCGACCGGCGGGCAGGTTACCCTCTTTGGCCGCGACCTCGCCCACCTCAACGAGCGCCAGCGCACCGAGATGCGCCGCCGCGAGCTAGGCTTCGTCTTCCAATCGGCGCACCTCGTCCCCGCGCTCACGGCGCGCGAGAATGTCGAGGTGCCGCTACGGCTGACCAAGACGCCGCGCGCCGAGCGCGAGCGCCGCTCGCATGAGGCGCTGGCGCTGGTGGGGCTGGCCGAGCGCGAGAAGCACCGCGCGCCGGAGCTTTCCGGCGGTGAGCAGCAGCGCGTCGCCATCGCCCGCGCGCTCGTGCATGCGCCGCGCCTCGTGCTGGCCGACGAGCCAACCGGCAACCTCGATTCGCATACGGGCGTCGCCATCCTGGAGCTGATGGGCAACGTGGCGCATATGGCCGGCATCAGCTTCATCATCACCACCCACGATCCGCAGGCATCGGCAATGGCCGACGCGGTCTACGACATCAACGACGGCGTGCTCACGCCCGGCGAGCGTTGACGGGCTGACGGCGGCCGCGCGCGGGGAGGCGCAGGCAGATGGAGTTGATCGGCGGCAACGGCAAGACAGGGCTGACCACACCAAACGAAACCACCGGCGCGGCCACCTCACCGTCCGCGCACCCCAGCGCGACCGTCGAAGAGTATCTGGAGACGATCTACAACCTCGGTATGGAGGGCGAGCCAGTGATCGGCGCGCGGCTGGCCGAGAAGTTCCGCGTCGCGCCGCCGACCGTGACGGAGACGCTGAAACGGCTGGTGCGTGACGGGCTGGTGGAGATGGACGGCCGCCGGCAGATCACGCTGACGTCGCGCGGCGTGGAGCTGGCCGAGGCGGTGCTGCGCCGCCACCGGCTGACCGAGCGCTTCCTGACCGACATGCTCGGCATGCAGTGGCATCAGGTGCATGAGGAGGCCTGCCGGCTGGAGCACCACATCTCCGGCGCGGTCGAGGCGCGTGTGGTGGCGGCGCTCGGCTCGCCCACCACCTGCCCGCACGGCAACCCCATCCCCGGCTACGTCCCCAACGCGCGCGGCTACCTCGCCGACCGCGGCGCCTTCCGCCTCTCGCGCGCCGCGCCCGGCCAGCCGGTCGCCATCCTCTGCGTCTCAGAGGTGGTGGAGGATGAAGAGGAGCTGATCTCGTACCTGCACGACCGCGGCCTGACCCCCGGCACGCGCCTCGCCCGCGTCTCTCCTGCCGCGGATGGCGATGGTGAGAGTGGGGACGGCAAGGGCGTCGTGACACTGGCTGTGGGCGACCGGCGGGTCGAGGTCTCCGCCCACGCCGCGCACGCGCTCTGGGTGGTGCCGGCAACAGGCGAGTCATCAGGCCGCTGATGAGGTCGGTCACACATTGCTGCCGCGTTTCGTCACTCTTTCGGGTTGAGGTGTTCAACGCAACGTGTACGAAGGGAGACGACTATGCCTCTGCAAGTGACCGCGATCATGCTCGGTGTCAAGGATCTCGCCCGCTCGAAGCAGTTCTATGGGGAAGGCCTGGGCTGCGCGATCGACAAGGACTATCCCAATTTCGTGTCAATCAACCTGGGTGAGGGATCGTCGTCGCTGGCCCTCTACGAGCGCGAGGCAGCGGCGCAAGACGCCGGCGTGTCATCCGAAGGCTCCGGCTTCCGGGGCGTCTCGTTCCACTACATCGTCCCGTCGAGTGCGGCGGTGGACGAGGTCATGGGCAAGGCCGCGGCGGCCGGTGGCGGCATCGTGAAGGCAGCGGCCGCCACCCAATGGGGCTACTTCGGCTACTTCAGCGACCCGGACGGCTATCTCTGGAAGGTCGCGTCCGCCTCATAAATCACATCAGTCCGGGCCAAGGGGAAGCCTCCAGTGTGGAGCGGACCTGGCTCCCCCTCTCCTTGCGAGGAGAGGGGTTGGGGGGTGAGGACTCCCCGCGCGGACCAGTGAAGAATCCGGGTTAGGCGCTCAGCGTCGCGGCGGCTCGCTCGCGCCCGGCGTCGGCGGCCAGGGGCGTTGCTGGCGCGGTGTGGGCTGTAGCTGCCCGGTCGGCATGCGCAGCGTCGGCCAGTCAGCCGGATCGGGCGGCAGTGCGCGCGGCGCGGCGGGCCTGACCGGCGCATCGCGCCGCGCATCCGGCGGGGCGGCGTAGGGGTGCGCCGGTGCCTGACGCTGGATTGGCTGCTGTCCCGGCTGCTGAGGACTACCGGCCATGCGCGTCTGGATGGCGCCGGCCACCTTCACCGCGTCGCGCACCGGCTCGGCCACATCGTTGATCGTCTTGTACGCGCCATACAGGAAGCGCAGCACGGCGAGGAAGCCCGCCAGCCAGGTCAGCCCCGTCAGCGGCAGCTTGAGCGGCGGCAGCGTGGTATTGAGCGGCGTCGCGTCCACGGCCACCATCGGGATCGGCGCCTGCGAGACCTCGATGGCGCCGGATTGCTGCGAGCCGTCCAAATAGACGAAGTAGAGCTGCAAGACGATGCGCGCCGAGTTCTGGCCCGCCGCGACCGCGCGCACCTGCCAGGTGAACGTCACCTGACCGGCGTACTGGCGCGTAGCCGGGGTTGCCCCGGCCCCAGCCGGCGCGAGCAATGACTGCCGCTGCGGGCTGGTGAGCTGCCAGACGACCGGCCCGTTATCCGTCGCCTGCGTCTCCACCGCCGCGCCCACGTCCTGGTAGTTTTCCAGGTCGGTCGGCAGCGGGATCGGCGCGCCCACCGTGGCGACGCCGTTGCCCGGCGCGGGTGTGACGGTGAGGATATCGCCACTGGGCGCGAGCGTGAGCGTCACGGTGTCGCTCTTCGCGACCTCGATCTGCAGCGGATACTCGACGCGCGAGAAGAGATAGGCGTGGCGCGTGGCGGCGGGCGTGCCGGTCGCGGCAGGCGTGACCTGCGAGCCGCCCGATGTAGCGGTGGCGCTGGGCCCAGGATTGATGCCCGACGAGTTGCCCGCCGTGCCGCAGGCTGCCAGCGCCAGCAACAGCGCGGCCAACACGCCCAACCCCAGCCGCGCGGGCAGCACGGAGCGCCGAGTGGCCGGCATCCCGCCGATGGAGCGCGCGTGTCGCATGCTGCTAGCCGCCTTTCCTCTCGCGCCGCGCCGGCGTCCCTACTGTGCGGGGGGCGCCGTTGGCGATAGCGACGGGGATGGAATGATCGTCGGCGTGGGCGGGACGGCGGTGGGCGGCAGCGTGGCGGCGCCGGGTGTCGGGGAGAAGATGACGTGCGAGGTATCAATCGGCCGCGCCAGGATGAGCACGGCGAGGCCCAGCGCGAAGCAGAGCACGGCGATTGCCAGGCTGCCCCAGGGCAGCCGCCGCCTCGGTCGCCGTTCCGCCATGCCGCGCCTCCCATCCACCACTGGCCCTGTCACACGTTCCCCACAGCCACCTGTATCCGCCCGCAACCCCATCCCATCATCCGCGTCTCACGACGGCAGTCCCGCGACCGGGGCGGCAAGGCTCCTCACGTATATACGCGCGCCGCCGCCTATATCTCACTGCGTCCCATTCATGGCCGCGCCGCTCACTCGCCCTGGCCGTACACCGACGGCTTCAGCACGCCGATGTAGGGTAGGTTGCGATACTTCTGCGCGTAGTCCAGCCCGTAGCCGACCACGAAGCGGTCGGGGATGCGGAAGCCGAGATAAGCCGGCTCGACCACCTTGTCGCGGTCTTTGTGCTTGTCCAGCAGCGCGCAGACGGTGAGGCTGGCGGGATTGCGCCGCGCCAGGTACTCCATCAGGTAGCGCAGCGTCAGCCCGGTGTCAATGATGTCCTCCACGATCAGCACATCTTTGCCGCCGATATCCTCGTCCAGGTCTTTCAGGATGCGCACCACCCCACTGGATTCCGTGGCGTCGCCGTAGCTGCTGATCGCCATGAAGTCAATGTCCAGCGGCAGCGGCAGCCGCTTTGCCAGGTCCACCATGAACATGATCGCGCCGCGCAGGATGCCCACCAGCAGCAGGTCTTTGCCGCGGTAGTCCTCGGCGATGGCCGCGGCAAGGCTGGTGACGCGCGCTTGCAGCACGTCTTCGGTGATCAACACTTCTTCGATGTCGTCGTGCATGTTGTTGGAGACGGTCATGGGCGATACTTCTTTCTCTGCGCGGGCCTATCCCCCCATCCCATCTCTCTCAGGGACAGGGGAAGTGAGATCGAGCGGTTCCAGTTGTAAGACGAGCACGGCGGATGTCTCGCGTGTGAGGCGGGCGCGGTGGTCAATACGCAGCCCCGCGACCCACAGGATATGCTCGCGGTTGCACACCAGCGGGATGCGCCGGCGCAGCGCCCGCGGCACCTTGGCGTCCGCGAAGACGTCTTGCAGCTTCTTCTCGCTGAGCAGCCCCAACGGCTGGAAGCGGTCGCCGGCCCGCCATACGCGCACCCACAGCTCGCCGCCCGCCACGCCGGCATCCAGGTGTACCCGCGTCTCCGCGCGCCCTAGCGCGCCGGTGAGGTCGCTGGCGCGCGAGAACGACGGCACATCTGGCGGCTCCGGCCCCGCATCCGCCTCCAGCCCGGCCGGGCGCTCGCTCACCCACGCGCGCACGCGCCAACCGAGCGCCGGCAGCTCCACCACCCCCGGCACCGGCAGCGGCACCGCCTCGTCTGCCTCACCTGTCTCATCTCTCTCGCGCCCCACAGCCGTATCTTCATCTATCCCATCCACTGCCTCCGTCGCCACACGAGCGACGATCAGCCGGTCGTACTCGCGCACCGCGCGCACCCCACCGGGCAGCGCCACCCTTGCGCCGGACGCCACCCGCACCACCGCCGCATCCAGCGCCCGCACATGGCGCGCGGAGAGCGTGTGGTCGTGGCCGATCAGCGCGATGGCGGCGCGGCGCAGCACGCGATGGCGCAGGGCCAGCGGCAGCGCGCGCAGCTCCGGCACGGCGAGCGCGATGCGCTCTCCCTCCGCCTTGCGCACGACATCCGCCCATGCCGCATCGGTCTGCTCCTCCAGATAGCGTTCGTCCACCTCGATCAACTGTCCGTTGTCTACTAATGTGCGCGTGATGTTGGGATTGACAGCCGCCAGCGCCGGCAGCAGCTCGTGGCGCACGCGGTTGCGGCGCAGCGAGACATCCGCGTTGCTGGGATCTACCCGTGGCTGCCAGCCGCGCGCCAGGCAATAGGCCAACGTCTCCGCCCGTGTGACGCCGAGCAGCGGCCGCGCGATAGCGCGTTCCAGATACGCCATGCCGGCCAGCCCCGCCAGCCCCGCGCCGCGCACAAAGCTCATCACCATCGTCTCAGCCTGGTCGTCCAGCGTATGCCCCACGCAGATCGCCGCCGCACCCGTCTCCGCGCGCACACGCCGCAGGAAGGCGTAGCGCAGGTGGCGAGCCGCCTCCTCCAGCGAGCGGCGCATCCGCCGCGCATCAGCCCGCGCATCCGCCGTCTCCACCACGCAGCGCGGGCCCAGCCGCGCGGCGAAGGCGGCGACCCAGGCGGCGTCGGCCGCGCTGTCATCTCCGCGCATGCCGTGATCCAGGTGCGCGACGATCAGCTCACCCGGCGCGGCCGGGTGCGCCCGTTCACGCAGCGCCAACAGCGCGCCCAGCAGGCAGAGCGAATCCTGCCCGCCGGAGACCGCCACCACCAGTGTATCGCCCGGCCCCCAGAGGCCATGTTCACGCCCGGCGCGCGCCACCAGCGCCTCGACACGGCGCGTCGCGCGGTCACGGCGCGGGCGGGCGTCATTGTCGCTGATGGCTTTGGTATTGTGGATATCCGCGCCGGCACGGGACAGTTCAGAAGCGCACATACGCGCAGTATACGCGGCGAGCGTGGGGCCGGCAACGCGGGAAACTGTGATGCGTCCGGCACGAAACCCATGATTGCGGGTGTACAGGTCTCCATGCGCCACAGCGTGCGGACCCTCAATCCGGTTTCAACCACCGGCCGCCCGCCGATCTCCGCCGAGCAGCCATTGCATAACGTCTGCTGGCATGGTACACTCGCTGTGGCCGGACATGATCGAATAGCGACTCGTGCGGCGGGATGGCAGTGGCTGTGCCGGCCATCCGAGGCTGGCTAGACCACACCGGGGCGACGATGGCCAGAGTGCTGATAGCCGACGACGATGCCGACATTCGCGCGGTCATGCGCGATGTCCTCGAAATGCAAAGCCACACGGTGCTGGAGGCCGAGAACGCCGCCCATACTCTGGCTCTCCTGACGGCGAGCAATGAGCCGCTGGTGGCGCTGGTAGATCTGCGTATGCCGGGGCCATCCATCGCCGAGCTGATCGAGCGCGTGCTGGACGAGGCCAATACGGCGGCCGGACGGCACGGCATCGTCTTCATGAGCGCGGACGTGCGCGCGTTGGAAACCGTGCCCTGTGATGATCTCCCCGGCAGCATCTGCGTGCGACTGGTCAAGCCGTTCGACGTGGATCGCTTGATCGTGCTGGTAGCAGAGGTAGCCGCGCGGATCGCCGCTCCCGCTCTGCGCGCCCCGCTCGCCCCGCTCCGCGCCGACAGCACAAAGTGACGAGCCTGCCCAGCCGCAAAAGGGTGTGCGCCCCGCTCTCGTCGCGGTTCCGCGGTCCCATACCAGGCCGCGGGACAAGCAAACATGGGTCATACGGGTTCGTTCTGGATTGTTGTCATTGCCACGACCGGTTCGAAGACCGGGATTACCCCTGGCATTCATGCCAGGAGGCCAACTAACGACAACACCTCAGCACGAAGCAGTATCAGCTCAACCGGAGATGGCGAGGCCGACCTGGGCGAGAGAACTGCTGAGCGGCAGGGTGGCGGCGGTGATGATCTGCTTGGCGCGCTCGGCGCCGACGAGGCTGGCGCAGCGCAGCTCGAAATTGCCCAGCAAGGCGGCGATGGCTTCGACGATCTCGTAGCGACTGTGGCCGGCGAGCGAGACGCCGGGTGCGAGGCGAAGCCAACCGCTGGCATCCAGCTCCATGCCGCGTAGCGGCGGCTTGACGGTGGCGACACGGCCCAGCGCCCGGCGCATCAGCCCCTCGGCCATCGTCAGCCCGATGGCCTGCGCCGCCTGTTCGACCACCTGACGCACGGCGATGGCGATCAGTTGCCACTGTGGGTCGGTGAGCCGGTCGGCGGTGGCCGTGATCGACTCGCCCTGAGGACCGACGCCCGCGAGCGCGGGCAGGCCGTCCATCGTGACGGTCGGCGGCGCGCCGGGCGCCGATGCATCCAGATCGAAGACCATGCTCGGCCCGGCGGTCCCTCTGATTGCCGGCGCCGGCTGTTGTGCCTGCTGCGGCGCGGGCGGTGTGACCGAGCGGATGGCGCGCGAGATGCCGTGCGACTCCAGCACGCGCAGCGAGTAATCAAGCGCGGCTTCGAGGGTGGGATCGGCGGCGAGCGCGCCGGGCAGCTCCTCGACATCATCGCGGCGCACGGCGCCGACGCGCCAGGCCGCGAGGTCTTCCAGGCTGCGCAGCGGTGTCTCGCGGTGCCCCTCAACGCGGACCAGGCGGCCGTGAGCGAAATAGAGGTGGATCAGCCCGAATCGCTCGGTGTTGCGCAGCACCAAGCGCGCCGGACGCGGCTGCGCCCGCGCGGCGGCGATCATCTCAGAGAGTTGTGCCAGCGGATACGCCCGCTGCATCGCGCTCCTCCATCGGGCTCCATTGGGCCGCGCTCACGTGAATTCCCCTCGACATCCCGTGGGTCATCGTTGCTCTAGCCGCCGTCAGCGGGCGCCCCGAACAGAGGCGGCTGCAGCTCGCGCTGGCGCTCAGTACGGAGCTGCTGGTAGTTGGTCGGCGACACAACGGGATCACCCGTAGCCGCCTCGATGTCGCGCCGTGCGGAGCCGGCGATGGCCCCCGCCTCGTGGGCATCGCGGCGTAGCTCCCCGAACCCCTGCGAGTCGTGCGCCTGGTGGATCGCCGTGGCCGTCGCCTCGGCGAGGCTGGTGAGCACCAATTCGAGCGTCGTCATGGAGTCGCGCAGGTTCAGCCGCGGCTTCAAGCCCTTGACCGTTTTGTGCTCGGCCGTCGTCAAGTCGAAGGTGCCCTTGCTCAAGGTGTCAGTGAGCAGGGCGAACTCGCGCCCTTCCGCGGCGCCGCGCTCCTGCCATTCGATGGTGAGGTCGTCGCGCACCACCACGTTCTCCAGGCGCGCCCGGATCCACTCCGCCGAGTAGCCCATCCGCTCGTACTCTTTGCGGAGCCGATCAGCGGCGAGCGCTGGGTCTTCCATCTCCCGCAGCCGCTCGGTGCCGACGCGGGCCAGCCAGCGTTTGAAGGGTTCGGCCTTCGGCGAGGGGATCGACTGGACGAGCCGCAGGATGGTTTCGGCGTCGGCCGCGTCGGTGAGGCGCTGCTTGCCGTCGGCCGCCTCCATTTTCAACTGTACACATGCTGTGTACGTTTCACTGGCGCCCTCATATGCCATCCAGCGTTTGAGCATGCTCCAGTAATTACGCGGGTTTGGGCTATCCGTCAGCACCCCGACGACATCAACCACTGAGAAGAACCAAGTGTTGTCATGCCACACGCGGCGAATAGCTCGGTCCACTCTGCCGTCATCGAAGGGCAGTGTGATGCTTGCGCTGGTATCCTCGTCATGACTCATCTGCACCCACCCTCCCGTTCAGCCGCACGATTCCAAGGCGTATGCCTTTGCATCTAGCAGCAAATGAAAGTTCGGTCCAGGCCGTAGCGCACCTACCATGATCGCCTCCTTGATGGCAGTATGGAGCGGACTATGAACCCCAGACTGGCTATCAAATAACTCAGCCACTACGATGCCCCATTGGTCTGGAGACACAGATGGGAGACCGGAGTGATTCAAGGCTTGGGCGGCGCTGTTGTAGACGGGCTGCGACGTATCGAGATAACGCTGCTCTACCGAAGACAACAGCCGAGGGTCGGCGACATGCTCCAAAATCTCGAACTGGAAGCTAGGCGCACCGGCGCTATCCCATGCCTCCTGCAACCGCTTGGCGTGGTGGATGCCTCGTCGCAGCAGCGACAGATGTTGCTTGAAGCGCATAGGGATATTGCGACTGCTTCCAATATACTGCCCCTGGGTGATCTCGTTGGTGATCGCATAGACACCGGCGATGGCGCCCTCCTCCGCCGCATAGTCATCCGCTGGCTCGTACCTGCTTCGCCCCCATGCCGGAAAGTAGGAGCACAGAGCCATGACTGTACAGAAGTCGGCACAGTCCGTGATGCGTTGCTTGCCGTCTGCTGAGGGCATCTTCAACTGTACACATCGTTCCGACAGTTCGCGGAACCCCTCATCCTGGACATACCGCTTCATGTCGAACCAATATTGCCGGGGCTTCGGGGCATCCGTGAGGAGGCCCACGATGTCAATGACGGAAAAGAACCAGCGACCGTCGTGCCACACCCGACGGATGGTCTGCTCCGCGTGCTCCTCGTCGAAGATCGCCAGGCCAGTCTCGTCCATAGGGCGCCTCTTCGCTCGATCACTACCCGCCGTGCGACGGCCACATTATCGCGCATTTCGTGGATCGCTGCCGAGCGCCACCGCCAGCACGAAGAACCATGATGGCACACCCAAAGCAGCAGATGGGGGAGCGCGCACAACAATGCGGCGGCTCCCCTGTGCTGCGCTGCTATCGCGGCGGCGTCTCCGCGCGGGGGGCGCCACAGATCAGGCAGCGCGCCTCACCGGGTGGCATGCGATGCCCATTAGCGCACGCGCCCGCAAGGCTCTGCCCATTTTGCCCGTTCTGGTCGTTCTGCCCATATGACCCATAAGGGGCGGCTGATCCATAGGAGCCAAATGACCCATAGGGGGCGACGCGCGCATCAAGCGATGAGCCGGCGGCCGGACTGGCAGTGCCGGTCACCTGCCAGGGAGCGCTGGCGGCGACGGATGGAGGCAGTGGCGTTGGCGCGGGCGAGACTCCGCTGCCAAAGGCCGAGACGGACGACGGCGATGAGGATGGGAGTGAGTTCGCGCCGGGTGAGGATGATGATCCGGCCTCCGGCGCGGCGGTGGCGCCCGCTCCGACGGGAACGGCGACGGGTGTGGGCGATGCATAGCCATAGCCGGTGCCGTAGGGGGCGCCATAACCGGCGTTGGGATAGGGATATGAGGGGTATGGGTAGGCGTAGCCGGCGGGAAGCTGTGTCGCGGCGACGGCGGCGGCCACGGCCGCGCGGCGCGCGCGCCGGCGACGCGCGACCAGGAACACGATCAGCGCGACCAGCGCGATCAGCGCGGCGGCGGCGATGACGAGCGCAATCAGGATGGCGGCGCTGGCGCCGGCGGCGCTCGAAAGCGTCTCGGCGGCCGCGGCCTGATCGGCGTAGTCCCGGTAGGGTTTCACCGCGCCGAAAGCCGGATAGCGCGCGGCAAGGTCGTCCATCTCGTGCGCGGCGGTGTGCCAGTGGCCGGGAGCGGTGGCGGCGTAGTCGAGGAATGCCTGGCGCCAGAGTGTCTGGAACGCACCAGGGGCGGTGTCAACGCGCGCATCGGCAAGCAGTTGCTTGGCCTGCGTGCTGGAGCGGAAGTAGGACGTGCCGACGGGATCGGTGCCGCCGCCGAAGCTGGCGACGCCGACAAGGTGGCCGGCGGCGTTGAGCGCCGGCCCGCCGCTGTCGCCATGCTCAACATTGCCGGCGACGAGGATGAGCGTCGAGCCGTTGAAATTGGGCTTGAGCGCGCTGACCGTCAGCGTGTTGACCGAGGGTGTCAGCAGGCTGTCCGGCCCGCCGATCTGGTCGAAGTGGGAGACGAGGTCGGCGTTGCCGGGGAAGCCGATCTCGGTCAGCTTATCCTGCACGGCGAGCGTCGAGGCGTCATCCAGCGGGATGCTGGGCGTGTCGGTCTGGTCAACATGTAGTACGGCCACATCGTCATCTTCGGGCGCGCTGGCCGTGACAACCGTGCCAGATTCGTGCTGGACGGGCAGCAGTGCCCTGGTGTAGCTGGAGGCGCTGCCGCCAGAACCGACGAAGCCGGAGAACGCGGTGCTGCGCCAGACGAGACGCTGGAGCGGATCGTAGTGGGTGGTGAACGCGATGCCCTCCGCCTGGACGAAGCCGGCCAGAATGTCGTCGCCGGTCAGCGCGCGCGGCAGGCCGAGGCAGCTCGCGAAGCCGTTGAAGAGCTGGGCGATGGCGGCGGCGATCCCAGGGCTTTGGAACCATTCAGTGTCGAGGTCGGCCTTGGCGATGTCCACCACGTGATCGGCGGTGAGGATGTCGCCGTGGGAGCTGACGAAGGCGCCGGAGCCAAGACCGCCCATCACGAAGCCGCCCGCCGGCTCGGGCAGCGGGGCGGAGGAGCCGCAGAGGGTGAAGGCAATGTGGCCGGTGGTGAGCGTCGCGATGCGGACGACAGCGGGTGAGGCGATGTCAATCTCGCGGATGACGGGATCGTCGAAGCCGCCACCCGGCGGCCGGCCGGCCGCGGCCGCCGTGGCTGGGCTGAGCAGCGGCACGGCAACGGCCAGCGCGAGGGCGCAGAGCGTACACAACAGGCGCGTGACGTACCGACTCCATGCGCCACTGCGACGCGACATCGGCACGAGATGACGAACAGTCATGAGTCAGCCATTCCCCTCTCTCCCTGCCGCGGCCCGGCCGCGCACGACACGGACCGCGCCACATCCTCCCACTCTCCCGGCACGCCATTGTCACGCCATTGTCATGAGCGCGGGCGCACCAGCGCGTAGATGATAGCATGCCGCGTGCGCTTGCGCACTCACACGTTCCATCCGGGTAGCGGACGGCGCGAATGACCGCGCGCCCACGCCGTCCACGCGGGCGCGACACGGGCGCGACACGGGCGCGACACGGGCGCGACACGAGCACGGATCATCCCGGCGGCCGATGGCGGGCTGATGGCGGCGTCCAGCGTTCAGCGGCGCACGCGCACCTGCTCGAAACACTCGCTGCAATAGACGGGTTTGTCGTTGCGCGGGAGGAACGGCACCTGATCCTCCTTGCCGCATTCCGCGCAGACGATGGAGTGCATCTCGCGCGGGGCGCGCTCGCCGCCCGGCATCGGGGTCCGCCGGCGCTGGCGGCAATCGGGGCAGCGGCCCGGCTCGTTGAGCAGGCCCTTCAACTGGTAGAACTCCCGCTCCCCGGCGGTGAACTCGAACGACTGGCCGCACTCGCGGCATTGCAGCGTCTTGTCTTCGAACATGCTGTCTGGTCCCTCCACGAAGTGCCACGCACGATGCTGATGATGCCGGCGA
>JAICVS010000059.1 GCA_025935195.1 Ktedonobacterales bacterium
CATGTCGGTGATAGGTCGCCGCCGCCGCGCCCGGCGACGGCGCCAGCTCCGCTACCTTCTTCGGCAGCCGCCCGCGCAGCGCCATCATGCGTACGAAGACGCCCACGAATACCAGCAGCGCCGCCCCCAGCAGCAGCATCCCCGCCCCACCGAGCCGAGCCGCCGTGCCAGGCGCCAGCGCGCCAGTCGCGCCCTCCGAGAAACACAGCAGGATCAGCCCCGCGCCGTAGATGCCTGCCAGCGGCCAGAGCAGCCGCCGCGGGAACGGCGAGAGGCCCGCGTACATCGGCAGCGCCTGCGCCGACATCGCCAGCGCCACCGGCACCAGGAACCCCAGCAGCCCCAGCGTCACATTCAGCCCGTCCATCCCGCCGGGGATCAGCCCTGTCGCCGATCCCGTGAGCCGGGCAACGTTGATCAGGTTCACCAGCGAGGCGATCACCAGCGCCGCCAACGCCAGCCCGATCAGCGGCAGCACCGCGTGCATCGCCTTACGCGCCGCCAGCGCCGGCCCGCGCCGCAGTGTCGCCACGAGCAGCCCCGCCGCCCCACCGAGCGCGCCCACCTCCAGCGCGCCGCTCAACAGCAGCGCCGCGCCCCAGAGCGCGCTCCCCGTTCCCGCCAGCAGCGTCTGCCCGACGGCACGCAGCGCCAGGCTCCCCACCTGCGCCCACAAGATGGCGGGAATCCACCTGGCGCCCACGAGCGGCGCGCCGCGCAGCCGTGGCACGAAGTGGAGCGCCACGCCCAGCACGAACACCCCCGCCCAGCCGTAGAGCTGGAGATGCCCATGCGCCTGCGCCACCGCCGCCCACCACAGCCCCGTCACCCCCAGCATGCGTGTCACCGTCAGCGTCGCCGCCAGCGCGAAGCCGCCCACCACGCCGATCACGAGCGCCGCCGCGATCAGCGGCGCCACCCGCGCGAACGGCGCCTGCCGCCCCTCGCCCGCCGACGGCATCGCCTTCCCTTCCCGCCGCGCCACCCGCATGTCGTTCCTTACCTCCCGCCATCCGCTAGTACGGCAATCATATCAGCCATGCCCGCATCCAAGCGCATAGCCTGGGCCGCCGGGCGCGGCCATCCCGCTCACCTGTCCATCGGATCGGATCGGAGCGCCACACCCATCCCTGGCAGTATAATGGCGGTGCGGGACCGATATAGACCCTCGCGGCGCGCGATCCCGCCGGCATCACAATACTGTGATACCACGCACCCCTCACACGGAGCGGCGACATGGGCAGCGTCTCAGACACCGAACGGCTCGCGCAGCTCAATCGCGAGCTGACCATCCTCAACAGCATCGCCCAGGCCCTCAACGCCTCAGTGCAGCTCGAAGAGGCGCTGCGTGCTGCCCTCGCCCAGGTCGCCGAGCTGCTCAGCCTCAACACCGGCTGGATCTGGCTGCTCGACGAACAGACCGGCGAACCCTACCTCGCCGCCGCCCAGAACCTGCCCCGCGCCCTCACCAAGAACCCCGCCCGCATGACCGGCCGCTGCTACTGCCTCGACACCTATCGCAGCGGCGACCTGGCCGGCGCCGCCAACGTCAACGTCGTCAAGTGCAGCCGCCTCAGCGGCCTCGTGGACGACACCCACGGCCTGCGCTACCACTCCAGCATCCCCCTTTACGCTCACGGCAAACAGCTCGGCGTCCTCAACGTCGCCAGCACCGACTGGCGCGAGCTGAGCAAAGACGACCTGCGCCTGCTCTACACCGTCGGCGATCTCGTCAGCATCGCCATCGAGCGCGCGCGCCTCTTCGGCGCCAGCGCCCGCCTCGGCGCCGTCGAAGAGCGCAATCGCCTCGCCCGCGAGCTGCACGACACCCTCGCCCAGGGCATGGCCGCCGTCGCGCTCCAGCTCGAAGCCGCCGACGCCCTGCTCGACGCCAGCGCCGACCCGGCCCGCGTGCAGCGCACCGTGCGCCACGCCCTCGCCCTCACCCGCGAGAACCTGGAGGAGACGCGCCGCTCCGTGCAAGACCTGCGCCCCGCCGGGCTGGAAGGCCGCACGCTGGCGGAGGCGCTGGCCGCCCTCGCCGAGTCGTGGAGCGCCGCCGGCAATCCGCCTGTCGTGTTCGCGAGCGCCGGTGAGAGCCGCCCGCTGCCGCCGCGTGTCGAGGCCGGCGTCTACCGCATGGCCCAGGAGGCGCTCACCAACGTCATGCGCCACGCCGAGGCTCAACAGGTCAGCCTGCGCCTGGAGACGGTCCCGCACCGCCTGCGCCTCGTCGTCGAGGACGACGGCATCGGCTTCGATCCTGGCGAGGTCGGCGCCGGCCACTATGGCCTGATCGGCCTCAACGAGCGCGCCAAGCTGCTCTGCGGTGCGCTCAAAATCGCCAGTTGCCCCGGCGAGGGCACCTGCCTGGAGATCGCCATCCCGCTCGATGAGATAGATGAGGCGTCGTGATCGCATGAGCAACACCCGCGCCGCGCCCGCGCCGATCCGCATCATCGTCGCCGACGACCACCCCGTCGTGCGCGACGGCCTCGTCGCGATTCTCAGCACCCAGCCGGACTTCGATGTCGTGGCCGAGGCCGGCACCGGCGCCGAGGTCGTGCGTCTGGTGAGCGAGCGTCATCCCGATGTGCTGCTGCTCGACCTCGAAATGCCCGATCTGGATGGCGTCGAGGCGCTGCGCCGCCTGCGCGAGACTGGCGTCTCCATCCACGTCATCGTCTTCACTGCCTTCGACGCCGATGAGCGCATCCTCGCCGCCGTGCGCGCTGGCGCTCAGGGCTACCTGCTCAAAGGCGCCCCGCGTGACGAGATCTTCCAGGCCATCCGCGCCGCCCACGCCGGCCAGTCGCTCTTGCAGCCAGTCGTCGCGCTGCGCCTGCTGCGCCGCTTCAGCGAGCAGAGTGAGGCCCAGAGCGCCGTCCAATCGCTCACCACGCGCGAGCTGGAGGTGCTGCGCCTGCTGATGCGTGGCCTGCAAAACAAAGAGATCGCCGCCGAGCTGGTCGTCACCGAGCGCACGGTCAAGTTCCACGTCAGCAGCATCATGATGAAGCTCGGCGCCGGCAACCGCACCGAGGCCGTCGCCATCGCCAACCGCTACGGCCTGGGCAAAGACTGACCGGTTGGTCTCGCCACCCGTCGCCCGCTTGTCTCTCGTTCTCGCCACGCCGCCCACCCATCCACGAGAGGAGATCATGCCATGCCGACACTGGAGCTTGAAACCATCCGCTGTGAGGTGAACGGCCCGCTCGCCCGCCTGCGCTTCAACCGGCCCCAGGCGCTCAACGCCGCCAACTGGGCCTGGGTGCGCGACCTCGTCACCGCGACGGAGCATCTCGCCGCCAATCCCGGCATCCATGTGGTGATCGTCAGCGGCGAGGGCCGCGCCTTCTGCAGCGGCCTCGACGTGAAAGAGCTGGCGGCCGGCAGCCTCACGCGCGAGTGGTTCGAGACGTGGGAACGCGGTGTGCTGGGCCTGGCCGCTCTCGACGCCATCACCATCGCCGCCATCCACGGCTACTGCCTCGGCGGCGGTCTGCAAGTCACCCTCGCCTGCGACCTGCGCATCGCTACCGACGACGCGGTCCTCAGCATCCCCGCCGTCAAGGAGGGTGTCGTCGCCGCGCTCGGCCCGTTGCGGCTTGCCCGCCTGATCGGCGCCGGACCCGCCAAGCGTCTCAGCTTGCTCGGCCGCCGCTTCACACCGGCCGAGGGCGCCGCACTCGGCCTGATTGACGAGATCGTTCCCACCGGTGCCCTGGATGAGCGCGCTCAGGCCGTCGCCGCCGAGCTACTCGCCATCCCCTTCACCGCCCTGCGCCACACCAAGCGCCAGATAGACGCCGCCTTCGACGGCGACCCCGCCGCGCACCTGGAAACGCTGCTCGCCGCCCAGGAAGACTGCCTGCAATCCCCCGAACACGCCGAAGTGATGCGCGCCTACCGCGAGGCGCAAGAGGCTCGCCGCGCCGCCCGCGCCACCGGCGGCTGACGCTTCCTGCCGCCCGCACTTGCCCCTATCGGGATTACCCCCGGCATTCATGCCGGGGAGCGTTCATGCCGGGGAGCGTTCATGAGATGGAGGCGTACATGATCCACCGCAGCCCCTACCCCGACGTAACCATCCCCGACACTGCCCTCGCGCCCTTCCTCTTACAACACGCCGGGCGCCTGGCCGAGAAGCCCGCGCTGATCGAAGGCGAGACCGGCCGCACCTTCACCTACGCTCAGCTCGCCGACGCCACGCGCCGTGTCGCCGCCGGCCTGGCGCAGCGCGGCATCCAGAAAGGCGACGTGCTCGCCTTCTACTGCCCCAACGGCCCCGAATACATCATCACGCTGCTGGCCCTCTGGACGCTCGGCGCCGTCCCCACCACCATCAACCCGCTCTTCACCGCCCGCGAGCTGGCCTACCAGCTCAAAGACGCCCGCGCCTCCTCCCTGCTCACCGCGCCCGACCTGCTCGACAAAGCCAGCGAGGCTGCCCGCGACGCCGGCATCCGCACGATCTTCCTGCTCGGCTCGGACGCAGCCGCCGGCGCCATCCCCTTCGCCGCCCTGCTCGCCGAAGACGCCGCGCCGCCCGACGTCGCCATCGCGCCGCGCCGCGACCTCGCCGCGCTGCTCTATTCCAGCGGCACCACCGGCCTGCCCAAAGGCGTCATGCTCACCCACGCCAACATCGTCGCCAACATCTCCCAGCTTCACGCGATCACGCACGTCGCGGAAGACGAAACGCTGATGGTCGCCTTGCCCTTCTTCCACATCGCCGCCTGGGTGATCTTCCTGCACATGGGCCTCACCCGCGGCGCCACCATCGTCACCATGGCGCGCTTCGATCTCGCCCGCTTCCTCCAGCTTTCCCAGGATCACCACGTCACGCGCACCCTGCTCGTGCCGCCGCTGGTGCTGGCGCTCGCCAAGCAGCCGCGGGTGGACGACTATCGCCTGTCGTACCGCGTGATCGAAACCGGCGCCGCGCCGCTGGCCGAGAGCGTCGCCCGCACCTGCGAAACGCGGCTCGGCTGCGCCATCCAGCAGCTCTACGGCCTCACCGAGACCAGCCCCATCACCCACGGCAACACCGAAGCGCCCGGCAAGCCCGACGTGATCTCCGTCGGCCACTGCGTCCCCAACACCGAGTGCAAGGTGATCGATCCCGCCAGCGGCGCCGCGCTGGGGCCAAACCAGCAAGGCGAGCTGCTCGTGCGCGGCCCGCAGATCATGCTTGGCTACCTCAACAACCCCGAAGCCACCACGCGCGCCATCGAGCCGGACGGCTGGTTCCATACCGGCGACATCGGCTACGCCGATGAGTCCGGCGCCTTCTTCATCGTGGATCGCGTCAAAGAGCTGATCAAGTACAAGGGCTATCAGGTCGCCCCGGCCGAGCTAGAGGCCCTGCTGCTCGCGCATCCCGCCATCGCCGACGCCGCCGTGATCCCCAGCCCCGACGAGGAGGCCGGCGAGGTGCCCAAAGCCTTCGTCGTCCTCAAAGCTGCTCCCGCGCCCGAAGACGCCAGCCCCGACTCCCTCATGGCCTACGTCGCCGCGCGTGTCGCGCCCCACAAGAAGATCCGCCGGCTGGAGTTCACCGACCAGATCCCCAAGACCGCCTCCGGCAAGATTCTGCGCCGCATCCTGGTCGAGCGCGAGCGCGCCGCCGTCTCCGCCCCTGAGCGCCCAACCGTGAATCCATGACCATCAATCCGTGAACAGGAGGCACCATCCGTGCGCATCGCCGTCGTCGCCGTTCCCTTCTCCACCGATGTCGCCCGCTGGGGCGCCGCCAACGGCCCTCAGGCCTTCCTCGACGCGGGGCTGATTACTGAGATCAGCGCCCGCGACCACCGCGTCTCCGATCCCGTCTGGATTGACTTCCCGCGCGAGGAGCGCACGCGCGACACCGTCACCAACCTTGGCCGCATCGCCGCCCGTGCCTCCGCCGCCGTCCGCGCCGCCCTGCGCGACGGCGCCGATCTCGTGTTCGTGCTGGAGGGCAACTGCACCCACGCCCCCGGCGCCGCCGGTGGCCTCGCCCGCGCCGCGGGAGCCGCCGGCATCGTCTGGTTCGACGCCCACGGCGACATGAACACCACCCAGACCACCCTGACCGGCCTCTGGGGCGGCATGCCCTACGCCGTCGCGCTCGGCTGGGACCTCGACGACTGGCGCCTCGCCGCCGGACTCGATCAGCCCGTTCGCGCCGAGGCCGCCGCCCTCGTCGGCGCCAGCGACCTCGACCCCGCCGAGCTGGATGCCCTCGCCCGCCACCCCATCCTCCGCGCCGACGCCGCTGATCTCCTCGATCCCGCAGGCGTCGCCCGCCTCGAACGCGATCTCGCCGCCCGCGCCGGTGCGGCCCCCGCCTGGTATCTCCACCTGGACGTAGACGTTGCCGGGCCGGACATCGTTCCCGGCGCGCACACCCCCGCGCCGCACTGGCCCCCGCGCCAGCGCCTCATCGAAGCCGCCGCCGCCACCGCCCGCGCCGTCCCCATCCGCGTCTTCGGCCTCGCCGCCTACGATCCCGCCGGCGATCCCGACCGCCACGGCGCCCGCTTCGGCCTCGACATGGCCCTCGCCGCCATTGACGCCACCGCCGCCTTCGCTACCTGATCGCTGGCGATCCGAATCTCACGGAATCTCGCCTTGCTTGCGCCCATTCGTATGTGATAAAGTGCAACCCACCGGATCAACGTCCCGAAAGCGAGGGCCGCCATGTCGTGCCAGCAGCAAATACAACGCCTCGAAAATCCATGCTTTGGCACGACCCGTGCCTGTCGCTTCAAGCAGTCCGGCGGCGGTAGACGCTAGCCCGTCATCGCAGGCCACAGGCGCGGAGAGTCCAAGTGACCTCCGCGCTTTTTCATGCCCTCCGCCATCCCGCAGCCGCGTCCTAGCCCCACCGTCACCCATGTGAGAAGGGAGGTGACAGCATGCTCCACCCCGGCATCCAGGCCATCCTCGCCGCCGTCCGCGCCCACGGGCCCGACACTCAGGCGTACAAGGCGCTCGGCAATATCTACGCCGCCCGCCAGGACGACCTGCTCATCTTCAACTACACACCCCTCGCCGTCTTTGGCGGCATGTGGAACGACGTCGAGCTGGTCAGCCGCGGCCTGATCGTCCACTGGCCCACCGCGACGCTGCGGGCGCTGCCGTTCCCGAAGTTCTTCAATCTTGAGGAGCGCCCAGAAACACGGCTCGACGCACTGCCAGCCGGCCCATTCGAGGTGACAGAGAAACTCGACGGTTCGCTTGCGATCCTATTCCGCGCCACCGATGGCCCGACCATCGCCACGCGCGGCGGTTTCATCAGTCCACAGGCTCGCTGGGCCACGGCGCATCTGCGCGCCCATCACGACCTGACGGGTCTGCCCGATGACGTTACGCTGCTCTTCGAGATCATCTATCCCGACAATCCCGAAGGGCCGGTGCTGCGCTACGGCGCGACCGAGGAATTGTTCCTGATCGGCGCGCGCCGTCTCGACGGGCACGACTACGGCTACGACGAGCTGGAGCGATTCGCCAACCGCTATGCGTTCCGGCTGCCCCGCCGCGTCGTCGTCGCGCATCCGCACGAACTACTGCCGTTGCGCGCGACGGAGAAGAACATCGAAGGCTGGGTGGTGCGCTTTGCCAATGGCCTACGCGTCAAAGTCAAGACGGAGGACTACCTCTGGCTACAGCGGCTCGCCACCGAATGCACGCCCGCGCACATCCGCGACCGCCTGCTGCTCGACGCCGCCAGTTGGGACGAGTTCCTGCTCAACCTGCCCGACGAGTTCCAGCGCGAGGCCGGCGCGCACGCCGCACGCATCCTCTCCAGCGTTGATGCGGAGGAGGCTCGCCTGCGCGCGATCTTCTCCGGCCCGCTCGCGCCGTACGCCTGCGACGTTGCCCAGCGCGGCCCCGCCGCCCGCAAGGCGTACGCTCTGGCCGTCAGCGCCACGTACGCCGCCGACGCGAAGTACCTCTTCGCCTTGCTCGATGGCAAGGACATCCGGCCGCTGCTGCTGCGCGCCCTGGAGCTGACCGCGCTCCAGCCGGCCGGCGCAAGCGAATGATTGGGTAGTATGGGGTGTTCAACATCCCAGGAGATCATCACGTCATGTTCAGCGGAAAGATTCTCAAGGCCCACGGCGCCGGCCGCAAGATGAGCCGCAAGGCCGCCATCAGCTCCATCGCCAGGCGCGACCGCGACGCCTACCTGCGCGAGCGCGGCGTCACCCTGCTCGGCGGCGGCCTGGACGAATCGCCCCAGGCCTACAAGGATATCGAAGCCATCATCGCCGCCCAGGATGACCTCGTGGAGGTCATCGGCAAGTTTACCCCGCGCATCGTCCGCATGGCCGACGAAGCCGGCGAATAGTAGCGCCGTCTCGCCGGGAGGTGAGGCATGTGCCTCACACGCCATCACCTCCCGGCGACTATACCGTCCCACGCAGTGGCTTGCTGAATGTTGGTCTCGCCTCCTCCACTCATCATCACCCCTCAATGGCGTCGGTACGTGTTCAAACTTGACCGCTGCTGTTAGGGTGGGGGCAAGGTCACTGACGAAGCATACGGTGCGCGCAAGCCGAGAACGCCGCGCCGCGGCAGCGGAGCGAGGCACTGAGACCCCCGATTGGGCGGCTGACCGAGCAACTGGCGCAGGCGCTGCGGCGCCAAGCCGAACTGGCAGCCAAGAAGACGCCGCCCCCAGCGTTCGTGAAGGCCAATGTGCCGGCGCGAGCGGAGCATCCCTATCGGGCGCCGGCCAGGCGGCTCTGGCATTTTCAGCACGAACTGCTCACCTGTCTCACTGTTCGCGGCGCCCCCCCGACAACAACGCCGCCGAGCGCGCCATCCGCCACCTGGACGGCCCAGGGCCGCACCCCCTTGCGCGAATTCCGCCGTCTGCTCCAATCTCCCTTCCCCCAAGTCTGAACATTTGCCCCCATCCCAGCATGCTTGACACCCTCCCGGCGCAATGGTATGCTCTAGAGGTTGTGTTTCGTTCAATAGCCGCTGTGGCGCCCGCGACACGCCTCCCTCCGCGCTGCCGCCTGCCGCGCCGCCGATCCCGGCGGCGCGCTTGTTCCGGCTAGCCAGGGGATCCGCATCCAGCGGGCAGGAGTTATGCACGCCATGTACGCAGTGATCGAGACGGGGGGCAAGCAGTACCGCGTCAGTCCCGGCCAGACCGTCGAGGTGGAGCTGCTGCCCGCCGAGCCGGGAAGCTCCATCGCGCTCGATCGGGTGCTGCTCGTCGCCGCCGACGGCCAGACGTTGGTGGGCCAGCCCACCGTCGCCGGCGCCAAAGTGGTCGGCACCATCGCCCGCGAGGGCCGCGGCGAAAAGATCATCGTCTTCAAGTACAAGTCTAAGAAGCGCTATCGCCGCACGCAGGGCCACCGCCAGGATTACACCTACCTGACCATCACGGACATCCAGGCGGACGGCAAGAGCCTCGTTCCCGACGACGAGCGCGCGCGCTACGAACGCCTGGCCGCCAAGGCCGCGCGCCGCTACGAGTCGCGTCTGGGTGGTGTGGTTGATGCGCTCGCCCGCGACGAGGCCGTCGGCGACACGGCGGCCGTCGCCCGCGACGAGGCCGCGATTGAGTCCGCGGACGCCTCGGCCGCGGTCGCGCCCAAGCGCGGCAAGGGCGCGAACAAGGACACGAAGAAATAGCCAGTAGCGTGTTCGTGCGCCCTGCTGGTGCGCACGCGAGAGAACGGATGGCAGGCAAATGGCACATAAAAAGGGCGTCGGCAGCTCGCGCAACGGCCGCGACAGCAAACCGAAGATGCTCGGCGTCAAGCGCTTCGATGGGCAGTACGTCCGCGCCGGCACGATTATCGTGCGCCAGCGCGGCACGCGCTTCAACCCTGGCACCAATGTCGGGCTTGGCCGCGACTTCACCCTCTTCGCCACTACGGACGGCACGGTCAAGTTCGAGTGGGACAGCCGCACCAAGAAGCGCGTCAGCATCCGCCCGCTGCCGGTCGCGGCCGCCGCCGCGCCGGCCCTGGCCGCCGCGAGCAGTGGCGCATAGCGCCCGCGCGACAATGAGATGCATGAGAATGCGATGCATCAGGCAGAGGTGTGTGTCGCGCCTCTGCCTTTCGTTGTCTCGTCCACATCGTATGCGCGCCCTGTAGCGCACACTTCGCGGCGGGTGTTGCCCGCGCCAACGCCTCTCCGCCGCAACCCAGGTGTCAACAATTCGTAGACGCTGATGACGGCGGACGCGACGAGCCAGACGAGACACCCACATCCCGCTTCCCTCGCGCGGTAGGAGCGATTGCGCTATGGTTGCATGCCCAGGTGCCGGGTGATATAGTGCGCTCCAAGTACATACGCCGCGATATTCGTCGCGCAATGCGTATGTCGCGCGTTTCGCGTTCGGTGCGACGCGAAACCACCCTTCGACGCACTTGGGGCCGTCTAACTCCACTATTCATCGAGAGGAGGGGCAGCATGGCGCTGCACCTCAACGCAGCTTGTAAAACCGACGTCGGCCAGCAGCGCGAGCAGAATGAAGACGCCTGCTATACCCACATCGTGCAAAATGACACCTTTTCCGCCGGCATCTTCGTCGTCGCCGACGGCATGGGCGGCTATCACGCCGGCGAGATCGCCAGCCAGATCGCCGTTGATGCCATCGGCAAGGAGCTGCTGCCGCTGCTGGCGCCGCTGAGCGCGCAGCCCACCGTGCGCCTCAAGCCGAAGAAGGGCCGCAAGGCCGGCCAGCTCGCCAATCAGTTCACCAACGGCCGGAGCGATCCCGCCAAGACGCGCCCCCTCGCTGAAACAGCGGATCACGCGGATCATGCGGATCACGACGACCATGCGGAGCAAGACACGGCCGCCGCGGAACAGCACTCCCCCGCCGCGACACAGCAGCTCTCCGAATCGCTCGCCGTCGAGCACTACGCTGAGAAGCTGCGCGCCGCCATCGAGGCCAGCAGCGAGGAGATCGTCAAGTACGGCCAGCAGCACCCCGATGCGCGCGGCCTCGGCTCGACCGTCACCGCCGCCCTGGTCATCGGCGATCAGGCGTTCATCGCCAACGTCGGCGACAGCCGCACCTACCTCTTCCGCGATGGCACACTCTCGCGCGTCACCACCGATCACTCCCTCGTCGAGCGGCTCGTGGAGGCCGGCCAGATTGACCGTGACGAGGTCTACGATCACCCCAACCGCAACTTGATCTATCGCTCGCTCGGCGCCGGCAGGTCCGAGGTGGAGGTGGATGTCTTCACCGAACAGCTCCGGCCCGGCGACGCGCTGCTGCTCTGCTCCGACGGCCTCTGGGAGATGGTGCGCGATTCACAGGTGGAGAGCATTCTGAGCGAGGTCAGCGACGTCACGGAGGCCTGCGAGCTGCTCATCCAGCGCGCCAACGAGAACGGCGGCGAGGACAACATCACCGCCGTGCTGCTGCGCTGCGTCGAGCGCCAGGGCTGAGGGCGAGGAGCGAGCGCGCTATGGGCCTGACGGCTGGAACCGTTCTACGTGGGCGCTATCGCGTACTCTCCCGCGCGGGCGAAGGCGGCATGGGCAGCGTCTATCAAGTCGAAGACCTCGCGCATCCCGGCCGGGTCTGGGCGCTCAAAGAGCTGCTGATCGATCCCGCCGCTCCGGCTGAGGAGGCCGCCTGGGCCGCGAAGCGCTTCGAGGACGAGATCGCGCTGATGCGCCGCCTCGCGCACCCGCGCCTGCCCGCCTTTGTCGAAGACTTCACCGAGGGCGGCCGCCGCTCCTTCGTGATGGAGTTCATCCCCGGCGCCACGCTTGAAGAGCGCCTCGCCCGCGCGCACGGACCGCTGCCGGAGCGCGACGTGCTGGACTGGATGATCGGCATCTGCGAGGCGCTGGCGTATCTACACGGCCGCCAGCCGCCGATCATCATGCGCGACCTCAAGCCCGGCAACATCATGGTGACGCCGCGCGGCGACGTGCGCCTGATTGACCTGGGCATCGCGCGCACCTACAAGCACGGCAAGCTCAGCAACACCGAGAACCTGGGCACGATGACCTACGCCTCGCCGGAGCATCTCGGCCAGGCCCAGACCGATGCCCGCTCGGACATCTACAGCCTCGGCGCGACGATGTTCCACCTGCTCACCGGCGTCGAGCCAACGCCGATGGAGACGCCCGCGCCCGGCAGCCTGCGCCGCCACCAGCCCGCGCTCGGCGAAGCCACCGAGGCGGCCGTCATCCGCGCGATGCGGCTCAACCCCACAGAGCGCTTCCAGACCGCCGCCGAGCTGCGCGACGCGCTCGTGCGCTGCCGCGCCCTGCTTGGTCCCGTCGCCCCCATCGTTCCCACGCTCACGCCGCAACGCGCCCCCGCCACCGCGCCCGTTACGCTGCCCTCGCCAGCCGTCGCCGTTCCGGCCTCCGCCCGCGCCGCCGCCGCGGTACGCCGCGCGACCAGCGCCACCGCCGGAGGCATTCCCTGCCCGCGCTGCGGCTTTCTCAACCGCCGCGGCGCCAGGTTCTGCGCTCGCGACGGCGTGGCCCTCTCCGCGGCCAGCGCCGCCGCATCCGCCGTACCCGCCACATCCGCCGCGCGTCCGGCCCGCGCATCCGCCCGTTCCGCCGTCGCGGGCAGAGCGGCGAAACCAACCGCACCAGTTGCCGCCGGCGTGACGACCGCCGAGCTGAGCGTGCGCCGCGCCACCGAGGCGTTTGCCGGCGGCCGTTTCGCGATGACGGTCCGCCAGTGTGAGACGGCCATCGCCCAGGGCCGCGCCACCTACGACGTCTACCTGCTGCTGGGTCAATCGCTCGCCCAATTGGAGCGGCACGCCGAAGCGGCGGTAGCCTACGGCCACGCGGCGGAGCTGCGCCCCACCGTCGCGGCCCTGCGTGCGGAAGGCGAGGCGGCCAGAGCGGCGGGCGACCTCGCCCGCGCGCAGATCGCCTTCACGCGCGCGCGCCAGCTCGACCCGCGCGACGCGGATATCTGCCGTCTGCTCGGCCTCACCTGCCTCGATCTCGGCCAGCCCGCCCAGGCGGAAGGCGATCTGCGCGCCGCCCTGGAGCTGAACCCCGGCGACGCGCTCGCGCTGGTGGGCCTGGGTCGCGCCGCCGCCGCCACCGGCCGCTGGGACGAGGCGATCACGCACGCACGCGCCGCGCTGGCCGCTCAGCCCGACGAGCCATCCGCGCACCTGGAGCTGGGGCGGGCATTGCTCGCCCGCCAGCGCACACCGGAGGCCGTGCGCGTCCTCGAAGCCGCCGCTCGTCTGGCGCCGGATTCCGCGGATGCGCGCAAGCTGCTCGGCCTCGCCTATCACACCAGCGGGCAACGGACGCAGGCGCGCATGGCGCTGCGCCGGGCGGCCGAGCTCGACCCGCATGATGCCGAGGCCCGCCGCCTGCTCAAGCATATCTAGCGTATCTAATGATGCGGATGTCGCGCGGCCCGCGCGTGTGACCCAACTGCGCCCGCGCCGTATTCATTCGCGCGATGCCCATATCATGTCATGCCCAGACATCCCGATACCGATAGAGGAGATCGCCATGCAGTGCGTTCAATGCGGCGCGGAGTTGCGCCCCAACGCCCGGTTCTGCAATACGTGCGGCACCCACCAGCCGGAGCCGGCGAGCGCGGGCGCGACAGACGCGCCCGCCGCGCCCGCCGCCGGCGAGAGCCGGCGCAAGCGGCCGCCACGTGTCCCGCGCACGCTCGACGAAGGCGCGGATGCGCGTGATGGCGACGATTCGCGACGCGCCGCGGACACAGCCGGCGCACAAGCGGCACCGGCAAATGCTGAGGCGGCGCCCGCCGTCATCGCCACCAACCGGCTTCCCGAGCTGTCGCAAGCCCGCGACGATGGTGAGAGCGCCGGCGCAGCGGATGCGCCGCCGGCCGGTGAGAGTGAGCCTCTAGACTCGTTGGACTGGGCCGACGCCGAGACCGTGGAGTCGAGCGCGGTCTTGCCACCAGCCGACCCGCGTGTGACGGCCGCACCCATCGGCTATGGCCGTTCCCCCGGCGGCCAGACTGGCATGCCCGCGCTTGACGAGCTGGCGAAGCCCGTATCATCTGGCGCGCGGGAGCCGGCGGCCGTGGCCGGAGAATCCTGGGAGGATGGCTTGCCCTGGCCGCTGCCGCCGAGCATCATCGTCGGCGGCCGCTACCGTGTGGAGGCGATCATCGCCGCGTCGCCCGATCCAGCGGCGGGTGAGAACGTCTACACCGTGACGGATCTGCAAGGGTACGAGCGTTGCTGGTCCTGCGGCACGCGCTACGAGGTCGCCGCCGGATCGGATCGCTTCTGCCGTGAGTGTGGCGCCGACATGCTGGCGCGTGAGTACGTGATGCGCGAGCGCCAGCTGGCGTCCACGGCTGACACCGCCAGCGCGACAGCGGAAGCGGCGGACACAATGGAAACCAGCGCTGTGGCAGCGGCGAAAGCGCCAGCGGAGACCGCTGCCACCGAGGGAGATGAGCGGTCGTTTACGCAGGGTGCGCGGGCCTATCATATCGCGCCGAAGCTGAGTGAGGCGCCCGCCTTCCCGCGCGGCGTTCACCTGATCTACGGCACGGCCACCGATGTCGGCGCATCGCGGCCCGGTGAAGATAACGAAGATAGCCTGGGCGTGCTGGCGCTCGGTCTGGCCCACGAGTCGCGCATGCGGTCGCTGCTGCTCGCCGTCGTCGCCGATGGGCTGGGCGGCCACGCCCGCGGCCAGGATGCCAGCCGCCTGGTCGTGCGCACCCTGGTAGAGTACGTGGCGCAAAATGTCGCCCTGCCGCTCTCCAGCGACCACGTGGGCGCTGGCGGTGGCGATGAGTCGGGCGCGCGCGCCGCCCTGGTGGATGGCGCGCGCAAGGCCAACGTCGCGCTCTGCCAATTGAACGCGGACCAGGGCGTGGATATGGGTTCCACGCTGGTCGCCGCGCTGCTCGCCGGCGAGACAGCCTACATCGCCAACGCCGGCGACAGCCGCGCCTACGTGCTGGATGGCGACGAGCTGCGCCGCATCACCAGCGACCATTCGCTCGTGGAGCAACTGATCGCCGGCGGCCTGATCCGCCCCGAGGAGCGCTACACTCACCTGCAGCGCAACCAGATCTACCGCAGCCTCGGCGGCGAGCCGGACGGGCCGGTGGATATCTTCGAGCAGCGCCTCGCGCCCGGCATGCGCCTGCTGCTCTGCTCCGACGGTCTGTGGGAGATGGTCCGCGACGACGAGCTTGCCCGCATCCTCCGCGAGACACCCCACCCGCAAGACGCCTGCGACGCGCTCATCCGTGCCGCCAACGCGCACGGCGGCGAGGACAACATCGCCGCGCTCGTCGTCGCGGTACGCGCGTGACACGCCTGCCATGACAGCAGGGCGCGCTCCCACTTCCTTGCCTCCACTCGTCGCGCGCGGCGAGCCGGGGCCGAAGTGATACCGCTTTGGCCTGAGATGTCGGACTATTCCCACTCGTGTGAAGCCAGGGATGAGCCCCGGCATGATGCTTTTTTACCAATTGCTCCGGACACCTTGCCGCTTCCGCGGTCCGCGACGGCGGACGTTGCGGCCATCGGCCCCCAGGCGCGATTGCCATCGCCGGCCGGCCCGCACGGAAGTCTGTCCGTCTTCAATTGTCAAACCGCATTCATGCCGGGGAGCCAACGAATGACGACGAGTCAGCGCAAAGCAGTGTGATAGCCGCGATTCCCTTGCCCACCCGGCAAACCGCGCCCGCGCCGCTTGATATCCCGCCCACTCTATGGTATTTTAGTTCCATAACCGCGCGGCCACTCCGCCGCGCCAGCACCTTAACAATCGCATACAGGTGCAAATTCGCCCATCTTCCCCACATCCAACCACGCGCGGAGCGGCATGTGTACCTCCACATTCGCACCAAACGTTGCCGCTTTTGCCGCCTACCGTGCCGTTTCTTGCCACTTCTTTGCCGCGATCTTGCCGTTTTTGCCACCCAGAACACGAAACGTCACGTTGCCGCCCCAGGCAAACCGGCTTGAATGCAGCATCCGCGAGGAGGTCGCCCTCGACACAAAACCGAAAAGCGGCAAAAACGGCAAAGTTGACTGGAATGGTCAACTTTGCCGCCCACAGCAGCATGCGGAAGCCGGCCTATCCCGCATTCAGGTTGATGCCACCGGAATGGCTAGACGCCGGCCAGCGCACGCACGGGGGCCAGCAGCTCGGCGGGGGTGCCAATCTCCACGCCGAGCGTCTCACGCAGGCGGGTGAGCGCGCGGCCAACCTGGGCGATGCGCTCCTCGCGCTCGCCGCGCGCGGCCGTGCGATCCTGGGCGAGCAGAGTGAGCATGGTGAAGCAGAAGCTGAGTGGGATGACCGAGGCGAAGACACGCAGCCGCTCCTCCAGCCCCGCGTCGCGCAGGTCGCGCATGCCGGCGGCGTACTCGGCCAGCAGCCGCTCGTACAGCGCGGCGTCGAGCTCGCCGGTGAGGGTGGCGAGGGCGGCGGCGCGGGCCGTCTCCATCGCGGGATCGCCCTGGCCGAAGCCGTCCCACTCGACGAGCATCAGCCGACCGTCCACACGCAGCAGGTTGGCGGGAACCGGGTTGCCGTGGCAGGGCCGGCGCGGCAGCCCCTCCCATAGCCCACGGTGGACTTCGAGGCGCGCGCCGACGATGGCGTGCAGGCTGGCGAGCGCCCGCGTCAGTGGACGGCAGCGCGGGTCCGCGTAGAGCGTCTGGACGGTCTGCCAGGCCGGCTGAGTACGCTGCCACCACGCGGCGGCGTCCGCGCTCATGCTGGATGGCAGTGTCGCGGCGGATGGGGGCAGGTGGTGGAGAGTGAGCAGCAGCAGCAGCCAGCCCTGCACGTCGCTGGGGGCGAGCGGCCCGCCATCCACCCGCGCGCCGGCTGGCTCCTCACTGACGACGACAGGACCACCCAGAGCGGCGCCGGAATCGTCCGCCAGGGCAAGGGCCGGTCCAAGGCCCATGCCGCCGGCGAGGCGCAAGCCGGCGGCCTCGCGGCGGGCAACCTCACCGGCGGCCGGCTCGTAGCGTTTGAGCATGAAGCTCACGCCCTCGGTGGCGGTGAGGCGGAAGCGCTGGCCGGGAAAGTCGGCGGCAAGCTCACGGATGCCGGTGGGAGCGGCGCCGTCGGGCAGCGGGTGGGCGCGCAGGTACGCGGCGACCTCGGCTTCGCTCACTCGCGGCATGATTCGCTCCGCTCTTGCTGTTGCTGGGAACCGGCGCTATCGAATGGAGGACGCAAATGGAATGTGGTGGCATGAAGAAGGGGCGGCGGTTCAGGCCCGCGCCCCTGGAGTATCGAACGGGAGATCAACCGGGGCCGCTAGTTCATCCACTCGTCGCCGGCCCTGGCGTCGCGCAGGCGAACGGTGGCGTTGACCGGGCGGGCGGCGCGCTCCTGCATCGAGACCTTGGGCTGATCGCCGCTCGCGCGCTCGATGTAGCTGGGCACGAAGAAGACGATGGCGACGAAGATGCCAAAGCCGATGAAGACGTTCTCTTTGGAGATGTAGGGGTGGGCGATAGCGATGGCCTTGCCGAAGAGAATGCCACCGGCGAGGGCGATGCTGATGATGCCGGCGACGACGCGCACGAGGGCGGTGGTCGCGCGCTTGCGGCGCGCGGCCGCCAGGGCGAAGTTGATGAGGCCCGCGAGACAGGCGAGCGCGACGATGGCGTACCAGAAGGGCGTCACGAGTCACTCCTCTCCTGCTACCCGCCGCCTCTGAACATGAAGCGGTCGGGGCGCCGGCGCGGCATCCGCATCCCTTTGGTGTGGGTGCCTGTGCCGCCAGACGAGTCTACCATAGTCGGGCCAGGAGGATGAGCTGGCGCCGGCCGGGATAGGACTTCCGGCTGGGCGCCGGAGGGCGCGGCTGGGCCGCTTCTGGCACGAGAGCTTGTCATGGTGGCTGGGCAGGCCATACAATTGCCGCGGGGTCCGGTCGCGTTGACGGCCGCTTGACGAGTTGCCGCTATCGGTGAGGTGCGCCGCCGCATGCTGATATGGTGATCCCATGGTGATTGTAGCTCTGGATGTCGGGCAGGCGCGCATCGGCGTCGCCACGAGCGACGAGTCTGAGCTGCTCGCCAGCCCGCACAGCGTCATCCGGCGGCGGTCCACCGCGACCGCGCTGGAGGCCGTCGCGCGCGTGGCGCGCGAGGCGGGGGCGGGGTTGGTGGTCGTGGGGCTGCCGATCAGCTTCGATGGGCGGCTGCATGGGCAGGCACAGAGCGTGCGAGCGTTTGCCGAGCAGCTGCGCCGCCGCCTGGCTGTGCCACTGACGTACGCCGACGAGACGCTCTCGACGGTGCGCGCGGAGGAGCAGCTGCGCGCGGCGGGCGTGCGGCCGGAGCGCATACGCGAGCGCATTGACGCGGCGGCGGCAGCCGTGATCTTGCAGGAGTTTCTGAACGAGCGGCGGCGGGCGCGAGCGGCCGCCGAGCCATCGATCTATCCGGCGCCGACCGAGGCCGGCGATGACGCGGCCGGGCGGTGAGCGGGAGGAGATACAGCGGATGAAGAGAGGCGCACTGGTCTTGACCCTATTCGTGGCACTGCTGGCGCTGGCGTGTGGCTTCGGCGGCACGACGGCGGCGCTCTGGGTGACACAGCCGGCGGCGCCGGGGGCGAGCGCTTCCATCAATTTCGAGGTGCGGGACGGCGACAATGCCGCCAAGGTGGCCGACCGCTTACAGGCGGTGGGGCTGATCCGCAACGCGCAGCTCTTCAAGCTGCTGGCGAAATACCGGCACCTCGACACAGGCATCGAGACGGGCACGTATGAGCTGACGCCCGGCATGACGATGGACGCCATCATCGCCAAGCTGCAGACAGGCAAGCCGGATGATGTCGCATACGGCATTGCCGAAGGGGAGCGCGTGCTGCAATACCCCTTCCGTCTGCGGAAGCTGCTGCCGAAGTTCAACAGCGACAACTTCATCAAGATCGTGACGACGGGCAAGTTCCTGGACGGCACGGCCGTCTCGTCGCAGTATTGGTACGTGATGCCGCCGCAGCCAAAAGCCGCGTTCGCGCTGGAGGGCTATCTGTATCCCGACACCTACCGCTTCCTCAAGACAGACGACGAGACGGTGGTGATCAAGCGTATGCTGGACGAGTTCGGCGAGCAGCTCTGCCCCGGCCCGGCCGGCGGCAAGCCGGACGCCTACATCCACGATCAGGCGCAGTGCAAGGCGCACGCGGTGACGGTCGGCCCGAACAAGCTCAACCTGTTCACGGCGCTGGAGCAGAAGTATTTCGTGCCATCGGTGGCGAAGAACGACACGGAGGCGCTGTATGACGCGCTGATCCTTGGCTCGATCGCGATGCGCGAGATACCGAGCCTGAACGACGCGAAGGACATCCAGGGCATCACCGACGTGTATTACAACCGCTACCTGCATATCCTGGGCAAGGTGCCCAGCGACCTCGGCCTGAACCTGGGAGCCGACCCGACGGTGCAGTACGCGCGCGACACAGAGGCGAAGCTCGGCCTGGACGGCGCGTATTGGGCAGCGTTGGATGACTCCGGTGGCAACATCGCGCCGACCAACGCCTACAACACCTATACGCAGGAAGGGCTGCCGCCGGGGCCGATCTCGTCTCCCGGTTGGGATGTGCTCAAAGCGGCGGCCTACCCGAACCCGGACGGGTCAACGAAGTTCTTCTACTTCCTGAACGAGGTCTGCAAGGGCAACGCGACGCACTACGCCGCGAATGCCGATGACTTCGAGGCGCTGAAGGCGCAGTATCTCGATCCGGCCAAGTGTCCGAAGAGCTAGCGCGATCCGCGGGGATAGGCGGCGGGTAGCTGGGCATGCCCGCCGCTCCGGCGTCACGGTATGGTCGTCATGAGGGGGATTGGGGCGACGATGGATCTCTTGATCAAGGTGATCGTGCTGGGGCTGCTGCAGGGGGTGGCGGAGCTCTTCCCCGTCAGCAGCCTGGGACATACGGTGATCGTGCCGGGCATCCTCGACTGGGGCAACCTCGTCACGCGGGAGAGCTTCCTGCCGATCGTAGTGACGCTGCATCTGGGAACGGCGGTGGCACTGCTGTTCTTCTACTGGCGCGACTGGGTGGCGCTGGTGCGCGCGTTCTTCAAAACGGCGGCGGCGCGGCGGCTGGACGCGGACCCGCAGGGCAAGACGATCTGGCTGCTGATCGTGGGAACGATCCCAGTGGGGTTGCTGGGCCTGCTGCTGGAAAAGCCGGTGGAGCGCGTCTTCTTCGCCAACCCGGTGCCGCTGCTGCCGGCGGCGTTCCTCTTTCTCAATGGGGCGATCCTGCTGGGGGCGGAGCGGCTGCGCCAGCGGCAGGAGCCGCGGGGCGTGGATCGGGTGAAGCAAGAGTCGGCGTTCCTGCGCATTGACGATATGAACTTCGCGCAGGCGTTCTTCATCGGGCTGGCGCAGGCGGCGGCGCTCATCCCCGGCATCTCGCGCTCCGGCGTCACGATGGCGGCGAGCATGCGGGCGAAGCTGAGCCACGAGGAGGCGCTACGCTTCACGTTCCTGCTGGCGACGCCAGTGATCGGGGCGGCGGCGCTGCTGGAGGTGCCGAAGCTGCTGCATGTGGACCGGGCGACGCAGATCGCGGCGGTGGTCGGGTTCTTCGTGGCGCTGGCGGCGGCGTGGCTGAGCGTGCGCTTCCTAACGCGGTATTTCCAGATAGGGCGGCTGACGCCGTTCGCCTATTACTGCCTGGGGGCGGGGCTACTCTCCTTCCTGTTCTTCCTGCCGCTGGCGTTGGGCGCGTACACGCTGCCGTGGTAGCTGGTAAAATCCGCGCGACATCTGACAGCGCGGCAATGGCGCCCGGTCACGAGGGGGTGGGCCGGCGATGAAGAACGCGAGCGCGTATTACCTTGCGATCGTGGTGGCGCTGGTCTATGCGCTGCTGGGGTTCTACTACCTGACGCCGGGCGTCTATCACCCACTCTCGGCGGATACGTTCGGCCACACGACGCCGCACTTGAGGCATGCGGCGCTGCTCTGGGCGCTGACGGTGCTGGCGATTGCGCTGGGGCGGTACGTGCGGCCGGAGACGACAGCGGGGAACGAGAGGTAGCGGGAACGAACGGCACGGCTCATTGCCCATTGCCGCATGTGCCACAATGCGGGCATGGAAGACGACCATCTCGCGCCACAAAAACCCAATCTCATCGGCACCGGACGCCTGGAAGCCTTCAGCGACGGCGTGCTGGCGGTCATCATCACCATCATGGTGCTGGAGCTCAGGCCGCCGGAGGGCGCGGATATCAAAGCGCTCACGTCGCTGACATCGAAGTTCCTGATATACGTGCTGAGCTTCACCTTCATCGGTATCTACTGGAACAATCACCATCACCTGCTGCGCGCGACGCGCGCCATCAACGGCAACGTGATGTGGGCGAATCTTCACCTGCTCTTCTGGCTCTCGCTCGTGCCGGTGAGCACAGCCTGGACCGGTGATCATCCTCTGGCACCGTGGCCCGCCGTGATCTACGGATTGATCGGCTTTCTGGCGGGCGTCGCCTACTACATCCTGACCAGAACCATCGTCAGCGCCAACAAAGGGACCGACATCGAGCAGGCGATTGGCAGCGATTTCAAGGGCAAGATCTCGATCGTCATCTATGCGCTGGGCATGCTGCTGGCGAGCTTCAGCCAGGCGTTTCCTTTCAGCCCCATTCTGTCGTACCTCGCCTATGCCAGTGTGTCGGTGATCTGGTTCATCCCCGACCGGCGGCTGGCGGGCGACCGTTCGCCAACACAGGGCTAGGGATGGGAGCAACACTGGCGGCGGGAGCGGCTGAAGCGGTGTCGTGTGACGAAATGGAGACGTCGGGTGCGGTGGGCAGGCGCAGGATGAACGTGGAGCCTTCGCCGGAGATGCCGGAACTCTCGACGGCGATGGAGCCGCCCATCGCCTCGGCGAAGACGCGGCAGAGATAGAGGCCGAGGCCGGTACCGACGACGCTGGAGGCGAGGTCGCGCGGGAGGCGCACGAAGCGGTTGAAGAGCAGCGGCGCCTGATCGGGCGGGATGCCCTCGCCGTAGTCGCGGATGCTGATCTCGGCCAGCTCGCGTGCGGCGGGGGTGGGGCCGCGACGGAGGACGGCGGATGCGGCGGCGGGCAGGACGTGGCCGGTGATCGCGATGGGCGAGCCGGGCGGCGAGTATTTGAGGGCATTGGAGAGCAGGTTGGTAAGAATCTGCTGGAGGCGGATGGCGTCGCCCCAGATGGTGAGGTCATCGGGGAGCTGGAGGCGGAGATCGCGTAGCGCGCCGCCGCCATAGCGGGGATCGATCAGGGCGAGGGCGGCGTCCAGCGCGTCGCGCACGCGCACGGGCGCGGGTGGGATGTCCTGATGCGCCTCAATGCGGCGGATGTCGAGGACGTTGGAGAGCAGCGTGACGAGGGTATCGGCGGTGCGGCCGGCTTTTGCCAGGGCGGCGTCGAGCTCGGCGGGAGGCAGGAAGCTCTGGCCGAGCTGGAGGTATTCGATATAGCCCTGCAAGGTCATGATCGGCGTGCGCAGCTCGTGGTTGATGTGGGTGATGAACTGGTCTTTGAGGGTGTCGAGGCGCTGGGCGCGGGCGAAGGCGACGCCAAGCGATTGCAGCGTCTGGCGATAGGTGGCCCAGATGGCGATCATCGAGGCGGCGACGGCCCATTGATAGGTGACGGTGACGGAGATGAGCAGGGGGAGTTGCGGGCCGATCTGGGCGTCCAGAGGGCCGGGCCGCGGGGCGAGCAGGAGGATGCTGACGGTGACGGCGCTGAGCAGGAGCGCGGCGGCAATGATGGTGCGCAGGCCGCCGAGCATGCCGACGAGCACGAGGACGGTGCTGAGCGAGGCGACCTGGATGAGGCTGAGCGGAGTGAGGCCCTGGGAGAAGCAGGCGACAGCGACGGTGAGCAGGATGCCGCCGCCGCCGAGGGCAAGGACGAGGCTGGAGGCGAGGCCGAGGTGGTCGCGCCGGAGGGAGATCCAGGCGACGACGAAGAGGGCGGCGAGCAGGAGCGTGAGGGCGTCGTTGACGAGGACGGCGGCGCTCTGGCGCGGGTTGGCGATCAAGGTGAGCGTGGCGACGAGGAAGGCGATGCCAGTAAGGATGACGCCGAAGGGCACGACGACGCTGAGCAGGCGGCGGCGGCGCTGGCGCTCGTAGGAGAGGTATTCGGCGCGCTCAGCTTCGGTGAGAGAGGATGCGGCCAGGTTCATGCCAGACCTCTTTCTTCGCGCTCGTCGTACCCCTCGACGAGGGCGCGCATGCGACGGTCACGCTCGGTCTGGCTGATGCCGATGGTGTCGTGGATGGCGGTGATAAGGTCTTGAATCTTGACGGGCTTGACGAGGTAGCGGTCGGCGCCGGAGAGCAGTCCGCCGAGGCGCTGGCCGTCCTGAGCGAGCGCGGTGAGCATGATGACGGGGATGCCGGCCGAGGTGGGGTCGCCGCGCAGGGCGCGCACGAGCTGGTAGCCGTCGAGGGCAGGCATGCGGACGTCGGCGATGATGCAGTCGGGCCGGAGGGTGAGGGCGCGTTCGAGGCCTTCGACGCCATCGGCGGCGCGCACGACGGTGAAGCGGCCGAAGTGCTGGAGTGAGCGGGCGAGCAAGTCCAACAGCTCGACGTTGTCATCCACCAGCAGCACGGTGGCGGCGCGAGACTCCTCCACGATCCACCTCCTCATCCACCTCTATCGTCTCCACCGTCATACATGATGCCAGAGGATACACCGGGCAGGCGCCAGATGCAAGGTGGAGAGGTGAAGGTGCAGTGGATCGCCGGTTGCGAGCCTGTATCGGACCGTGATGTGACTAACAGTTAGGCCAAGGCATGGGAACAGCGAGAGCGGCGCCGGTTGGTTCGGGGAGCAAGTGTGCCGATACGATATGAGCATGGCCTCATGCCATGATGGGGTAGAGAGAGGGCGAGGCGTCATGGAGAGCCAACGTGGGTGGCGGTGGGGCCGGCTGTTGTCGCGGCGAGGAGAGGTGGTGGGTGTGGCGGGCGTGGTCGTGCTTGCGCTCGTGGGGCTGTTCGCGCTACGCGGGTCGCCGGATGCCACGGTGGGGCCGAATGGGGCGGCGCTGACGGCGGGTGGGCCGTCGGCGACGGCGACGGCGGATGGGCTGACGCTCTCGCTGCGCGTCACACCGAGTCCGTATTTCCTGAGTGACCTGGTGGCGGCGCGGATGACGCTGGCGAATGGGTCGGATAGGGCGTACCGGCTCCAGGGCGTGCCGGAGATGAACGACTGTGATCAGGCGCTTGGCGTGGCGGCCGGTGAGCGGCGACACGCTGGACGAGCCGGGCTGCCCTGGCAACGACGAGGTATGGAGCTACTCGGTCGGTGCGCCTGGCTACGCCATCGCGTCGGGGCGGTATCCGGCGGGATAGCTGCCAAAGCTCATCGGCCGGCGCATCCACCAGTGGCGCGTCAGTGTGATCGGCATGCGACGGCGGCGTGGGCCTGATGCAGATCCAGTTCTACCTGGCCGACTACTTCA
>JAICVS010000206.1 GCA_025935195.1 Ktedonobacterales bacterium
ACCGGAAACCGTGTGGCACCGTCCCTCTGCTGTTTGCGTGAGTGAAGTATACCTGTTGAGCTTGTGAAGCACAAGAGGGAAGCTGGCAAAGGAGGCGAATCTCGGCGACGGAGTTAGGATGAAGTGAAGAGGGGCGCCAGTTCGGCGCCCCTCCTCTGTTGTCACCGGGCAACGTGTGATGGCTACCGGCGCTTACTGGCCGTGAGCGGCCTTGACGAGATCCGGCACCAGGTTCGCGGCGTTGGGCGTGCCGAGGCCCGTCACCGGATCCCAGCCCGTCGTCGCGGGATAGCCGGCAATCGAGGGATCGGCGGTGTTGTTGCCGGTGGTGATGTCGAAGAAGTCGCTGGCGTAGCGCGCCGGGTCGCTGCCGATGCGGTAGAGCGCGGGATTGATCAGCCCCAGGCCGCCGCCGTTGATCTGGTCGGCGATGGCGACCAGCGCGGCGAACTGCGGGCAGGCCAGCGAGGTGCCGCCAATGTCGTACCAGCCGGTGCTGCACGGGGTGCGGCCGCAGTTGAGGCCACCCAGGCCGTCCGGCGGCAGGCTGATGAAGACGAGCGCGCCGGTGGCGGCGCTGGCCTGGAAGGCGACGTCCGGCACGCCGCGCATCGCGCCGATGGCCGTGCTGCCGGTGGGCAGCGCGTTCTGGTAGTCGGGCCGCGCGAAGACGTGGCTGAAGCCGCCACCAGAGAAGGTCCAGCCAACCTCAGCCTGGTCCGGGTGGCGAGGGCACTGGCCGCCGGGGCCGGGAACGACCGCGCGCGGAGCGTTGGCGCCGACCGTGGCGCTGGTGCAGAGATACGTGCCGCCGACGCCGGTGACGAGCGGGTCGGAGGCCGGCCACTCCACCGTCGGCTCGGGGATGGTCGAGCCGCCCTGGCCGACAGGCGTCTTCTGGCCGTTGGCGGTGCCGCCGTCACCCGATGAGCCGAGCACCGTCACGCCGTTCTGTGCGGCGGCGATGAAGGCGTGGCGCAGGTTCTGGAGCGACTGTGTGCTGGCGAAAGCATCCTCTGCGGAGGCGAAGCTCTGCGAGATGACGTTGGCAAGATGGTGGTCAACCACGTACTGCTCGGCGTCCATCATCTGCGGGAAGCCCTGCACGCCGAGCGTCTCGGCGGTCGGCGTGGCGACCAGCAGGATGTTCGCCATCGGCGCCATCGCGTGTGAGGTCTCGACATCCAGCGCGACCTCCAGCGCCCAGCCAGCCTTGTTCTCCTGGCCGGTGCCGTTGCTGTTGGGCGGCGGCGCGTTGGTCGCGGGCGAACCCTGGACGTGCAGGATGCTAAACGTCGGCATGCCCGGCGCGCAGGCCACGCCCTCCTCACCGCACATCGGCTGCAAGCCGAAGGCGGCGTCGAAGACGTGCAGGTCGTGCGTGATGGTGTCGCTGCCGTACGAGTCCACAAGGGCGATCGTCATGCCGCGGCCGTCGAAGCCCTGCTGGTAGAGCGGCGCGACGTTGTAGGCGGCCTGGATCGCCTGCGGGGTGAAGCAGCGCCGCCCGACGGACTCGCACTGCGCCTCGCTGGGCGGCGTATTGGACGCGGAAATCATCACGTAGTCGGGAACGATGGGATTGTCCGTGGCGAGCTGGTCGCCGGTGCCGCTGGTGGCGGCGCGCGCGGACGGCGCCGCGCGGGAGAGCGTCGCCGCGAGCATACCAATGGTGATGAGGCCCGCCGCGATGAACAGCGGCAGGGCGCGCCGGTTGAGAGATCTGACCACTGCAACCTCCTCTTAGAAGCACGTGAGCGCATCGAGACCGTGACGCCGGTGAATGGATGGCGCGCTGGAAGCTGTGGCGGTGATCGCGTTCCCCTTCCACTACCCCATGAGATACCGTCGCAAGGCTGCTGGCATACGCCAAGCGTACCATGTGGCATGCCGCTCGCTCAAGTGGCGGCCGTTCGCCACTTGGCTGGGAGTGCCTGAGGCCCGCCAATCAGACGCGCCGCGGCCGGATCGGCACTGGCCGAGCAGACTGCGGCGCGACGGGCGCGGGCAGAGGCCCACTTCCTGAGAAGAGATGGCGGTTAGAAGCTGGGGTAGATGCCGCGGATGACGCCGAGGCCGCCGAGGAAATACACCTTCAGCGTCTCGTCCACGAAGTCCGCGAATTTGTATGTGCTGTCCACCACCGCGAAGTCCACACCGAAGTAGTCCTGGTTGGTCTCGATCTCGACCGCGCTGGTGACCTCCGGCACCGGGTACGGGATCGCCAGCGGCACGAAGACCATGTAGCCCTGCGGGCAGTAGCGATCCAGCAGGATCGGAATCTCCTTGCCGGTGGACTTGTTCAGATACCGCGTGACACGGTACTGTGCGGTAAGCTGGCCCTGATCGGCGGAGTCGCCCGCCTGCACCACGTAGCGCAGTTGGCCCGCGCCGACGACCAGGTTGGTCAGGCGCACGTTGTCGAGCGGGTTCATCACAATGTAGTCGGGATCACCCGCCGCCTGCATGTACATCGCCGCGAGCAGGTTGTCAATATCAGACAGAGCAAGCTTGCCGGTCGCGTCAGCCGGCTGCGCCACCTGCGCGCCGAGCGTCGCCCCGTTGGCCTGGCTGGCGTTGCCCAGCGCCTGCGCGATCAGGCCATCCCACATCAGCACGTTGCCCGATCCGTCCACGAAGGTCTTGGCGGTGTTCGCGCTCACGCTGGAGAGCGCGGTGCCGCTGGTCGCGGGCGGCGCGGCGAGCGTGACGGTCAGATAGGCGGGGTTGACCTCGCCGGAGGGCATCACCGTCGCGCCGTCGGCCAGCGTCACATTGTTGCCGATGGCGGGCTGCGCCGCGTTGGCGCCGGAGAGGCCGGCCTGGAGCCAGAGCGCGGCGTCGGCGGGCAGCGAAGCGCCGGAGCCGATGTACACGTTGTATTGGGTAGCGTTGGGAACGGTGAAGATCGTGACGCTGATGGTGGAAGTCGCACCGGTGGTGACGATCTTGGTCGCCGCAGACGCCGTCGTCTCACCCTGGGCGTTCTTGGCCGTCACCTTCACCCAGTACGTGCCGGCGGCGACGGTGCCGCCGGTGGCGCTGGTGGCGAGCGCCGGCGCGGGCGGGACCATCAGGAAGGCGGAGGCGCCCAGAATCCAGCGCTCCTCGGTGATCTTGACCTGGTAGAGCAGCTCGGCCACGCGGCGCGCGCGCAGATCGGCCTCCAGCGAGCGCCCGCGCCACTGCGCCTGGAAGGTGACGCTGTTCATCAGGCCGATGGTCTGGAGCGTGTTTTGCAGCGCGGCGACTTGATAGCTGATCTGGCTGGGCAGCGCGCCGTCGGCGACCACACCCCAGTTACGCGCGGTGTCGAAGCTGGTAATCGCCTTCCAGTGAACGATGTCCACGCCGACACCCTTGCGGCGCGGCAGCAGGTTGACCAGTGGCGTGATCACCGGTACGATCACGCGCGCTGGGGTTTGCAGCTCGTAGCCCAGCAGGCCGCTGCTGGTGGTGATGGCGCGCGTGGTGTCGGCCATCGCCTGGCGCACGAGCGCCACGGTCTCGTCGCTGATGGTCGGGCCGGCGGAGGCCGGCGTGAAGAGCGCGGACGACATAGAATCCTCCCGCATGGGAATCGTGGCCGTGAACGGCCGGCGAACAATCAACGGAGCGTGAATGCCCGAAACGACGCGACAACAAACGAACAGACAAGCAAACAGACGAACGAAAGAGAATGCGAGCGCCCCCACCCACTGCGCCCCGCTGCCTCACGGCTCCCCCAACCTCCACCACTGATCTGCTGGTCTCGTGCTGGTCTTCCGCTGGCCTCGTGATCCGCGTGTGTTCCTCCCTTCCCACCAATCACGAGGCTTCGCGCTGGAGGCGAATCAGCTCGGCGGCGACGGCGATCTGCGCCACTGGATCAGCGATGCGGCCGGCCAGCGCGCCCAGCGCCTCCAGCGCGTGCGCCCGGTCGGTGGCGCCGTCCCGCGCGGCGGCAGCCGCGCGCGGGTCGAGCGCGAGGAACTTCTCCGCCGCCGGGCTGGCAGAGTGCGCCGCGCTGGCGAAGGCAGCGGGGCCGCCGGGGAGCGGCTGCGCCTCCACAACCTCGACGCGGGCGCGCAGGTCCGCGAGCGCGCCGGATACGCCCGCCATCTGGCCAGCGGTGGATACGATCAGCTCGCCGAGGGCGCGGAGCGAGTCGTCCACACGCTCGATGCGCGCGACGCTGGCGCCCAGCCCGGCGGAGACGGCGCGCGCCAGCGCGACGACGGGCGCTTCCGTCGTGTCCATCGCCTGCGTGAGCGGCCCACCAGCGGCGTCCCGCGCGGCGACATCCGGCTCCGCCAGGAACGCCATGGCGCCCGCGCAGTTGACGCAGCCGCAGCCGCCCAGCACGCCCAGCGCCGCATCGTGGAAGCGCCTGCGCGCCGCCGCCTCTCCACGCTCCGGGATAATGGCCGGCCGCTCCTCTTGCGCCCCGCCCGACCATGCGCTGATCAGCAGAGGGGCGCGTGAGCGCGCGGTCCCGGTTGGCGCGTCAGCCTCCAGTGCGAGGGAGGCATCCTTGCCGGGGGAGCGGCCATCCTGGGCCGCTGGCTCGGACAGGGGGCGAGATGTTCGCATGGCTCCCTCTGTCGGCCCCTCCACCGTCACCCGATGCGGTGGCGGCGAGCCGGTGGTGGCGCGACCGTTGACATAGGCGAGGCGGGCGGTCCAGCTGCCGGGTGTGTCGTCAACGCCAGCGCGATCGCCGGAACCAGCCGGATCGGGCGTGTCTGTTGGATCGGCGCTCCGCGCGTCCGGCGGCGGAAGCGGCGGGAACGATGGGGGCGGCAGCGCGCCGCCGGTGGCGGGATCATCATCCAGCCGGTCGAGCAGGTCGAGGTCGGGCAGAGCGTTGCGCACGATGCTGATGCCGAGCGCATCCGGGTTGCTGGGGTTGTCCACCAGACTCAGCTCGACAAGCTCGTAGTGTGTGGCAACGGTCAGTTCGCGATCCTGGCCGGCCACGCGGCGTGTCTGACGCTCCCAGATGACCTGATTCGCGCCGATACTGGCGCCGCGCAGCGTGCCGTCGAGCACCTTCTCCCACGTGTCGCGCGCGCCGGCTGAGATGCGCACGCGCACGTGTACCTTGCGCGCGTCGTCGTCGCAGCGCACCGCCACGCGCTGGCCGACCGCGTTGTTGGTGTGCATCTCGCGGACATTGCCCCCCCAGCGAGTGAAAGCCGCTTTGCTGGCGCGGTAGTCGAAGACGGTGCCGTAGGAGTCAACCGCCTCACTGGTGGCGCACAGCTCGATCTCGCGCGTGGGCGTGTCCACACGCACGATCGGCGCGTAGCCGACGCGGACGACGGCAGGGTCCGGCTCAGCGAAAAGCGACGGCTGGATGGCGATCACCGGCTCGGCGGTGGACGCGCGGGTGACGGCGGGGTCGTCGTCGTCAGGCGGAGGCGAGGGCGGAGATGTAGTTTTCATGTATCCTCCTGGAATGGCAGCGCAGCCTCAGCCATCTGTAGCCGAGCGCAACGCGATGGGGCACGAATGCCCGTGCTGGGTGGCGAAGAATGTCCGCAAAAAAGACAAGGCGCCGCCCTCACCCCGTAGACGTTCCTACGGGAGAGGACGGCGCCCTACTCGGACTCACCGCCACAATTCGCTGCCAGACGGAGCCGGACGCGACACACACCTCACGCGTGCGACGCTCCGCCAGACAAGCCCTACGAAGCCGATAGCCGATGCCTCAATAATAGAAAACAGTTTCAATCTTGTCAAGGGGTTTTGGGACGAATTTTCGATATTGGTGCGCGGTCAGGCAAGATGGGGCCGGCGGCCGATGATATTGATGCCGGTCACGCGCATCACCACCTCGCCGCGCTGGTTGATCATCTCACAGGTGGAGCGCACCGTGCCCCGGTCGGGCCGGCGCGTGGACGGGGTCGTCTCGACGACGGTGAAGCGGGCGCGCAGCGTGTCGCCGGGGCGCACCGGCTGGAGCCAGCGCAGCTCATCTATGCCGGGCGAGCCCATGCTGGCGGTGGAGTTGAGCAGGCCGTCCACCAGCAGGCGCATGAAGATCGCGGCGGTGTGCCAGCCGCTCGCGATCAACCCACCGAACGGCGAATGCTTCGCCCGCTCCTCATCCACATGGAACGGCTGTGGATCGAACTGCCGCCCGAACGCGACGATCTCCTCGGCGGTGACGGTCGCCTCACCGAGCTCCTGTGTGTCGCCGGCGGCGAAATCCTCGAAGTACCGCATGCTCATGTGCCGCTGTCTCCCATCCTCGCTCGCGATCATTCGCTGCGTTGAATGGTAGCGCATAGTGATCGTGCTGAGACTCCCCAACTGACGACCCGTCACTGACGACCCGTCACTGACGACCCGTCACTGACGACCCGTCACTGACGACCCGTCATCATCCATTCCCCCACTCACCAACGCCTTGACATCTCGTCTCGCCTGTGGTAATTTAGTTCTATCATCCGGCGCCACGCGGCACCGCTGGCACCTGAACAACCGCATATCGTGGCAAACACGCCGCCATCACCTGAC
>JAICVS010000258.1 GCA_025935195.1 Ktedonobacterales bacterium
ACCGTGTCGACGTCGAGCCCGGCCGCCTGCGCGGCGCGCAGGTACGCCTTCGCGTTGGCGAGCGTGAAGGCGATCTCTTCGAGCGCCGTCGAGCCGGCTTCGCGGATGTGGTAGCCGGAGATCGAGACGGTGTTCCACTTGGGCATGTTGCGCGTGCCGAACTCGATGGTGTCGATCACGAGCTTCAGCGACGGCTCCGGCGGGAAGAGGAACTCCTTCTGGGCGATGTACTCCTTGAGGATGTCGTTCTGGAGCGTGCCGCCGAGCTGCTCCATCGGGACGCCCCGCTTCTCGGCGGCGGCGATGTACATCGCCCAGATCACCGGCGCGGGGCTGTTGATGGTCATCGAGGTGGTGACTTTGTCCAGTGGGATGCCCTGGAAGAGGATCTCCATGTCGGCCAGCGAGGAGACGGCGACGCCGCACTTGCCGAACTCGCCGAGGGCCATCGGGTGGTCGTGGTCGTAGCCGTAGAGGGTCGCCATGTCGAAGGCGACGGAGAGGCCCATCTGGCCCTGATCGAGCAGGTAGTGGAAGCGCTCGTTGGTCTCCTCGGCGGTGCCGAAGCCGGCGAACATGCGCATCGTCCACGGGCGGGCGCGGTACATCGTCGGCTGGACGCCGCGGGTGTAGGGGTACTCGCCGGGGAAACCGAGGTCGCGCGCGTAGTCGAGCCGCTTGTCGTCTTCGGGGGTGTAGAGCCGCTGGATGGGCATGCCGGACTGCGTGCTGGTCAGCTCGCGCTCTGGCACGCGGGCGGTGGCGGCGGCGACGGTCGTCTCTTCCCATTGGCGCTCGTCGGCGGCGGCGCGGGCGACGGCCTCGGCGTTGTAGAGCGTGCCCTGCCCGCCCTCGGCGGCGTCGGGTTCGTCTGGCGGGGTCGCGGCATCGGCTGGGCGAGGTTTCTGGTCGAGCATAGATCTGTCTCCTACACGCGGCGCGAACGGTTAGACTTCAATGGAGAGGGCGACCGCGCCGCCGCCGCCGAGGCAGAGGCTTGCGAGGCCGCGCCCGCCGCCGCGCCGCCGCAGCTCGTAGAGCAGGGTGGTGAGCACACGCGCGCCGCTGGCGCCGATGGGATGGCCGAGGGCGACGGCGCCGCCGTTGGGGTTGACCTTGCTCCAATCCCAGTCCAGCTCTTTGCCGTTGGCGAGCACCTGGGCCGAGAAGGCTTCGTTGATCTCGATCACGTCGAAGTCGCCGATCTTCATGCCGGTCCTGTCGAGCAGCTTGTGGATGGCGAGCGGCGGGCAGGCGAAGATGTACTTGGGGGTGATAGCGGCGGCGGCGTAGCCGGTGATGCGGGCGAGGATGGGCATGCCGAGCGCGCGCGCCTTCGCCTCGCTGGCGACGATGGTGGCGGAGGCGCCGTCGTTGAGGCCGGGGGCGTTGCCGGCGGTGACGGTGCCGTATTCTTTGCGGAAGACGGGGTTGAGCTTGCCGAGCGTCTCAATGCTGGTGTCGGGGCGGATGGACTCGTCGCGGTCCACTGTGAGCGTGCCCTTCTTGCCCTGTGGCACCTGGACAGGGAGTATCTCGTCGCGGAAGCGGCCGGCCTCGGTGGCGTCGTGGGCCTTCATGTGGCTGCTGTAGGCGAACTGGTCCTGCGCTTCGCGCGAGATGCTGTATTTGTCGGCGAAGATCTCGGCTTCCAAACCCATGTGGACGCCCTCGAAGGCGCACCAGAGTCCGTCGGTGACAAAAGAGTCCACCAGGGTGCCGTCGCCCATGCGATAGCCGGTGCGGGCTTTGGGCAGCAGGTAGGGAGCGTTGCTCATGCTCTCCATGCCGCCGGCGACGTACAGCTCGCCGTCGCCGGCTTTGATGGCCTGGGCGGCGAGCATGACGGCTTTGAGGCCGGAGCCGCAGACTTTGTTGATGGTGACGGCGGGGATGTGATCAGGCAGCTCGGCGTGGATGGCGGCCTGGCGCGCGGGGGCCTGGCCCTCACCGGCGGTGACGACGTTGCCCATGATCACTTCGTCAATCTGATCGGTGAACTGGTCGGCGGCGACGCCGGTGCGCGCGACGGCGGCGCGAATGGCGAGGGCGCCGAGCTGGGTGGCGCTGAGGGGCGAGAGGGCGCCGAGGAAGCGCCCGATGGGGGTGCGGACGGCGCTGGTGATGACGGGGTCGTGATCGTGGTCGGCCATGATGATCGGCTCCTTTGCGCTACGCTGGCGCGGGGCGCGCGTCGTTGCGCGCCGGATGGCGGTATGGCGGTCGGTACATTCGGTGTATGAGGCGGCTTGGCCACCGGAAAAATGCCGCTCCGGGCATTATATGGCGGTGGGGGCGGGCGGGTCAAACGGGCGCGGGCAGGGCAGCGGGCAGCGGGCGCGGGCGGGTCAAACGGGCGCGGGCAGCGGGCGGTTGAAACCGCGCCTGAAGGCCTAGCGGCCACGAAACCGACCTACGTCGGTTGGAGAGCGCGCGCCAAGCGGGGCGGTGGGGTGGCAATGTTGAGCGGCGCGGTCAACATTGCCGTTTTTGCCGCTTTTTGATGGTGTGTCGCATGGTGTCTCCTCTCGAATGCCGAATTCAAGCGGGTTTGCCGGGATTGGCCACTTGACATTGCACGTTATGGGCGGCAAAAGTGGCAACGATCTGGCAAGAAACGGCACGGTGGGCGGCAAAAACGGCGCGATTTGATAGGGTTGCCGCCACTTCCACGTCAACAAGCACGTGGTTGCAAACGGGTGCGGGTGGCGGTGTTTGGCACGGTATGAAGTTGTCAAGGTGCTGCTGGCGTGGGGTGGCGCCATATAGATAGAACTTATTTATCACAAATCGGGGTGAGTGTCAAGGGTGGCGGCCAGGGTTTGCCGGGCGCGCGGGGATGGATGGTGGGCGTAGGGAATGCGGCCGAAAACGCCGGGCGAACAGAGGGCGAGGCATGAATGCCTCTAGCATGTGCCGGCGGGCGAGGATGGCCGGCGGTTGAAAGCGCGCATGGCAGGCCCGCAGCCGCGAAGTCCGGCTCCGACCGGACCAGGATGATGATGACAGGCGCGAGCGCAATCAGGTTTATCCGACTCCAACCAGAGGGGTGTATGCTTGCACAGCACACCGCCAGCACGTCCGAGCGCGAGAGGATCCAGGGCGGCACGTTGCGGTAGCGCCTCGTCCAGCCACGGCGGGGACATGGCGGAATCCACCGCGTTAGCTCTCGCGGCCGACGAGGAGGTAGGCCATGATGCCGATGACGCTGCCGAAGAGGATGATGACCAGCCAGACGGTCTTGTCGCCGCCGGCCACGTGCCGCTCCGGCTGGTAGAGGTCTTCGATGAAGTACATCACCAGCCGCAGATAGACGAGGAGGAAGACGATCGCCAGGAGAGCGACGAGCGCGGGCGGGAGCGCGATGTTGGGGATACCATGATGGACGAGCATAGCGTTTC
>JAICVS010000075.1 GCA_025935195.1 Ktedonobacterales bacterium
CACGCGCCCATGTCCTTCACCAGCGCTCCTGCCTCTCTACTATATCATGCCTCCCGCTACCGCGCAGCAGGCAATATTCCCGCCACCTACCGCAAATGAGCGGCGGCGGCATGCCCCGTGCGAAAGATATCGGCAGCGTTGCGCTCATGCTATCTGAGTGTACGCCGCGAAAAAGGAGGGATCGCGCATGTATAGCAGGATCAAGCTGTTTGGGCATCCGGTGCATCCGATGCTGGTCGCCTATCCCATCGCCCTGTACACGTCCACGGTGGTCGCGTACCTGGCCTATCTCATCGGCGGCGACACGTTCTGGTTCAAGATCGCCGTCGTCGCCAACATCGCCGGCGTGATCATGGCCGCCGTCACCGCCCTGCCCGGCTTCATAGACTGGGCCACGGGCATCCCGTCCGCTAGCCCAGCCAAAGCGCACGGGCTGATTCACCTGCTGCTCAACGTCGGCGCGCTCGTGCTGTTCCTGATCAACGCCATCTGGCATACTGGGCAGTTCCTCGCGCCTGCCCCCGATCGCGTGGGCGGCTTCATCCTCTCCCTGATCGGCGTCGGCCTCACCGTCGGCGCGGGCTTCCTCGGCTGGACCATGATCCAGCGCGATCATGTGGGAGTGGACCCGCTCCCTTCAACCCGCTATCGTGAGCGTGAGCGTGTGGAGCGTCCCGATATGGAGGCGCCGGAGCGCGGCGTGCCAGCGTAGGGACCGGCGTAGGATCAACGGCGATCCAGCCGCCAGCGGGCGGGGCGAAGTGGGAGGGCATCCGGCTTCCCCTGCCCCTGGGCGGTACGCTCCAGCGTAGCATGTACGCGGCCAACAGACTATGAGCCGCGTCACACCCACCGCCGCCGAGTCGCATGCGTCACCGCCCCGCCAACTGAGCGCCGCCGTGGGCATGTTCCTCACGCGCGACCCAGGCCAGCGCGAGCAGGTGATAGACGGCGATGCCGATCGCCAGCACCAGCGCGCCGAGGATGTAGCTCGCCAGCACATCGCTGGGCCAGTGCTCGCCCAGCAGCACCCGCGCGGGACCGATGGCGATCATGAAATAGAGGCAGATCACCTGGACGGCGCGCAGCCAGGGATGCCAAGCGGGGTGAGCCAGCGCGACGCGGTGCGAGACGTAGAAGAGAAAACCATACAAGGCGATCACGTGTGTCACGTGACCAGACGGGAAGCTGTGCAGCCCCAACTGCGCCACCACCTGAATATGCGCGTTGTGCGGGCGCGGCCGCGCGACCAGGCCGTTCAGCGTCACATTGGCGAGGTCCGCGCCGAAGCCCGCGATGGCGGTGGCGATGGCGGCGCGAAACTGGCGCAGCGCCGCCAGCGCCAGGATGACCGCGACGGCGGTGATGCCGGCGGGTGTCGGCCAGTTCGCATCACTCGCAAACGTGATGATCGGCGCGAGTGGTGTCCCGTTCAGATGCTGCAAGAGCAGCGTCAGGCCGAGATCGCCGGGGAACTCATCGTGCGTGTGCGCCGCCACCGAGAGCAGCGCCAGCGCGATCGCCCCCGCGACCCAGAGCGCCGTGACCACCCCCACATGCCGGGCGTCCCACTGGCGCGCGTCACGCAGCGTCTCCTCGCTAAGCGTGTGGTGTCTGCCCATGCGCCATACCTCCTCGCCGCTGCTCATGCCACGCGCGACACGACGCGCGTCCGTTCCCATCATCATCCATCCGCGCCAGCCGCGATCCGCTGGCGGCGACTACGCCCTGACACGCAAGTCGCGCGCCGTCCCGCCCATCTCTGTAAAATTCGTGTACCTCGAGATATCTTGTGGGTAGCAAGGCTGGCCCGCGCGCGACTGGTGCGGTATGCTCAGGGATAACATGTGGGGCGGCTGGGCCGGCGGCAGACCGAGGCAAGCGGGAGAAGGAGTGCGGCATGCGGGACGATGGCGATCTTCCACACGCGACGGGCGTGCGCCGGGGGCATGCCCTCCCGCGACGGTTGCTTGTAGCGGCGCTTGGCCTGCTGCTGGCGCTGCTCGCGCTCGCGCCGGTCGGCCCGGCCGCGCGGCTCATCCCCGTCGCCTCCGCGCACGCCGTGCTGGTGCGCTCCGACCCCGCCGACCACGCCGTGCTGCAAGCCCCGCCCTCCAGCGTCCACCTCTGGTTCAGCGAAGAGATCAACCCCCTCACCTCGCGCGTCGTCGTCGTGGACCCGGCCAACCGCCAGGTGGACCGCGGCGACAGCCACCGCGATGCCGGCGACAACACTGAGCTGGAGGCCTCGCTGCCGCTGCTGCCCGCCGGCACCTACGTCGTCGTCTGGCGCACGCAATCCGCCGTGGATGGACACGTCGCCGGCGGCTCGTTCCTCTTCCAGATCGCGCGCCCAGACGGCAGCGTGCCGCCGCCGCCCAAAGTGCTGCCCACCGGCAATTTCCCCGGCGCGGGTGGCTCGGCCGTCTCCAGTGGCGCCACGCTGGATGGCCCCGGCATCCTCCAGACCATCTCCACCTGGCTCGCGCTACTCTTCATGACCTTCTGGGTCGGCGGCCTGATCTGGGAGGCGTGGATCCTGCCGCCCGGCGACGCCGGGTCCGATCCCGCTGTCGCCGCCGCCGCATCCGCCGCCGGCAGACGCTTCCGCCGCCTCGCGCCCTACGCCCTGGCCGGCGTGCTGATCGCCGATGCCGGCATGATCCTTGGCCAGTCCGCCGAGCTTGCCGGCAGCTTCACCGGCGCCTTCTCCCCGCCGCTGTTGCGTGCCATCCTCTTCAGCAGCCGCTTCGGCTTCTACTGGTGGCTGCGCGAACTGATCGCCCTGGCGGCCCTCGGCCTCACCCTCGCCGTCGCGCGCGCCGGCGTCTCGTCGCACCGTCCAGCGGATGCGGCGGATAGGGATGCCCCGCGAGCGGCGGAGCCGCCCACCGCATCTGATCCGTCCGCTCCATCCGCGATCCCAGACTGGCGGCGCGAGCTGGTGGCGACGCTGCGCGCCATTCCCCGTCTGCCGCGCCGGCTCGTCGCCGGCTGGCGTGGGTTGAGCTGGGCCGGACGCGACGAGCTGGTGCTGGGCGGCGTGCTGATCGTTGCGTTCGCCCTCTCCGGCCATGCCGCGGCGGTTCCGGCTAACACCTTCGCCTACGCCATCAGCGTAGACCTCTTCCACCTTGTCACTGAGGTCGCCTGGATCGGCGGCCTGCTCTACATCGGCGTCGCCCTCGTGCCCGCCATCGCGCGCCTGCCCGAACGCCAGCGTGCCCGCGTGCTGGCAATCGGCCTGCCGGAGTTCAGCGCCGTCGCCCTCACCTGCGCGACGCTGCTCGCGCTGACCGGCTCCCTCAACACCACCATCCGCCTGACATCCGCCGAGCAATTCCTCACCACCGCGTACGGGCGCACGCTGGCCGTGAAGATCGAGATTTTCATCCTCATGGCCGCCATCTCCGCCTACCACGCCTTCTTCCTGCGCCCGCGCCTGGCCCACGAGCTGCAACGGACGTCCACAGCCAGTGGTGCGGACACCGCGCCGCGTCCCGCCGAGCGTGGAACCGATCAGGTGACGGCCCGCGCGGCCGATGCCGTGCCGCTTGCGGGCGCGTTCGTTGGGGTGGGGCGCACGCGCGCGGCTACTGGTCGTCCAGCGAGCGCCGCCCCGGACGCGCCCATCGCGGCAGTGGGTGATGGCGGCGGCGGCGACGATGGCGCGGATGACAACGCGGGGGATAAAGCAACGCCTGCTAGTCTCCCTCTCTCGCCACGCGCGCGCGCGCTGGAGGAGCGGCTGCGCGACTGGCTGCGGCGCGAGGCCTTCCTCGGCGGCGTCGTGCTGCTCTGCGTCGCCCTGCTTGGCATCTTCGCCGGCTCGCTCTCGCCGGCCGCGCCCGCGGCGGGAGCCGCCGCATCCGGCGGGCTCGTCGTGCAGACGCGCCAGGCCGGGCCATACAACGTGACGCTCAAGGTCACACCCGCCAGCTTCGGCGACAACACCTTCACCGTCACCCTCAAGGACGCGCGGGGCAAGCCGGTGGATGGCGCCGCCGTGACGATCACCACCATCATGCTGGACATGGACATGGGCCCCGCCTCGCTGCAACTGAAGCCGCAACAAGCGCTCGGCCCCGGCGCGTATACTGGAGATACCGATCTGACCATGGCCGGCCACTGGCAGATCAACGTCAAGATTCTGCCGCCCGGCAGCAACACCCCCATCGTCGCGCCCTTCAAGTTTTCCGCATCCTGACCCGGCTTCTTCATAGAAACGCTGCCCGCCCGGCGCGCCGTGGCTCCCCCTCTCCCTGCGGGGAGAGGGGGCTGGGGGGTGAGGACTCATGCCCGAATTTCCGCCGCTCGGCATGCCTGACATCCGTGAGTGGGCCGGCGACCGCTCCTTCGATCTCGGCCACCGCTACTTCCGCAACGGCTCGGTGCTGCGCCCGCGCCGCCAGGACCAGGACCGCACGCTCAAAGCGCGCGTGCAAGGGACGGCGCCCCGGCCCTATCGTGTCGAGGTGAGCCTGAATGACCGCGGCATCGCCGCCGGCGCCTGCTCCTGCCCCGTCGGCGCGGGCGGCCATTGCAAGCACGCCGCGGCCCTGCTCATCGCCTGGCTGGAACAGCCAGAGAGCTTCGCCGAGCTGGAAGACCTCGATACCGCGCTCGCCCGGCTGGAGAGCGACCAACTGCGCGCGCTGATCGCGCGCATCGTCCGCCGCCACCCCGACGTGGAGGATCAGATCGAGCGCGAGCTGATCGTGCTGCAAGCGCCCGCGACGGATGCGCCGGTGGATGTCGCCACGCTGCGCCAGCAAGTCGTTGCGGTCATGCGGAGTGGCGGGTACGGCGAGCGCGATGGGTACGGGTACGACCGGTATGAGCGATATGAGCGATATGGCCGCTACGACGATGGGTGGGGCGAGGACGGCGACGAGGAAGAGGGCGCCGATCTCGCCGACGAGATGCAGCCGATCCTGCTGCGCGCCCAGGCCTATCTCGACCGCGGCGACGTGGCGAACGCCGCGCTCGTCTACGCAACCGTTGCGCGCACCCTGCTGGACACCTATTCACTCGATGAAGACTGGGGCTATCACCTTGCCGGCGGTATCGGCGAGGTCGTGCGCGAATGCATGGTCGGGCTGGAAAACGGCCTCACCACCACGAGCGATCCCGCATCGCGCGCGCCGATGCTGCGCGCGCTCTTCGATCTGTATCGCGACGATTCTGTGGGCATGGACTGGGCCGCCGACACGCCTGAGATCATCCTGCTCCACGCCACTCCCGATGAGCGCCACCTCGTCGCCGGCCTCGTGCGCGCCGCGCTGCCCAACGGGAAGGACATCGCCGACCAGTACGCGCTGCGCCGCTACGGCCCGTTCCTGCTCGATCTCGAAGCGGACACGCTCGACGACGACAGCTACGTGCGCCTCTGCCGCCAGACCGGCCAGCTCCCGCGCGCGGTCGCCCGGCTGCTGGAGCGCCATCGTGTGGATGCGGCCGTCGCGGAGGTGGCCGACGCCCCCGATGACGAGCTGCTGCCGCTGGCCGATCTGCTGCGCGCGGCCGGCTATACCGACCGCGCCGAGCATATCGTGCGCAAGCGCGAGCGCCGCGGCCGCGACGCGCGCATGGTCCTCTGGCTGCGCGACCGCGCCCGCGAAGCGGGCGATCTGGACGAAGCGCTGGCCCTCACTGAAAAGCTCTTCTGGCGCGCGCCCTCTACGGAACTGTACGCCGAGCTGCGCGCGCTGGCACAGCCGCTTGGCACCTGGGAAAAGCTGCGCACAGGCGTGCTGGCGCACCTCACCAGCGACGGGCATCACGCGCTGGTGACGGCGCTGCACGTGGACGAAGGCCAGGTGGACGAGGCGCTGGCGGCGCTAGCGCGTGTGCAAGCGCCGGCCGTGACGGCCGGCGGCGGCTGGGAGTGGGGCGCGGCCGCCTACGACGGCTTCAGCCTGCGCGTGCGTGTCGCGCGCGCCGCCGAGGCCACACGCCCCGCCGAAGCCATCGCGCTCTACCGCGAAGAAGTGGACGCATTGATCGCCGCGCAGGGCCGTGAGCGCTACGCCACTGCCGCCGAGTACCTTGCCCGCGTGCGCGATCTCTACGCGCGCCAGGGCCAGCAGGCCGAATGGCAGCGCCTGATCACGTCGCTCCGCGAACAGCACAAACGGCTGCGCGCGCTGAAAGACGAGCTGAGTAAAGCAGGATTATGAAGCAGCCGCGACAGGCACACGCGCGAGCAATGTGATACAGAGTGATACGGAATCCGGATCGCTGTTGGCGTTCGTCGTCCCAGTCCGGCTTGGCCGGACGTCGCGGCCAACGGCCCCCAGGCGCGATTTTCAATCGCCGGCGCGCCGTGCCGCGGAGAGCCGGTAGGCCGGCTGCGCGGCACGGCGAATGGTCGCGCCGCAACGCGCTACATCCCCGTCGCGGCAAACCACGTGTTCGGGTTCGGACCGACGAAGACCAGCACCGCGATGCACGGACTGGGCAGGCTCACCGTCGCCTCGATCTCGCTGTCGCCCGTCGTCGTCGCCGGGAATGGCGCCGTCGCCGTATTGACCGTGATCATGTTGCCCATACTGTCCACACTCAGGCAGCTCACGATCGCCACGAAGTTGGCGATCGGGTTGGTTCCGGCTAACGGGCCGGCGGCCAACACCAACCCGCGCACGCGCACCTCCAGCTCGCCGTTGGCCTTCAACTCACCCTTCGCGGATGTCAGCTTCCAGGGTATCCCCCCGCCGTTGATGCCACGGATGGGGTTGGCCTTGCCGACGAAGGGGCCCGTCACCGGCGCCATCGTCGTGAACTTCAGGATCGTCGCGTCGTCGTCATTCTCACTCGCCGATGCCTGTGCGCTGCCAGGATGCACCAGCGCGCCCAGGGCGACGCCGGCCAGCGCGCCGCCGCCGCCGATCAACACACCACGACGCGATACAGGGGAAGCCAGGATTCCTCGTTCCCGCGAATCCGCCATACTGTCTACCTCCCGATTTCTGTGCCCGCTCACTCTCCGTGCCACCGCCACAACTGCCGACGTTAAGCCGGCGCCCGCGGGCGGCGCACCTGTACACGAACGCGTTCCGGGGCGGCACTCCACGACAACACACCTCGCGCGACATCTCATCAGGCGCGCGGTCCGTGAATGATGCGTCGGATTGTACGGCAGGTACACGCAAGAAAGCGAACCACAGGCGAATCGCGCCATTCCCGCGCGGTGAGGCATTCAACCATGCGCAAAGCGGCCCGCGGCCTCCACTGTGCCCTGCCCCTGTATGCCAGGGTATGCATGCCCTCCTCACCTGTACGCCGGGCGGTTACGACCACGATCGCCTCGCCGCGCACCGAGAAGGATCTCAGGAGAGCGGGAACTCCCACAGCGCCCAAAATGGCGCTGTTCTTGCGACACATCTGATTGCCGGATCGGCAAGTAAGGATGCCCACATGGCCGCGTTCCTCAGCAAGCTGTTCCGCCCCAAAGTGCTCATCCCCCTCGTCCTGGGCGCCGGCATCCTCGTGGCCCTCTTCGCCTTCGCGGACGCCCGCAAAGTCGTGCGCCTGATGTCTGGCTTTCAGCACCTCTCCCTGCTCTACTTCCTGCTGCTGATCCTGGCATACGAGGTCGTGCGCGGCGCGCAGTGGCACTTCCTGCTCACCGCGCTCGACATCCATGTGCCGCTGCGCACGCAGATCTTCGTCTTCGCCATCGGTGAGATCACCAAGCTGCTGCCGATCGGCAACTATTTTCAGAATTACCTGTTGCAAGAGTCCAAAGGCACGGATTTCGGCCTTTCCTCGGCGGCGACCACGATGGTCGTCCTGGTCGAAGTCGCCGTCTCACTGGTCGGCGTCACCCTGCTCGGACTGGGCGGCTGGACCGGCTGGCTGCGCCCCATCATCATCGTCGGCACGCTCGTCTTCGCCGGCGCGGTCTGGGCCTTCATCCGCCTGCATCACGCCGGCCACGCTCCAGCGTGGCTGACGCGGCACGTCTGGTGGCTCAAGGTGGCCGAAGAGCTGCGGCGCTTCCGGGGCGGCGCCGCCGCCATCCTGCATCCGCGCATCGTAGCGATTGCCGTGGCGCTGGGCGTCGTCTATCTCACCTTCGGCGGCGCCGCGCTCTACATCGCCATCACCGGCCTGGGCATCGGCGGTGTCTCGTTCGGCGAGGCGCTCGCCGTCTATTTCTTCTCGCTGGCCTTCTCGCTGATCTTCCCGCTGCCCATTGACCTTGGCGTCGCCGAGATCAGCGGCGCCGGCGCCCTGATCGCCGTCGGCGCGGAGAAAAGCGCCGCCGTGAGCATCGTCATCATCAACCGCATCCTCAGCGTCGGCTCGTCGGTGCTGATCGCGCTGGTCGTCGCGCTGATCCTGCATGGCGAGTTCCGTGCGGCAATGCGCACCACACCGCGTCGCCTGGCGCGGTGAGCGAGCGCGACGGGAACGAGTAGCGCGATGGAGCGCGGCACGGAGCCGTACACACAGGAGAATGGAGAGATGGGCCACATGACCACGACATGGCGGGAGCAGGAGCGTGCGCCCTCGCGCACCACGCTCCAGACCACGACGCTACACGCGACGCTCCAAGCGACATGGCGCCGGCTGGCTCCGCCCGCGCGCCGCGCCTCGCTCGCCCTGGCCGGCGTCACGCTGGATGGCGTCAGTGCCGCCGTCCGCCACCTGCCGCCGCGCACGCGCTACCGCCTCGCCGATGGCATGGGCCGCCTGGCGGGTGTGCTGTTGCCCTGGCGTCGCGCCACCGCCGCGCGCAACTTCGCCGTGATCCTGCGCTGCGCGCCAGGCGACCCACAGGTGCGCGCGCTGGCGTGGGCGAGCATGCGCAACTTCGCCCGCATGGCGATGGACTTCCTGGCGGTGCGCACCATGAGCCCCGCGGACGTGCTCGCCCTCGCCCACCTAGTCGGCGCGGAGTATTTCACGGATGCCCTGCGCGCGGGGCGTGGCGTGATCTTCGCCCTGCCGCACGTGGGCAGTTGGGACGTGGCCGCCGTCTTCGCCCAGGCCTACGGCTGCCGGCTGACGGTCGTCACGGAGAGCAACTGGGTGACGGAGCTGGTGGCCGGCTCCCGCGCGTCGCGTGGCGTGACACTGGCCCCGCGTGACCGCTCACTGCGAACGCTCTTCCGCGCCCTTCGCGCCAACGAATGCGTCGTCATGCTCAGCGACGTGGTGCGGGAGGACGTGCAGACGCTAGATGTCCCCTTCTTCGGCTGGCCCGCGCCCTTCGCGTTGGGGCCGGCCCGCCTCTCACACCACACGGGAGCGCCCATCCTCGTGATCAGCAGCGTGCGCCTGCCCGACAACACCTATCGTGTGGAGGCGCGGCCGCCGCTGCGTCCGGACCCCACGCTGCCAGCCGAAGCGGCCGTCGCCGCGCTAACCGCGGCGGTCGTCGCCGGCTTCGAGCGCATCATCGCCCAGTATCCAGACCAGTGGTATCCCTACCGCCCTATCTGGCCGGCCCACACGCTCGACAGCCCGTGACCACGACCACGCCCACGACCACGCCGCTCACCCTGTCGTAACGCGCCGCTCCCTCCGTCCTTCCCCCTCTGTGAGCCTCCGTTGCCTCCGTTCCTCCGTGGTGGTTCTCGTCTCCTCACTAGCGCCTGGCCGCTTCGTCGTATTCGGCCGGCGGCGCGAGATCGGTAAGCGCAGTGCCGTTCTCGCCGTTCCCGTTGAGACGCCTGGCCGCTTCTTCGTCTCCCGCCTGGTCGTCGTCCGGTTGGAAGAGCGGTGATGTAGCGCTCCAACGGTCGTAGATCACTTCGATCATCGCGTACCCCACCGCCACCACCGGCCCGGCGAAGAATGCGCCCCACACACCGCCCTCGCGCGCGCCCAGCAGCAGCGCCGCGAAGAGCAGCAGCGTGGGGATGCCCATGTGGTGGCCGAAGATGCGCGGCGCGAGCAGATTCAGCACGACATGCTGCGCCGCGCCCAGCAGGAAGACGAGCAGCACCAGCCGGAACAGCGCCTCGCTCGGCGGCACCTGGATCAGCAGCAGCAGCACCGGCGGCACAATCGCCAGAAAGACGCCGATCAGCGGCAGCAGCATTAGCACCCCCGCGAGAATGGCGACCGGCAGCGCGCCGTCTCCCAGGCCCAGGATCACCAGCACCAGCCAGGTCATCGCGCTATAGATCGCGGCGATGATCAACTGCGCGCGGAAGAAGCCGCCGAAGATATCGTTGATGTAGCGCTGAAACAACCGTACATCACGCGCCCAGGCCGGCGGCAGCCGCACGACGATTCCTTCCACGAGCCGCGCGCCATCCAACATCATATAGAACGAAATAATGACGACCAGCGACGCATCGAAGATCGCGGTCAGGATGGATGCGGCAAGCTGCTCGGCGATGCCGACTGAATTCTGCGCCAGCGCGCTCGTCAATGCGGGCAGGCGGCTGGAAAGCTGATCGACGAGGTTGCGCGCCTCACTTGGGCCGACACCCACCTGCCGCAACGCCGCGACCAGGCTCCGGTCGAGCGCGGCCATGTTGGCGGGGGAGAGCGCGGTCGTGATCGAGGAAGCCAGCGAGCTTATCTGTGCCTGTAGCGCCGGAATGGCGAGGGTGATGCCGCCGGCGACCACGATCAGCAGCGTAAAGTAGATCAGCGAGACGGCCGCGACGCGCGGAATGCCCCGCCGCTGCATCAGCGCGGCGACCGGCGCCAGGATGAAGGTGATGATCCACGCGAGCAGGAACATCAGGATGACGTCGCCCACCAGACTCAGCGCGGACCAGATCACCTCGATCACATGCAGCGCCAGGGCGACGATGACCAGGCCCACCAGCAGACGCAGTGAGCGATGGCGTTGGAGCAGATCGCGGCCCATGCGCGTCGTGTGGCCTCCTTGATGATGGACACGCGCCACCTCGCGCGTCCGCGGCTATCAGCATCTCTGGACTCTCTCCAGGCTATCGTATCACGTCACAATCCCTGTGCGCGCCTCCTCCGTGATCCTCCGTCGCCTCCGTTCCTCCGTGTTGGTTCTCGTTTCTCTCTCTTTCTGCTCTCTGCGTCCTCCGCGTCCTCTGTGGTGAATTCTCTCTCCGCTCGCGTCCCCAGGATGCGCTCGGCCCGCGCCAGCACGTCCTCACAGCCAAGCCCCTCCAACGGCGCGGCATATGCTCCGGCAGCATCGCCCGCGCCAGACGACATCGCCGCCGACAAAATAGCGCGGCTCGTCACAGGGGATCGCGGGCGTCACCAGCAGCCCACGCTTCACACATGCCGGAACCGGCCGGAAGTTACCGGCTCGTATTGCGGTCGTAGAGCAGGCGATAGAGCAGGGCGCGCGGCTGGACCGCCGGGCCGTGCGTCGCGTCGTCGGGCAGCGGCGCCGTCAGCCGGCGCAGCAGGATGACCAGCGCGAGCAGCGCCGGCGCGGGAGTCGTCGGAGCCTTCCGGCGCTTCGGCGCGTCGAGATCGAACGCGGCGCACAGCGCCGGAAACGCCAGCGCGCTCACGAAACAGCCCAGCGGCACCGCCTTGCCACGACCGCCGTGCCGCGAACCGCCGTCCGTATCAGCCGTATCGTCAGACCGATGCGCCGGTCGGCCGGCCACATGCCAGAGCGACCCAGCGATCATCGGCAGCAGCGCGCCCCCCCACGCGCGCCGGTCCATCATATACGCCGCGCCGACGAAGGCGCTGATGCCGCGCCCGCCATTCAGCCCCAGAAAGAGCGGCCAGCACTGCCCGGCGGCGCCACAGACCCCCGCGAGCCGGGCCGTGCGCTCATCGTAGCCGAGGCGGCGGCAGACGGCGATGGGCAGCAGCCCCTTCGAGGCATCGAAGAGCCAGCCGAGCGCCGCCCCCGCGAACCCCGCCGCCGCTAGCAAGTTCGTCGCCCCCACATTGCCCGACCCAACCCGTTTGAGGTCCACGCGCCGCCGCCGGCCGAGCAGATAGACCAGCGGTAGCGAGCCGTACAGATAGGCCGCGCCCCCCGCGACAACTGCCCGCGTCCCGGCCCGCGTCCTAGCTGGTAGCATCGGCATCCTCGCTATAGAACGCGACGCCGAGCAGGCCGGGGCCGCAATAGCCGCCCATCACCGGCGTGAACTCCGTCGTATAGACCTCCACGCAGTCGAACGCCGCGCGGATGCGCGCTTCGAGCCACGCCGCCTCCTCCTCGGCGCGCGCGTGCTGCACGGCGGCGTGCAGGCGCGCACCACCCGGCGGCGCCAGTTGGCGCACGTGCTCCACGAGCTGGTCGAGCGAGCGGCGGCGGCCGCGCACACGCGCCAGCGGGTGAACATCCCCCTCGGCGATCAGGATGATCGGCTTGATCGCCAGGATGCCGCCGAGCAGCGCGGCCACCTGGGGGATGCGCGAGGCGCGCGCCAGGTACTCCAGCGTGTCGAGCGTCACCACCAGGCGCACGCGCTGGCTGACACGCTCGGCCGCCGCGACCACCTCCTCAAAGCTCTGCCCGGCGCGTGCCGCCCGTGCCGCCGCCAGCGCGACGAAGCCCTGGCCCATGCCCGCCGAGAGCGAATCCACGACGCGCACGCCGATGCCGGGCAGATGCTCCGGGGCCAGCTCCAGCGCCAGCCGCGCCGAGCGTTGCAGCGTGCTGACCATGCCGTCCACCGTCACCGACACGACATCCGCGCCGCCGGGTATGCCGGGTATGCCGCGCGCCGCCTGCCGCCACGCCTCCAGATACGCGCCCGGCGCCGGTGGCGAGGTCTTGGGCGGCTCATGCGCGGCGACCAGCGTGCGGTAAAACTGCGCGGGCGTGATGTCCACGCCATCCAGATAGGTCTGCTCCCCGAAGACGAAGGGAATGGGAATGATGCCGATAGCAAGCTCGCGCACCAGCTCCGGCGGCAGGCAGCACGTGCTTTCGGCCACCACCGCGACCGTCTGGGTCTGTCCATACGCCGGCGCCGGTTGATGGCTGGATTGCGTGGGCTGGGTGGGTTGCGTGGGCTGAGTGGATGCCGTGAAGGTCATGCCGCGCCTCCCATCGGTCCCATCGGTCCCATCGGTCCCACGCGCGCTGCCTGGGCGATGGTTGGCGGCGCCAGCGCATCGAGCGGCTGGAACTCACCCGTGCGCTCGACCTCGCGTAGCACCGCCATCAGGCGCGCGTTGTAGGGCGTCGGCACGCCCAGCTCCCCGCCCAGCCGCACGATCTCGCCGTTGAGGTACTCACTCTCACTCGGCCGGCCGCGCGCGATGCTCTGCCAGGTCGAGCCGCGCACCGGCAGCCGCCCCAGCCGGCTCCGGCTCGCCAGCGCCAGCGCACGTTCCGCCGCGCGGTCGGGCAGGATCGCCAGCAGGCGCGTCATCGTGCTTTGCAGCAGGGCGACGAGCGCGGCGTTGCGGTCCTGGCGCAGCGCGCGTGGCGAGAGGCCGTACAGCCCGTGATCCAACCGCACCCCCGCCGACCGTGCCACACGATACCCCTCACGCATGACGCGCACCGCGAGCGCGCGGCCCAGCGGCGCCTGCGCCACCAGCGGCAGCGGCAGCCCGGTGGCCGCGCAGATGCCGTTGTTCAGATTCGCGATCAGCTTGCTCCAGCGCGCGCTCTCCAGGTGCGCCGTCACGTAGGTCGGCAGCGCCGGAGCCAACACCCGCGCCAGCGCCCGCGCGCGCTCCCGCGACGCGCGGAACGGCTCGCCGAGGATCAGCCAGCCCGCGAAATCCACCGCGATCTCGCCGGGATGCAAGTAGCTCGCCGCGCACATCACCACGCCGCCGACCACCGCCTCGCGCCCCAGCACGCCGGCCGCCAGCGCGTCGCCACGCACCCCATTCTGCAGCGCGATCACCGGCGCACCCGCCAGCGCCGCCGCCGACGCCCGGCAGGCCGCCTCCACGTCCTGCGTCTTGACCGTCAGCAGCGCAAGCTCCGGCCGCTCCACCAGCGCCGTAACGCTGGGCAGCGCGTAGCGTCGCGCGCCGCGCCGCGCATCGCGCACCAGCAGCCCATCGCGGTTGATGGCTGCCACCTGATCCGCGCGCCCCACCAGCGTCACGTCATGCCCCGCCTCGCGGAGCCGCGCCCCCAGCAGGCAGCCAATCGCCCCCGCCCCGACGACCGCGACCCGCATGGCCTCCTCCCTCCTTCGCGCTAGGCGCGCGAGCGCATAGAGATGGACGGCTGAACAGGCGGACGCCGCAGCTCGTAGCGGTCGCGCAAGAGCGCCTGCGCGCCGAGGCTCGCCGCCAGCGCCAGCGCCGCCAGCGCCACGCCCGCCGGTACGAACACGGCGATCACCGCGCACGTGAGCAGAATTCGCTCCGCCACCAGCCATTTGTGCATCGCCAGCGCCCGCATCCGCGCGACGCGCCCACCGCTCGCCAGCAGTCCGCCGTACGTCCAGACCGCCAGCACCACCGCCGCCGCGAAGAGCGCCAGCGCCCATCCACCGGCGCGCAGCGCGATCATCAGCGCGCCCGCCGCCAGCATCCAGGCCGCCGCCAGCGCCCCGGCGATCCACGCGGCGGCTCTCAGCCCATACACCACCGGCGCCGTGCGGCATCCGGCGGCGCGGTCGCCCTCAATGTCGCGGATCGCGCCGACCAGATTCGTCGCCGAATCGTGGAAGAAGGCGACCAACACTAGCAGCGCCAGCCCCAGGCTGAAGCGCCCGCCGCCCGCCAGCGCGCCGAAGGCCACCGCGCAGACGCCCAGCACGCCGCGGTCGAAGTTGCCGAGGATCGCGTGCCCCTTGAACGTCTTCGAGTAGGCAATGCCCAGCGCCGTCGTAAGCACCGCCAGCGCCAGATTCGCCACGCCCAGCGCCAACGCCGCCACGTACCCCGCCGCGATCAGCGCCAGCATTGTTGTGAACGCCTCACGCGGCGAGACGCGCCCGGACGGCACCGGCCGGAAGGGCTTACTTCCCGCGTCCAGCTCGCGGTCGTAGTAGTCGCCGGCGTAGAGGCCCGCCTCCCACCCACAGATCGTGACCAGCGCCGCCAGCGCCACCCGCCACCCCGCCGCCGCCCCGGCCGACGCGACCTCCGCCCCAGCCACCGCCAGCAGGCCGGCGTGGAACATCGTATACGGGCGCATCATCTCCAGATGCGCGAGCGCCTTCACCCGCACCCAGTCGCGCCGGCCCGTCGGGATCATGGGCATGGAACTACGCGAAGACATGGCGGCTCCTCGCGCGGGCCAGCGCCCGCAACGGCAGCGTGACCGCGTAATACGAATCGGCATACCACATGGCGCTGTAATAGAGGCCGATCGGCGCCGGCTCCCAACCGCCGTCGTCGCGCTGGTGGCGCAGCAGCCAGCGCGCACCCGCGGCCGCCGCCTTGCGCGCGGGCGCGTCGCCCTCACAGCGCAGCAGCGCCAGCACCGCCCACGCCGTCTCCTCCGCCGTGCTCGGCTGCATGCGCAGCCCCGCCCAGCCGCCGTCGTCGTTCTGCCCACGCAGCAGCGCCTCACGCGCGCGCGCCGCCATCGGCGTGGCGAGCAGATCGCAATCGCTCAGCGCCTCCAGCACCGATGCCGTGCCGGCCGTCGCCTCGCGGAACCAGATCGAGGCGAACGAGCCATCATAGCGTTGGGTGCGCGCGAGATAGGCCAGCGCGCGATCACGTATGTGCGGGCGCGTCGCCAGCCAGCCAGTGGCGGCCAGTGCGCTCAGCACATGGCCGGTGATGTACGGGCAGTCGTGGTCGAAGGGCATACGCGAGCCACGCACGAAGGTAGACCACGAGCCGTCGCGGTTCTGCATGCCCTCCAGCCAGCGCGCGCCGCGTCGGATCGCCGGCGCGGACGCCGCCACGCCCAGCGTGCGCAGCGCCAGCAGCGTGTACGACGTATCGTCGGCGTCTGGCCACCCCGCCGGCATCGCCCAGGCCCAGCCGCCCGGCCGTGCGCCTGTCGGGAAACAACTGTGCGTGAGCTGCCGGTCGAGCAGCCAGCTCCGCACGCGCTCCGCGCCGGGAATAGCCTCGCCCGCCTCGTCGAGCGCGAACACGCTGAGATCGGTATCGAACGTCTCGAGGTCGCGGTCAATCGGCCAGCCGCCATCCGCCCGCTGGCTCACCGCGACAAACGCGATCCCCGCGTCCAGCCAGGGCATGCCGCCGTTGCCCAACGCGATCAGCCCCATGATGATCACCGACGTGAGGAAGGCCGACTCCTCGAACGAACCGTTGGCGCCCCGCGCTCGCCGCAGCCAATCGAGCGCCTGTCGCCGCGCGCGTGCGTAGGATGGCAGCGCGTTGAGCGGATGCGGCGCCAGCGTCGCGTGCAGCAGCGCGATGCTGAGGTAGGCCGGGAACGTCGTCGAGATCGTGCGGCGCAGGCGCGCCGGCAGCAGGATCACCTCTGGGCGCAGGCGTTTGATGTGCCGCCCATCCATCAGCCCGGCCAGCGCGGCGACCGTGCGGCACGGTCCACTCAGCGTGCAGCGATCCGGATCGCCCACCGCCGCCCAGCCGCCGAACTCCGCCAGCCGCGCCCGCCCCAGCGTTTCGGCCTCACCATTCTCCTCGTCCGCCGCCGCGTGGGATGTGGTGAGCGCCAGCGCCGCCAGCGCGAGGCTGGTTGCGTTGATGTTGGACACGTCCACCACCGCGTCGCCCCAGCCGCCATCCGCCGCCTGCGTCTGGCGTAGCCAGCGCCGCCCGCGCGCAATCTGCTCGTGGAAGCGCGCCGCATCCGCCAGGTGCAGCGCCACGATGGACATCGCTGTGGCGAGCGCGGAGCTTGAGAGCACGCCCACCCAATGATCGCCCCCGCGCTGCTCACGCCGCAAATACGCGACCGCCGCATCCAACCCCGCATCCAACCCCGCATCCAACGCCGCCCGCGCGCCGCCCGCGACCTCCGCCGGCGTGGTGACATGCCCAGAAACGATAGTGCTCATACCAGCCGCCTCAAACGTGCTATCCCAGATTCTTCACGGAACCATTGCCCACCCGGTGCGGCGGTCTCCCTCTGGCTCCCCCTCTCCTCGCACGGAGAGGGGGTTGGGGGGGGGGTGAGGACTCCCCGCCGCGAGTCGCTGAAGCATCCAGACAAACGTCACCTCAGTGATCGCGCGTCGCGAACACGGTAGCCAGCGCGCGCAGTCGCTCGCGCGCCGCCGTGTAGGGCAACAGGTCGAGCTGCCGCTGTGCCAGCTTCGTGTAGCGTTGCGCCAGCCCGCGCGCGCGTGCCAGCCCCCCCGCGCTGTGCAGCGTCTCCACCAGCCGCGCGTACGCCTCCGTGCCATCGGACCGATCGCTGTCGCGCTCGTCGCCCGCCTCGTCGCCCGTGAAGATCGCCTCGATGCGGCGGCGTAGTGTCTCCGTGCCGTCGCGCAGCGCGTAGATGATCGGCAGCGTCACCCGGCGATTGCGCAGATCGCTCAGGCGCGGCTTGCCGAAGGCGGCGGAGCTGCCGTCGTACGAGAGCACATCGTCCATGATCTGAAATGCCGTTCCCAGGTGCAGCCCATAGCGCCCCAGCGCCGTCACCATCTCCTCAGACGCTCCGCCCAGCCGCGCGCCGATGCGCGTGACCGCCCGGCACAGGCTCGCCGTCTTCAGACGGATCATCTCCAGATAGGTCTCCGGGCTGGTGTCGAGCCGGCTCGCGATGCTCGCTTCAAGCGCCTGGCCCCGGCACATCGCGATACAGGTAAGGCTGAGCGTGCGGATCGCCGCCAGCACCCGCTCCGCCTCCACTCCCCGCTCCGCGCATTGCGTGTACGCCAGAAACGTCTGGAAGATCAGCAGATCGCCGGTCAGCAGCGCCTCGTTCAGCCCGAAGCGCACGTGAACGGTCTCCCGCCCGCGCCGCAGCTCATCACCATCCATAATGTCGTCATGGATGAGACTGGCGACATGCCCATACTCCGTTCCCAACGCGGCGGGAAGCACGCGCTCGGGATCGCCGCCCGCCGCCCGGCACGCGTCCAGCAGCAGCAGCGGGCGCAGCAGCTTCCCCGGCGCGGCCAGCACGTACGCGCTCGTCTCGGTGAGATAGCCGGCGGCCTCACCCAGCGTCTCGTGACAATGCCGGCTGAGGTGAGCCGCGAGCGCCGCCCGTTCGTCGGCGAGCGCGCTGAAGAGGTCAACATCGTCCCTGGTCGTGATCATGGCTTCTTTCCATGCCGAACGCGCAGCCGCGCGGGGAGAATACAGGCGACCACGTGACGGCCAACTACATCATAGTGCGATGCAAGATGCGTACCGGCCGGCGGATGGCTCTGAATCCGGGCCCGGCTTGCGTCCCCTGAGGATCACGGCGGCGTTTTCACGTAATTGGCTGATTAGCGCCCTCAGCGCCGGCTCCCGTAATCTCGATACGCTTTGGCGGCCCCGTCTCAGCCTTGGGCAGCGTGATCTCCAGAATGCCACTCTCATAGCGCGCGTGCGCCTCATCGCTGCGCACCGGCTCAGGCAGCGTCAGCGTGCGCCGCAGCGCGCGATGATAGTCGCCGGCGCGTGCCTCGCGCCTGACGTAACCGCCGCGCTGCCGTTGGTCATCCGCCGCATGAGTAGCCTGGATGCTGATCGTGCGGCCTTGCGCACTGATCGCGATCTCGCCGGGGTCGAATCCGGGGAGCGCGGCGCGCACGCGATAGGCATCGCTGGTCTCGAGCACGTCGAGCGCGTTCGCCCCGCGCAAGCCCGCCAGGAAGGCCGCGGCCGGCCGGATGAAGCGGAGCGGCAGCGGCGCCGCATCGCGCGTCGTGACGGGCGACGACGACGGCTCATCGGGCGACATCCCGCGTTGTGTTGCCATATCTACCGGCTCCTTCCCCTCGATATGCCACGGATCGACGAGCGCGAGCGGCGCCGCTCTCCCAGATGGTGATCCAACCGCGCTACACGTCGTGTGGTAGCCAGGTGCCGCATAGCCCGTGCCAGACAATGGGCGCCGCCGGTCCATCGTACGCGCCGAGCGCGTCCCATCTCTGTATCCCAGGCGCCGCGCCATCCACTCCGTCCCCCCACAGGGGGCTTGCGCGCACCGCGGCTCCATGCTATACTCGTCGCACGTACTGGAAATCCAGTATGTACCGCGAGAGTCGTATAAAGATCAGGAGGCGCACCCATGGCCACCTCCAACACCTCCAACACCTCCAGCGCTGCCGCCGCCCGCCCCTTCGACGCGGAGACCGTCCTGCCCGAGTCCGTGCCCGTCACCATGCCCGAGCTGCCGCCGCGGCTCTCCATCACCACCGCCAAGCAATTCCAGGCCTTCAGCGATCCCCTGCGCTCCCGCATCCTCGGCATCATCCAGAACCAGCCCGCCACCGCCAAGCAGATCGCCGGCCAGCTTGGCAAGCCGCCCAGCACCGTCGGTCACCATCTCGCCGTGCTGGAAGAGACCGGCCTGGCCCAGGTCGTCGCCCGCCGGCTGGTGCATGGCATCGTCGCCAAATACTACACCCGCACCGCGCGCATCTTCAACTTCGAGCTGCCACCGGAGGTGCGCGGCAAGCGGCCCATCAGTGTGGACATCATGACGCACGTGCGCGACGAGCTGGCCGAAGCCATCGCCGAGCGCGGCGAGGAGGACGACGACACGGTCGGCAGCAACGGCTTCCCGCATTCGCGTATGTCGCCGGAGCGGGCGCGACACTACCAGGAGCGGCTGGATGCGCTGATGAACGACTTCATCGCCGAGCCGTTCGACCCCAACGGCGCGGTCTACGGCCTGGGCATCGCGATCTTCGCCGCGCCGAGCTACATCCAGCACGTACCCGATACGGACTCCGCCGTGGCGGAAGCAGCGCCCGATTCCGGCGAGGAGGGCTAAGCCATGCCAACGCCCGCGCAAATGCTCGCGACCAGCGCCCAGCCCCCCGCGCCGCCGCGCCGCCGCGCCAGCCTCTGGCGCAACCGTGACTACCTGCTGCTCTGGAGCGGCCAGGGCGTCTCATCCGCCGGCACCCAGGTCTCCGGCATCGCCTTCCCGCTGCTCATCCTCGCCATCACCGGCTCCCCGGCGCAAGCCGGCCTCGCCTTCGCGCTGCGCTCGCTGCCCTACGTGATCTTCAGCCTGCCCGTCGGCGCCCTGATCGACCGCTGGGATCGCAAGCGCGTGATGATCCTCTGCGACCTCGGCCGCGCGGTCGCGCTGGCGAGCATCCCCATCGCGCTGGCGCTCGGCCTGCTGACCATCGCCCAGCTCTACATCGTCGCCTTCGTCGAAGGCTCGCTCTTCGTCTTCTTCAACCTCGCCGAGGTCGCCTGCCTGCCGCGCGTCGTCGCCACCGAACAGCTCCCCGCCGCCAGCGCGCAGAACCAGGCCACCGAGGCCACCGCCGCCGTCGTCGGACCCTCGCTCTCCGGCGTGCTCTACAGCGTCAGCCACGCGCTGCCCTTCGCCGCCGACGCCGTCTCCTACCTCGCCTCCGTGGTCTCGCTGCTCTTCATCCGCACCCAGTTCCAGGGCGAGCGGGCGCGCCCCACGCGCAGCCTGTGGGCGGAGATTCGTGAGGGGCTGGCCTGGCTCTGGCATCACCCGCTCATCCGCTACATCGCCTTCCTCACCGGCGGCTGGAACTTCACCGGCGCCGGCCTGCCCGTGCTCGTGATCGTGCTCGCGCAGGCCCAGGGCGCGGACTCGGTCGCTGTCG
>JAICVS010000272.1 GCA_025935195.1 Ktedonobacterales bacterium
AGCGCCTTGGCGCGCACCAGCACCTCGAACGCGGTCTCGGTGCCCAGCTGGCCCATGCGTTGCGCGAATTTCATGCTCTTCTCCTCGCTCGCCATTGAGCGGAACGGGTACGGAATTTCACCACAGAGGATACGGAGGGACACAGAGGAAGGGGAGTGATGCTTTCCCTGGCTCCCTGGCATGCATGCCGGGGGGAATCCCGGTGCGCATAGGGCCTGGACACAGGATCACCATTCTCTCGGCAGGGCGTTGCGGCCGTTGCCTACGGCGTCGTTGTTGAGGCCGGCGGGTAGCGGCTCGCCCTTGAGGCCGGCGATCAGGTTGTTGGCGGCGATCTCGGCCATCTTGCCGCGGGTGGCGGCGCTGGCGCTGGCGATGTGCGGCACGACGATGCAGTTGGGCAGCGACACCAGCGGGTGATCGGCGGGCAGCGGCTCCGGGTCGGTCACGTCCAGCGCGGCGCCGGCGATCCGCCCGGTGCGCAGCGCCTCCACCAGCGCATCGGTCTCCACCACCGGCCCGCGCGATGTGTTGATGAGTATCGTCGTGGGCTTCATCAGGCCCAGCCGCTCGCGGTTGATCAGGTGGCGCGTGTCGGGCGTGAGCGGCGTGTGGACGCTGACGAAATCGGCCTGGCGCAGCACGTCGTTCAGCGGCGCGTAGGTGAGGCCAAGGCTGGCTTCGAGGTCTTCGCGGCGCACCACGTCGTAGTAGAGCACGCGCATGTCGAAGCCTTTCGCCCGCTTCGCCATCTCCGCGCCGATGCGCCCCAGCCCGACGAGGCCGAGCGTGGCGTGGTGGACGTCCGCGCCCATCAGCAGCATCGGCCCCCAGGTCTGCCAGCGGCCGGCGCGCACGTAGTCCACGCCTTCGACGATGCGGCGCGCGGCGGCCATCAGCAGGGCGAAGGCGAAGTCGCTGGTGGTCTCGGTGAGCACGCCGGGGGTGTTGCCGGCGAGGATGCCGCGCGCGGTGGCGGCGGGGATGTCAATGTTGTCGAAGCCGACGGCCATGTTGCTGACGACGCGCAGCCGCGGGCAGGCGTCCATCAGCTCAGGGTCTATGCGGTCGGTGAGCAGGCTGACCAGCCCATCGGCGTCGCGCGTCTCGCGCAGCAGCACCTCGCGCGGCGGCGGCAGCTCGTCTTGCCAGATGGTGGCGTCGCAGAAGTCGCGGATGCGGTCGAGGCCAGCGTCGGGGATGACGCGCGCGACGAAGACTCTGGGCTTGCCCATGCCCGTACTGCTCCTTTGCTGCTGCTTTGCCCAACGCAACGGTCCACCGCGCGGAGCGCGGCGCGGCCAGCGGCGACGGCGCCGCACTACATAGTACGACACAAACGGCGTCGCTTTCACGGCAGGGGAAGCCGTGTGGCAATGTTGACCAGGATGGTGAACATTGCCGTTTTTGCCGCTTTTTCAACCTCGTGTCGAGGGTGGCCTCGTTTCAAATGCCGCATTCAAGCCGGTTCACGGCTTGCGGCAACTTGACGTTTCGTGTTATGGGTGGCAAAAGCGGCAAGATCGCGGCAAGAAACGGCAAGGGGGATGGCAAAAACGGCACGGTTTGGCGGGGATGCGGGGGTGTCCACGCTGCCGTGTGCACGGGTGCGGGTGGAGGAGATGGGCAGGGATTGCGTCTATATGTGATTGTCAAGGTGCTGGCGCGGATGGGTGGCCGCGCGATGATGGAACTAATTTACCATGAAGTGGGTGGGATGTCAAGGGGTGCGGTCGCGGTTTGCCGGGAGACCTAACCCCCAACCCCCTTCCCTGTCAGGGAAGGGGCAGCCGGGCGAACGTTGGTGGCAGAGGGCAAAGGGATCGCGGCCATGAGGGGGTGCGATACTGCCTGGTGGTGACTGGTCGTCAGTCGTTGACTCCCCGGCCGCGCACGAGTGGAGATAGTCCTGCGCCCCAGCCCAAAACGCTTGGCGCTCGCGGCACTGAAGTGCCGGCGCACGGCGACGGGACTGAAGCCCTCTGAATACCAACGACCGAACCGGATTCCGTATCACTCCCTCCGCCGAACGCCTGGCAGCGCACGCTCACGGCGGCGGCACGCCCGCACTCCGTGGGGCATGCATGCCCAGTTTGCCGTCCGCCGGCCATTGATGGCCGAGGGCGTGGGGGAGACGAGGGCGAGCGCGCC
>JAICVS010000002.1 GCA_025935195.1 Ktedonobacterales bacterium
CCATCTCGTGCATGGTAATTTAGTTCCATGTCCACAGCGCCACGCCACGTCATCAGCACCTTGAACAACCGCATAGCGCGCCAAACATGCCACCCACACCCGCTTGCAACCGCTGGGCTAGCGGCGTGGAGACGGCCAGCATCCATCAGAACCTTGCCGTTTTTGCCGCCGACCGTGCCACATCTGGCCGTTTCTTGCCGCGATCGTGCCACCTTTGCCACCCATAACACGAAACGTCAAGTTGATGTGGGCCGCAAACTGGCTTGAATTCGGCATTTGAGAGGAGAGCGATCCCGATCACACAACGAAAAGCGGCAAAAACGGCAATGTTGACCACTCCACTGAACATTGCCATCCACCTCACCGCCCCGTCGTGGTTGATTGTGCGCGCCCCTCGTCATACTCTATTGGGAATGATGACGCCGCGCGCCCACCGCGGCGCGACACGCGGCGGCGAGCGGGAGGGAGCGGGAGGGAGCGCACACATGGCGACACTGATCGAGCGCGAGACGGCCACGCGCGAAACGCGCGAGCGCAACCCCGGCATGCCGCTGGACCTGAGCCACGTCGAGGACGTGCGCGTCAACCGTAGCGCCGTCGAGCGCCGCGCGGCCACCCTGCCAGCGCGGCGTACCGTCAAGAAAACATGGCAAGCTGCCTGGCTGCTGCGTGCCATCACCGACATAGACCTCACGACGCTCGCCGGCGACGACACGCCCGGCACCGTGCGGCGGCTCTGTGCCAAGGCGCGGCGGCCGCTGCGCGATGAGATAGTGGAGCGGCTCGGCGCATCCGCGCTGGATCCGCGCGTCGCCGCCGTCTGCGTCTACCACAACCTCGTACACGTCGCGGTCGCGGCGCTGGCGGGGTCGGACATCCCCGTCGCCGCCGTCTCGACCGGCTTCCCCGCCGGGCAGAATCCCTTCCCACAGAAGATCGAAGAGATTCGCGCATCCGTGGCCGCCGGCGCCCGCGAGATTGATATCGTCATCTCCCGCGCCCACGCTCTGACCGGGAACTGGCAGGCCCTCTACGACGAGGTGCGCGCCTTCCGCGAGGCCTGCGGCCCGGCCCACATGAAGACCATCCTGGCGACCGGCGAGCTGGGGACGCTGCGCACAGTGGCGCGGGCGAGCTGGGTCTGCATGATGGCCGGCGCCGACTTCATCAAGACCTCCACCGGCAAAGAGAGTGTCAACGCCACGCTGCCCGTCAGCCTGGTGATGGTGCGCGCCATCCGCGAGTACCACGAGACGACCGGCTATCGCGTCGGCTTCAAGCCCGCTGGCGGCATCCGTACCGCCAAACAGGCGCTCGACTGGCTGGCGCTGATGAAGGAAGAGCTGGGCGAGGAGTGGATGCGCAGCCCGCTCTTCCGCTTCGGCGCCAGCGGCCTGCTCACCGACATCGAGCGCCAGCTCGAATACTTCGTCACAGGGCGCTATTCGGCGGCATACCATCAGCCAATGGCATAGAAGGGAACGGAGGCGGCGGCATGGCGGCGAACGACTATCACTTCATCACCACCTGGCGGGTGCCGGGCACCACGCGCGAGGTCAGCGAGGTTCTGGCCGACGCGGCGGACCTGCCGCGCTGGTGGCCATCCGTCTACCTGAAGGTGCGTGAGCTGGAGCCGGGCGACGAGAACGGCCTCGGCAAAGTCGTAGACCTCTACACCAAAGGCTGGCTACCCTACACACTGCGCTGGAAGTTCCGCGTCACCGAGTCCAACCCACCGCACGGCTTCGCGCTGGTCGCCGACGGCGATTTCGTCGGCCGTGGCATCTGGACGCTGACCCAGGACGGCGACAGGGTGGATGTGGTCTATGACTGGAAGATCCGCGCCGACAAGCCGCTGCTGCGCTCCTTCTCCTTCGTGATGAAGCCGATCTTCGCCGCCAACCACCGCTGGGCCATGGCGCGTGGCGAGGAGAGCCTGAAGATCGAGCTGGCCCGCCGCCACACGGCCACCATCGCGGAGCGTGCGCGCGTCCCGGCGCCGCCAGGGCCGACCAGCGCCTCACCCTTCGCCCTGCTGGCAGGGATCAGCGCCGTCGCGCTCGCCGCGGGCACGCTGTTGGCGCGGCGTCGGCGCGGTGAGCGCCTCGACGCGATGGCGGAAGCGAAAACGCCAGCCGCCACGCGGCACGGCTAGGGATGCTATCAGCGTGGTATCAGCTTGACACATTGCTCCAGACACCTTCCAGGCGTCAGCGAAGCGGTGCGGGCGCAAGACCTCGGCGTAGAGCTTGCGCCAGACCTTTTCGACCGGGCGCTGGACTCGACCCAAAACTGACAGGGGCGTGGGTCAACAGGGGTATCGTGCCGCGCGGGCCGGGGCGCGTGCGCGAGACAGAGGAGACAGAGAAGGCTGAACGGCGCGCGGGAGCTTGGCTGGAAGGGATGAGCGTGCGGGCATGCCATACGCTCGGTAGCCAACCTGCATAGGCGGGCTAGCGGCCATAGGCTATCCAGACGTAGTTGCATCCGCCGGGCCGACCTGCCAGTGAGTGATACAATGCCGCGAGACCGGCGAGCGGAGTCCGGTGCTCTAGACGTTTGCATGGGACGCACAGATGGATCACGTGGATCACACGGTGGACGCCGGCGAGCCGAGATCGTTCGACACTATCGCCATCCTGGGGCTGGGCCTGATGGGCGGCTCGCTGGGGCTGGCGCTGCGTCACGCCGGCATCGGCCACGCGATCAGCGGCTACGATGCGCTCCCCGGCCGCGCCGAGCGCGCGCGCGCGCTGGGGGCCGTCACGGCGGTAGCGGAGTCACCGGCGGCGGCCGTGGCCGGGGCGGATCTGGTCGTGCTGGCCGCGCCCGTGCTGGCGCTGCGCGAGCTGTTGCGCGCGATTGCCCCGCACCTCGCGCCACGCGCCGTCGTCAGCGACCTGGGCAGCACCAAGGCGGCGGTCGTCCGTTGGGCGCGCGAGACGCTGCCGGACCCATCACGCTTCATCGCTTGCCACCCGATGGCTGGCAAGGAGCAGTCCGGCATCGAAGCGGCCGATGCAGACCTGTTCGCGGGCGCGGTCTGGTGCCTGACGCCGGATGCGGGAGCGGCGCCGGATGCGCTGGCGCGGCTGCGCGCGCTGGTGGCGGCGCTGGGCGCGCGGCCGCTCGTCCTCGATCCCGCGCGGCATGACGAGGCGGTGGCCGGCGCGAGCCACCTGCCGCTGCTGGCCGCCACCGCGCTCGTGCTGGCCGTATCCGCGCCGCCGGACTGGCCGGATGTGGCGCGGCTCGCGGCGGGCGGCTTCCGCGACACCACGCGCGTCGCGTCCGGCGATCCACGCATGGCGCGCGACATCGCCCTCAGCAACCGCGAGCCAATCCTGCGCCGGCTGGACGCCTACATCGCCGCGCTCCAGGGGTTGCGCGCACGGGTGGCCGCCGGCGATCCAGAGATCGAGCGCGCCTTCACGGACGCCAAGGCGGCGCGCGACGAGTGGCTGCGCACACGCGCAGGCGAGTAGGCAGGGAGAGAACGGCCACCACAATTGCGTCCGCGCGCGCGGCGGGCTACAATCGCTTAGATCGCTTGGCATGCCGCGCGGCAGGGCACGTGTCCGGGCGCGATCACGCGGCGCGCGGGCGGCACACCATCACATGGCACGCCCCGGCATTTATGCCGGGGGTAATCCTGAGGAGGGGCGCGATGCGCGCCCTCAGAGGATTATCCCTGGCCTTCAGGCCGGGAAGCCTGCCCTCCTACGGCGCTCGCCCAACGGGATTACCCCGGCATTCATGCTGGGGAGCGGACGAATGGATCACCCCCAACCGCTCATTGAGGAGACATACACGTGGATGCGCACGATATTGGTCAGATGATGGAGTTGTTCAAGCGCATCGCCGATGCCGCCCGTGTGGATGCGCAGACGGCGGGGCAGGTGCGCGAGGCGCTGGCGCAGAGCGGGCTGCTCGAAGTCTTCGGCGCCGGCGAGACGCTGGACGTGGTGGACTTGCTGGATGTGGGCGGCGAGGATGTGCTGCGCGCGCGGCTCCGGCAGATGCAGCTTTCGGAGCTGCGCCAGATCATCGCCATGCGCAAATACGACCCGGAGAAGGAGTCCACTCGCTGGCGCAGCCCGAACAAGCTGATTGACCTGATTGTCACCAAGGCGGGCCAGCAGCTTGAGCGCGAGGTGGCGGCGCAGGCCACCGCCGGGGCGTCATGGATGCTCTAAAGCGGCATATTGTGAGGGGCGAGCGGCGGGATGGGGCGAGCTTCCTGGCTTGAAAGCCAGGGCTAATCCTGGGGGGCCAGGGATCGTGCGGTGCCGGGATTATCCCTGGCATTTATGCCAGGAAGCCTGCCCCATCGGCCCGCTTGCACCGGCGCGGGATTCGCCCCGGCATTTATGCCGGGGAGCGTCATTCAGCAAGACGCTTGCACACGAGTGCGCGACAACGTGTGCGAGGATGTTTGTTGACATCACCATAGCGGCCTATAATCGTTGCGAGAGCTGCGGCCGCGACCTGGCCGCCGCACTTGTGGCCCGTTCTCTGCGCGCGGTGTGTAGATAGAACGCGCGAAGAACGCGCGCGGCGACCCAGCCCTCGCAACGAAGGAGACATCAGCGTGACACGGATTCTCGACAGCATTGACAACCCGGCGCGGCTTCGCACCCTCTCGCCGGCCCAGCTCGCGCAGCTTGCCAGTGAGATGCGCCAGGAGATTATCGAGACCGTGGCGTTGCGCGGCGGCCACCTCGCGCCGAACCTGGGCACCGTCGAGCTGACCCTCGCGCTGCACATCGCCTTCGACACGCCCACCGACCGGCTGGTCTGGGACATCGGCCACCAGGCCTACCCGCACAAACTGGTGACGGGCCGGCTCGACCGCTTCCGCACCATCAAGCAGCTCGGCGGCCTCTCCGGCTATCTGCGCCGCGACGAGAGCGAGTACGACACCTTCGGCGCCAGCCACGCCAGCACGTCCATCTCGGCGGCGCTGGGCATGGCGGCGGCGCGCGACCTGAAGGGCGAGCGGCACAAGGTCGTCGCCATCATCGGCGACGGCGCGCTCACTGGCGGCATGGCGCTCGAAGCGATCAACAACGCCGGCGCGCTCAAAAAAGACCTGATCATCGTCCTCAACGACAACGACAAGAGCATCTCGGACAACGTGGGCGCGCTGCACGCCTATTTGGGTAAGCTGCGCGCGGACCCGCACTACCGCCACTTGCGCGACGGCGTGATGAACGCGCTCGGCCACGTGCCAGGCGGCGCGCTCGCCAAGAGCATGGCGAACCGCTCCATCCGCAGCGCCAAGGAGTTCGTCTTGCCCAGCCGCAGCGGCGTGGTCTTCGAGGAGCTTGGCTTCACCTTCCTCGGCCCCTTCGACGGCCACGACACGCAGCAGCTGGTCGAGGTCTTCAAGCGCGCGAAAGAGCTTGACGGCCCGATCATGATCCAGGTGCTGACACAGAAGGGGCGCGGCTGCGAGTTCGCCGAGACGGACCCGACCAAGTACCACGGCCCCGGCGCGTATGACCCAGCCACCGGCGAGATGAAGAAGAAGGTTGGCGAGCCGCCCAAGTATCAGGATGTCTTCGGCGACGCGCTGGTGGAGCTGGCGCGGCGCGACAAGAGCATCGTGGGCATCACGGCGGCGATGGCCGAAGGCACCTCACTCAACAAGCTGCAACGCGCGCTGCCGGACCGCTGCTTCGACGTGGGCATCGCCGAGCAGCACGCCGTCACCTTCGCCGCCGGGCTGGCGGCCGAGGGCATGCGCCCGGTCGCGGCGATCTACTCGACCTTCATGCAGCGCGCGTTCGATCAGGTGATCCACGACGTGTGCGTGCAGAACCTGCACGTCGTCTTCCCGATGGATCGCGCCGGGCTGGTTGGCGAGGACGGCCACACGCAGCAGGGCGTCTTCGACATCGCCTTCATGCGCGTGATCCCCAACATGACGGTGATGGCGCCCAAGGACGAGAACGAGCTGCGCCACATGCTCTACACCGCGCTCTATCTGGATGGGCCGGTGGCGCTGCGCTATCCGCGCGGCAGTGGCACCGGTGCGCCGCTGGATGCCGAGTTCCACGCGCTGCCCGTCGGCAAGGCGGAGCTGCTGACGGCTGAGGACGAGATCGAGCATGCCGAATGCGCCGTGCTGGGCTACGGCAACATGGTCGCACCGGCGCTGCAAGCGGCACGCGAGTTGGCGGCCGAGGACGGCATCCGCACGGTGGCGGTGAATGCGCGCTGGGCCAAGCCGCTGGACGAGGAGCTGATCCTGCGGCTGGCGCGCGCCACCGGCTGTATCGTCACCGTCGAAGATGGGCAGGTGAGTGGCGGCTTCGGCAGCGCGGTCGGCGAGCTGCTGCACGCGCATGGCCTACACGACGTGAAGCTGCGCATCATCGGCCTGCCGGACCTGTTCGTGGAACACGGAGCGCCGGCCATTCTGCACGAGCTCTACGGCCTGACCACCGGCCACGTCAAGGATGTGGTGCGCGGGCTGCTGCGCCCCGGCGCGCACAGCGCGGCGTATCCCGTCAACCGCGCCGCCGAGTCCGCCCGCTAGAGAGTCCTCACCCCCGGCCCCCTCTCCTCGCAAGGAGAGGGGGCGTTTTCGCGCCGTCTCCGCGTATGTTGACGCCTATTCCCTGTGGCCGCTATAATGGCGCGGCCGCCTGCCCTGATGGCGGGTGGGCGGGAGACGGATGGCTCGGAGAGGTGAGGTGAGGCGAGATGATTTCGCTTACGCGGCTGCTGATTTTCACCCGCTGGGGGCGTTACGTGATCGCGGCGATCCTGCTGGTCGTCGCGGTTGGCATCGGCATTAGCGGGTTGGGTGCGGGCGACATCCAGACCAAGACGGGAACGCTGAACGATCTGCGGAAACTCGTTGACGACCAGGGCAACTACCTGTACAGCGAGCTGAAGATGGATGGCGACTCAGCCACCTATCGCATCAAGCGGACCGACTTCACGCCGGCGCTGGACAGCGACAAGTTCTTCCGTGGCGGCACCCTTGATATGTGGTACACGACATCGCTGCTCAATCCGCCGCAGATCATCGCCATCCAACTGCGCGACGAGAACGACCAGAACGCCGTCATGTACGTGACCGAGGCCTACACACACCCCGACAACGTGCGCAACGGCAATTTTGTGCTGGCGGGCATCGTGCTGCTGCTCGCCGTCGCCGCCGGGCTTGCGGGAGCGTTCATGCCCATCCCCGGCCAGCGCGCCCGCGCCGCCCTCGCGCCCGCGATGGCACGCACGCCGCGACAGCCGCAACCGGGCATGCCGCCGCAACCGATGCCGGGCGGCTACGGCCCGCCGCCTGGAGCGCAGGGCATGCCGCCGATGCAAGGCGGGTATGGGCCGCCGCCCGGACCGTATGGACCATACGGACCATACAGCGCACCGCCACAGCCGGGCCAGATGCCGCCCCAGGCTCCCCAGCAGATACCCTCTTGGGAGCAGCAGATCCGCGACCAGCAGCGCAACGCCGGCGACCAGGGGTAATCCACCGTTTGCTCATGGTGCGTGCCGCGTGGTGTGGCTTTTCCGTGCTGAGGCGGCTCGTGACGATCTACGCCAGTGGCGCGGCGGCATTCAGCCCTTCGAGGTAGGCGACGACTGATGCGGCCGGATCGCCGCCCTGGCGCGCGTGCGCGATCAGCGGGATGCCGTGCGGGCCGGGAACGCGCTCCGCGCCAGGGAACGCCGCGATCACGGCGCGCACCACGTCGAGCTTGCCGAGCATCGCCGCGGCGAAGAGGTCCAGCCGCGCCCCGGCGCTCAGCAGCACCTCGGCGATGTCGCGGCGGCCCATGTGCGCCGCCGCGCCCAGCCCCGTCTCCCAGTCGCCACCGCCCCAGTCCCAGGCGGCGTTCACGAGCCGTGGCTGCTGGGCGAGCAGATCGCGCACGCGATCCAGGTTGCCGTGCGCGACGCCTACAAACTCCTTCACCATCTCGGGGTCCAGCGCGGCCGGTCGCTCTTCCATCTTCGTCTCCTGTCTGTCGTGTCTCGCTACAGTGCCTCACGTGCAGTATCGCATGCTCGGTGCGCTATCATCTAGGGGAGCCACACACGCGACAACTGGGGCGGCGGCGCGACGAGACGTACACGTAGAGATAGGTGCGAGAGGCATGACGAGCGACGGCGAGACCCACGCGACGGAGACCGAGACCGAACGCGCGGCGGAGACCACCATCCAGCCGGAGACGGACCCATTCCTGAGCCTGAAGCGCGGCGCGACCGAGGTCTATCTCGTCCGCCACGCCGACGCCCTGCCCGGCGCGGACGAGGTGGTGGGCGGCGGCTACGACGAGCAGGCGTTGAGCGAGCTGGGGCGGCGTCAGGCCATGGCGCTGGCGGCACGCATGCGCACGCTGGAGTTGGCCGCCGTCTACAGCAGCCCCATCGGCCGCGCGCACCAGACCGCCGCCGCCATCGCGGATGCCGCCGGGCTGGACGTGCGCATCGAGCCGGACCTGCGCGAGATCGCGCTCGGCCCCATTGGCCCCGACCTCGGAGCAACGCTCCCGCCTGATGAAGTCGCGAAGCTGCTGCGCGACCGCCTGCGCGAGATCGCGGTGATCGCCGTCACGACGGGCAACTGGTCGGGCATCCCCGGCTCCGAGCCGTCCGCCGCACTACGCGCGCGCACGCTGGCCGCGCTCCAGCGCCTCGCGGACGCGCACCCCGGCCGGCGCATCGCCGCCGTCAGCCACGGTGGGGCGATCAACGCCTGCCTCGCCGCCATCCTGGGCATCGAGCGCGACTACTTTTTCCCCGCCGCCAACACGTCCCTCTCGGTCGTGCGCGTGCGTGGCGAGCGTCGCATGCTCTTCGCGCTCAACGACATCGCGCATCTGAGCGAGGCGAGCCTGCTCGGCTTCGATCCAAGCAGCTAGGTGCGATACCAGAAGCGGTCCCACAGCTCCCAGAACGTCTCGCCGCGCGCCACCACCTTGCGCGGGCCGGCGATCTCGACGCCGGTGCGGCCGGCGAAGGCCAGCGCATGGTCGGGCGCGGCCAGCTCCACCGTAAGGGTGATGGGAGACGAGGGCTTGTACGGCGCCGGCCAGTCGCGCGTGGTCAGCGCGTGGGTGACACGCTCCTCGATCAGCGCGCAGGCGTCCGCGTGGCCGAGGCTGCGCGCGGAGTAGCGGCCCAGCCCTTCTTTCACCTCCGCCGTCACCACCTTCGGGCCGAGCAGCTCCGTCACCTCGCGGCAGGTGGCACGGTCGCCCGCGACGAAAACGATGGGCGCGTCGAACGTGCCGCAGATGGCTGCCTCGATGCCAGACTCGCCCACGAGCTGGTCGTTGATCCAGGCGTTATACCAGGCCTCGCTGCTGACGGTATGGCACATCACGCCGTCGGGCGTGCCGGCCATCGCGTGCGCGCCAACCAGCAGTGAGGCGTCGCAGCCCAGGCGCAGCGGCTCGATATAGCGGCACCAGGCGTGGCCCAGCACGTACGACGCGCCGCGCTCCAATCGCTCTGGGATGAGGCTCTTGAAGCTATACGACCCGCCCGCGCCGTGGCAGTCAATCACCACGATCTCGTCCGCGCCCGCCGCCTTCGCGCCGCGCACCGCCGCGTTGACCTCGCCCGTCATCAGGCGCCGGCCCTCCTCGTACTGTGGCTTACCGCCGGAGACCTGATCCCAGGTTTCGATGCCGGCGATGCCCTCCATATCCACCCAGATCAGCACGCGCACTGTGCGGGACCCTTTCTCGCCGGCTGGTGACGGCGGTTCGTGAGCGAGCGGCGGCGCTCTACTGGAGGCTATGAGCTGGTGAGTGCGACGGCCACCCAGTAGAGAGCGGCGGCGCCGCCGTCCTCCGCCGCGGCATCCACCACGACGCGCGCGCTCACCAGCAAATCCTGGTCGGGCGCGTCTTTCAGGCCGACGGGCTGCTCCGTCTCGAACAACTCGTCGTCGTCGTCGTCGTCGTCGGAGATGAACCACTCGCCACGCCGCTCCAACACAGCGCCCGCCGCGGCGAACGGTTCGAGCAGCGCAGCGGTGGCATCCAGCGCGTCGGCGATGCCCAGCCGCCCGGTACGATAGCGCAGCGACACATCTTCCACGCGCACGGACTGTGGCTCCGGCCGGGCGTTGCGCTGCAAGCCTGGGAGCGTGCGCGCTAGCCACTCGCCATCCGCGATGGTGAGCTTGGGCAGGAAGATGCTCATCTGCACACGGCGTTCGCTCGCCACCACTCCCGGCCACCAGCCACGCGAATTTCCACGGTGCGTCATCATGCCACCTTCGCCTTCCGCCACAGCCCGCGCGTAGCATCCCACTGTATCATGAGCGGCGCGCCCGGCTGCCTGGCTGCTCCCCGTTCGCGCTCTACCTCGCTATCACGTCGCTGCCCATCTCACCTCGGGGCGGATGATCGGGCGTACGTTTACGATCTATACGTGGCACGGGGCGCAATGGTGATAGTATGCTTGCACACGCCTGCCGTGACCTGGATATGCTACCACGCATGTGATATGCCCGCCAGTCTAGCGCGCGGCGCGCGCAGGGCCATACGCGACGGGATAGCCCGAACGGCGGATGAGTCTTCTGAGCGTATAGCGCTTGCCAGAACTGCCCGAAAGTGACCGACTATGCCACCGGCACATACCAGCCATCCCTTGGTCATAGACGTTATGCTCGCGCCCACGCTGTTGCCGCCGGAAACGCCCGCCCGCCGCGACACGATCCGCGACACGATCTATGTAGCGATAGACGTGGTGCGCGCGACCACGACGATCTGCATGCTCTTCGAGTGCGGCTGCCGCCGGGTGCTGCTGGCATCCAGCGTCGGCGCCGCCCGCGAGTCGCGCGCGGCGCTCGGCCCGGATTGGCTGCTGGCCGGCGAGGTGGAAGGGGCACGCCCACCTGGATTCGATTTCGGCAATTCGCCAGCCGAATTCGCGACGCTCGATCTCACCGGGCGCGATGTGATCTGCGCCACCACCAACGGCACCCGCGCGCTACGCGCCTGCGCCGGCGGCCGAGCGGTCTTCGCCGGCTCACTGCGCAACGCGGAGATGCTCGCGCGGACGCTTGCGGCGGAGAGGCTGGAGAGGCCGGTGGATGTCGTGTTCGTGTGCGCGGGGCGCGGCGGCCGTCCGGCGTATGATGATACCATCTGCGCGGGCTATCTGGTGCGCGGCCTGCGGCGCGCGGTCGGGGATGAACGCATTGTCCTCGGTGAAAACGCGCGTATGGCGTGCGATCTGCTCGCCCATGTCGAGGCGACCGTGGGCATCGCGGCGGCGCTGTACGCATCCGATGCGGGCCAGGCGGTGGAGCGTATCGGCCTGGGCGACGACATCACCTTGTGCGCGGCGGCGAATGTGGCACACGTGTTACCGGCCCTCACGGGCATGTATCTGGACACCGACCTCTACGTCGTGGAAGATGCCGCGCGCCGGCCGCACGAGTAGCCGCTGCGCGGATCGTCCCGCCGACCAGGACAGTTAGGCCGCGCCGCTCGTCTTGCGCTAATGCGGTGAATATATTCGGCGCGTGGGAGATGCACGGTAAGGGCGCGAGACTGGCGTATGAGAAGACCACAGGGGATACCAGCGGAAGGCGGCATCGGTGTTTACGCGAGATGAGCTACTGGCCGAGGCGGGCGCGGGCGCGATCGGCGGTGTGCTGCCGCTGCGCTTCGCCGGCGGCGCGGTGGATAGCCGCGCGGTGCGACGTGGGGAGATGTTCGTGGCGCTCTGCGGCGAGCGGACAGACGGGCATCGCTTCATCGGTGCGGCGGTGCGCGCGGGCGCGGCGGCAGTGCTGTGCGCGCGACCCGACCAGGATGCGCTGGCCCGTGGCGTGCCGCAGGTCGTGGTTCCCGATCCACTCGACGTCTTGCAGCGGCTCGCGCGGGAACACCTGCGCCGCCAGCCCGCCACCACGGTGATCGCTATCACCGGCAGCAACGGCAAAACGAGTGTCAAGGACGCTACCGCGTCGCTGCTCGAACACCTTGCGCCGACGCTCAAGACGGCCGGCAACCTGAACACCGAGACCGGCCTGCCGCTGACCCTGCTGCGGCTCGATCCGGAACATCGCTTCGCCGTGCTGGAGATGGGCGCGCAGTGGGTGGGCGAGATCACCACTCTCTGCCGCATCGCCCCGCCCGATCTCGCCGTCGTCACCGTCGTTGGACCGGAACACCTGGAGTTCTTCGGCAGCCTCGCCAACGTCGCTGAGGGCGAGAGCGAGGCTGTAGCCGCGCTTGCCGCGGATGGCGTCGCCATTCTCAACGACGACGACACGGCCGTGCGCGCGATGGCCAAGCGCACGCGGGCGCGTGTCCTCACCTACGGGCATCGGCCGGCCGCGGATGTGCGCGCGCTGCGCGTCTCTGGCGATCCACTGCGCGGACTGCGCTTCACGCTCCTGTATGCGGGGCAACAGACCAGGGTGCGGCTGAACATCCCCGGCGCGCACGCCGTTACGACCGCGCTGGCCGCCGCCGCGGTGGCGCTGAACCGCGGCATGGCGCTCCAGGCGGTCGCCGCCGGCCTGGGGGAGATTCGACCCGCCAAGCGGCGCGGCGAGATCAAGCCCGGCCTCAACGGCGCGACGCTGGTAGATGATAGCTACAACGCCAACCGGCAATCGGCCGAGGCCGCGGTCGCCCTGCTGCGGGGCGCGAAGGTGCCCGCCGGCGGGCGCCGCTGGTTCGTGTTCGGCGACATGCTCGAGCTTGGCACGTATGCACGCGAGGAGCATGCGGCGGTAGGCAGCGTGGCGGCGGGCGCGGTGGACGAGCTGGTGCTGGTAGGCACAGACGTGCGGGCCACCGCCGAGGCAGCCATCCAAGCCGGTATGCCCGCAAGCCAGATTCATCTCTTCTCTGCCAGCCTCGCCGATGCGGCGGCGCTCGCGTCCGCCCGGCGCCAGGCGGCCGCTGCTGTGCGCGCGTCACTGCGGGCGGGCGATCTGGTGCTGGTGAAAGGCTCGCTCGGCGTCGGCATGGATGCTATCGTCGCCGTGCTGCAAGAGCGGGACGAAGACGGGTGCGAGGCATCCCATGCGGCGGCTGGTGGCGATGCTCATGCGCATGAGCCGGCACGCCAGACGGATCACACCGCGACCAGGCGCGTCCGCTAGCCTTGTGCGTCGGCGGTAGGCCGGTCCATCGGCAGGGCAGCGGCCTCCCACTCCTCAGTGCCGCCCTCTACATTGTGGACCCGTGTCACGCCCTGCCGCGCGAGAAAGCGCGCCGCCGCGTAGCTGCGCTGCCCTGAATGGCAGATGAAGAACACGTCGCGGTCGCGGGGAACTTCCTGATAGCGCGCACGCAGCTCGCTCAGCGGAATGCTCACGGCGCCCTGCGCGCGGCCCTCGGCATATTCCCACGTCTCACGCACATCAATCAGCGCGGGCGCCGGATGCGCGGGCGCATCCGACAGTCGCGCCCACGCCTCACACACGGTGATCGAGCCGATCGGCGTCGCGGCGCTCCCCATCCCGTCCCTCCGTTCCCCTGGCATTGCATCCTCCTGGCTGGCTTTTGGCTGGCTTTTGGCTGGCTTTTGGCTGGCTTTTGGCTGGCGGCGCTGGCCGCGTCTCGCCGCATATGAGCGGCACATCCCACTGCCTGTGAGGTAGCACGTGACACGCCCCCCGATCAAGAGCATGGCCAGGCGGCGCGCTATGCTTGATTCCCTTGCTTGACACTGTTCCCTGGGAGACATACAATCAGCGGAGTATGTCCGCGCGACATCACGGCGCACAAGCGCCTCAGCAGACATATCCCGCCACTGTGTAGACGACCAGATAGACGATACCCCGTATGACGACACGAGGCACACGCCTCCGCACGATGGGACCAGGATGAGACGATGACCAGGAAAGACACCGCCGACCTCGATCGGCCGCACTATTACTCGCAGTTCTGGGTGGACATCGCCGCCGGCAAACGCGATGTCACCGCCACATCCGCCGCCGAGGCGGATGTGGCGGATCTAGTCGATCTGGACACCGACACGCTGGCCGAGGAAGAACTCCCGCCGCCGCCGCCCGCGCCAGTGGTGAAGCCCGTCGCCAAGGCCAAGCCCGCCAAGCCTGCCCCAGAACCGGCACGCTCCACGATCACCTCGCTGGCCGATCTCGATCAGCTCATGAAGAGTTCCGCCGAGATGGACGACGACACGGTTCCCGACATCGAAGCCAGTGAAATCGGCGACCTGGCTCCCTTCGGGCAGCCGGCGCAGGACGAAGGGCCGGCAATCGTCACCGACTTCGACCTCGATCAAGCCGCCGTGGAGCCGGTGGCCGAGGCCGCGGACGAGAATGAGCTTGAAGATATGGACTTCGACGAGGAAGAAGAAGACGAGTGGGGCGCCCCACGGCGCGGCACCAAGCCGCAGAAGCCGCCGCGCAAGCGTGAGCCGCGCGAGCGGCGTGGCTTCTAGCCGCCGTCATGGCGCGACCGGCTGACGAAAAGCGCTGGGTGAGCTGGCTACGCGGCCGGCTCGCCCATGTGTTTTGCTCCGTTCCCCCATGCGCTTTCCCTAGTTGGGGATCATAGCAGCTTGCGCAGCTCGATGGTGTGCCCCGGCTCCGTCCGCGCTGCCGCGCCGTCCGGCAACTCCACGCAGTACAGCGCATGCGGCACAATTGGCCCCACCGTCCACGGCCGCAGCGATCGGCCCACCTGCACAACCGTGTTCGCCTGATCCACGAACACCGCATCAATGCGCATGAACATGAAGAACATGTGAATGCTGTTCTCCGGTAGCAGCACCAGCCCCTCGCCCACCGGCAGCTCGCGCCTGAACTGGAGGCCAAGGAAGCGCGACAGCACGGTCTCGGCGACAGCCGCGTGCCGCGCGAGCGTCTCGCCTGTGGTGGCATTGACGACGGAGACGTAACGCACCAGCCGCTACCTCACATTCCCATCTGATGCCCACCGCACGTGGGAGGGCCCTCCCGCGCGCATTGTATCCACTCCACGCCGCGCCAGCACACGTCGCCATGTGCGGCGCGTACAATGCGGATCGGCCCGCTCTATCTACACGTGGCGTGCCGATGTGAAGGATGATCAGCCGTATGACCTCGCTCGACCCAGGCGCGGCTCCGACAGGCGCGCTCGTGGCCTTTGTCGCCACGCGGACGGGCCGGCTCCTCCTGCGTTGTGGCGGCCCGGAGCGTTGGCGCCCAGCTGGCGGTTATACCCTCATCCCATGCGAGCTGCCGGGCATGGCGGTGCCCATCAGTGCGGACGTGGCTGACCCAGCGGAGTGGATTGCCAAACTTGCCCATCGGCTGCTGGGCGCGGATGCGTGCGTGCAATCCAGCGCGGTGACGTACGGCCCTTCGCCCGCGCACCGCATCGATCGGCTGCCATCGAGCGACGAGGACATCCTGCCGCTGCTGCGGCTCGCCCGGCTGGCTCCGGCAAGCGCCAATTATGAGGCCGCGCGTGAGCAGATGGTGCGCGTCTACCTCGCCGCGATTCCGGCTCAGTCGCGCTCCCTGGCTGTGCTCGGCGCGTGGCTCTGGCTCGGTGCGGATGGCCTGCGCTACGCCATGCGCGGCCTGCCCTTCACAGAGCTGCTAGCGATGCCACACGCCGAGTGGCATACGCCTCCGGCGACGCCGCTGCCCGACGACGCTTTCGCGTACATGCCGTCGGAGTATGGCGAGCGCCACCTGTTGCGCATCCTCGCCAAGTACGGCCACGCCGCCCTGTTTCAACCCAGCCCGGTGTGAGGAGAGCGCCTCATCAGCCGCCCAGACAACTGCCCGTGGTGAAGCTGAGGATGGCTGGCTGCCCGGCATCCGTGCTTTGCGCGCTGAACTGCACCTGCCCGCTGTGCTCCAGAAGTCGTGAGTTGTTCGTCACCGCGATCGTCACCGACTTGCCGCTGCTGATCTTGCCGTTGTTGGGGCTGAGACTCACCTCTGACGAGCCGAAGGATTTGGGCACCGTCGAGCGCCACTGCACACTGTGCGGTCCGTTGTTGGTCAACACCACGGTCGTCGAGCGCCCGTCGCCGCGGCAGTCGAGACTGATGCTGCTCGGCGACACGTTCAGCCAGTCAGTCGGGAACGGCGTCGCCGTCGGCTCAGGCGTCCCGGTTGGCAGCGGCGTCGCCGTGGCCGCCGTCCTTCCCACTCCCGGCGCGGACCCGCCCGTCCGCGTGCCCGCGAACGATGCCACCACATTGTAGGCGGTCGTCGCCAGCAGGATCGTCAGCACGAGCGCAAGCAGGCCCAGGCCCATTGGCACGATACCCAAGCGCTTACGCGGCTCGCGCCCCCCGTCGCCCCGCCCGCGCGACGGCAGCGGCCACTGTGGAGCGCCGCCATACGGGCGCATGCCGGTGTCAAAGAGGGTCGGCGCATCCGGCGTTGTATTGAGGCGCGTCGCCTCCAGTGTGGAGCTGGCCGCCGGCGGGGGTGAGGTCAGCGCCGTGTGTGGACGTGTCAGCGGCCGTGTGCCGGATGGCGCCAGGCGACCCGATGGCGTTGGACGAGCGGATGAGAACGAGCGCGCGGACGACGATGGGCGCCCAGAAAGCGACGGGCGGCCGGATGGCGCGATGCTCCGCGCCAGGCCCCATCCCGCCGCGACGGCAGGCTGCGACCGCGCCAACACCGCGCCCAGCGTGCGTGTCCGCGCGGCATCGCGCAGCGCCCGCGCGAACTCAGTCGCGCTGGCCGGCCGCTCCGCTGGATCCTTGGCCATCGCCCAGAACAGCGCCTCCTCCACACGCGCTGGAATCTCCGGCCGTGCCGGACGCAGCGGGCGGGGTGGTGAGAACAACTGGCTCGCCAGCACTGTGGTCAGGTCTTCGCCGCCGAACGGCGTGTACCCGGCCAGCATCACGTACGCGACGATGCCGAGCGCGTAGATGTCCGTCGCGGCGGTGATCGCCTCGCCGCGCACCTGCTCCGGCGCCATGTACTCCGGCGTGCCCATCGCCGTACCCATCAGGGTCAGCGCCGGATCTCCCGCCACGATGGCTGGCGTCAGCACGATCGCCGGGTCCGCGGGGATAGGCTCGGCCGGCAGGATGGGCCGCGCGATGCCGAAATCCGCCAGCATCAGGCGTCCGTCTGGGTGCAGCAGCAGGTTGGACGGCTTCACGTCGCGATGCACGATGCCGTGTTCGTGGGCGTAGTCCAGCGCCGCCGCCGCCTGCTCCACATAGTGCGCCGCGCGCGCGGCCGGCAGTACGCCCTCGCGATCCAGGAGCGCCGAGAGCGAGCCGTCGGCCAGGTAGGGCATGACCAGATAGACCATGCCCGCATCCTCACCGAACTCGAAGATCGGCACGATGTTGGCATGGTCCAATCCGGCCGCGGCGTCCGCCTCACGCCGGAACCGCTCCAGGAAGATCGCCCACGCATCTGGATCGCTCGCCAGGTGTGGATGCAGCACCTTCACCGCGACGCTGCGGTGCGGGCGCTCCTGGCGCGCGAGGTAGACGGTGCCCATGCCGCCGACGCCAAGCGGCTCTTCCAGGATGCAGGAGCCCAGGCGCAGGCCGCTGAGTGATGATGGCGACGATGGGATCCCCGGCCCGCTCATAACTACCGGCCTCGACCCTCGATGGTATGGACGACCGTCTCCAGAATCTTCGCGCCGCCGCTCAGCTCGCCCTTTACGTCCTTCTCGACGGTCTGAATGGCCGAGACCATCGCGCGGATCGCCTCACCCACCAGCACCGTCAGCGCCGCCGCATAGCCCAGCGACAGTCCGATTACGGCCGCCGTGATGTGCGTCAGCGGCGTCAGCGCGTGCGGGGTAGAAGTGGCATACGCCACGCCCTCGGTGATTCCGCCCGCCACGATCAGGAACAGGAAGAAGACCAGGAAGACCCGGCCGATGGCCCGGCGCAGCGCGCCCAGCAGATGAAACATAGTGCTCGCGGCTTGCATACGTGCGCTCCTCGTGCTCGTGGGCATCCCCTCATCGCGGGTACTCGACATCTGAATGAGACCCGGCACGGGGCGCGCGACGCGAGCGAGCGCCCTCGTGTACCGCGCGCAGTGTAGCACGAGCGATGCACGGCCGCCTAGCGCCATGCCCGCGGTACTATCTCACGGAATCTGCCAACGGTGTTCACGGGAACGTAGGATGCTCCTACCTCGCTCAGCCATCCATCCCCCACGCTGGCGGGAAGTCGGTGCGCGGGAAGACCGCGCGCGCCTCGGCCAGTAGGCGCATCCAGCCGTCGCGCCGGTAGCGATCCGAGACGTGGAAGAGGATCAGCTGGCCAACGTCCGCCCGCCGCGCCAGGCCCGCCACCGCCGAGGGTGTCATGTGGTAGTTGCGGGCGGCTAGATCGGCGTCTTCGTCGAGGTACTGGCACTCGCAGATCACCGTCTTGACCTCGCGCAACGCCACCGCCAGCCGCTCGTGCGCCGGCTCATCCAGCAGGAAGTCGGTCAGGTAGGCCAGTAATTCGCCCGGCGTCTCCAGCAGCAGCGCCGCGCGCAGCTTCTCCGCGTCATAGGGCGTCCCGGCGATTGTGATCGCCGCCCCATCCCCCGGCGCCCAGTCTTTCAGTTGGCGCAGCCACGCGCCCGGCGCCAGCCCCAGCTCCACCAGCCGCCCTTCATCTATGTTTAGCCGCGGCTTCTCGCGCACTAGATACGCCAGCGAGGGCGTCTGGTGGTCCATCCGCAACGCATTGAGCGTGTACGCCGGCTCATCCAAGATCAGCCGCCCCGCCCGCGCACGCGCGCCCTCCGTGTGCGCCGTGGCGAACGCCTCAGCCGCGTCGAACCGCGCCGTCTCGATCCGATCTGGATAGATGTCATGCACGCGCCAGACGCCCGGCTCGCCTTCATACAGGTTCCAGAGAAAGCCGCGAAAGCGGTGGTGCAGGATGCGAATGGTTTCCGGCGGACCCCAGACCTCGACCGGCTTCGTCGGGCGGTTGTAGTTCGCGCGGAAGAAGGTGTCGAAGCCGCCGATGTGGTCCATGTGCAGGTGCGAGAAGATCAGGTGATCTATCGCGCGTACCTCGCCAGGCTCCAGCGCTGAGGGGCAGCCCGCGCCGCAGTCGAAGAGCAGCCGGTGGACCGCCTGCCCCGTCTCGATGCGCGCGTAGGCCGCGTTGTCACTGCCGGCGTTCCCCAGCACCCGCCAGGAGATGCTCACGCCTGCTCCTCGTCCAGCGCGCGGTGCAGCTCGCCGATGCGCTGGCGGATGTCGTCCAGGCTGGTGACGCCCAGCTCCATCATCTCCTCTTCCAGGCTCTCCAGCCGCTCCAGCTCCAGCATCGTGTCGTACTCTTTCGGATCGAAGCCGGCGTCCAGCACCTCGTCATCCAGCTCGTCGTTGTTGTCACGCTTGTCGCTCGCCATCGTTTCGCTCCTCTTCCGCGCCGCGTAGACCGGCGGCGCCTGCCATGCTACATTTCTAAGCCCCAGCCAGGAAGACGGTCGAGGGATCGAGATAGCCCCAGCTTGGCGCCGTGTCCGCGTTGCTATCAACCAGTGCTGGCGCCGCGCCGTCGCGCACGCTCGCAACATACAGGCCCGTGTTCCCATGCGCCGGCTTCGCCAGCGGTGAGCCGCGCCATGTCGCGCCCGCATCGCTGGCGAACACGATGCGCGTGCTGTCCGCGCTCCACGGGCTGCCGCTTGCCGGACTCCAGAAGGCGTGCGCCGCGCCGCTTGTCGTTCCGCCCGTCGCGCCACCGGGCGCACTGAGCAGATTGGTGACGGTCCGCTGTCCCACGTCCACCAGCTTCAGGCCGCTCGTGTCGCGGACTAGCAGCGCGCTGCCATCCGGCGACCACCAGGCGAGCGCGTCCGCATCCGGCTCGCGCCACGAGAACAGCGGCGGCGCGTTGGCATCGAGTGCCCGCAGCACGAAGCCGTCGCTGGTGTGTACCAGCAGCTTCGCGCCATCGGGCGTGAACGCCGCATCCAGCAATCCTGTGAAGGTTCCCAGCGCGCGCGTTCCGCCGCGCAGGTCTTTGCGCGTCAGCGTCACCTGGCCGCCGGAGGCGGCGACGGGATAGACCAGCGCCTCGGCATGTGGCTGCCAGAGCAGGTGCGCGGGGCGCTTCGTTCCTGGCAACGCCGGCAGCGCGCCACTCGCGACGATGTCCAGCGGCTTGCCCGGCTCGCCCAGCAGCACATTGCCGGCGTCGTCGAGCGCCGCCACACGCGCGCCATCGGTGGAGAGCACCGGGATGCTCGCCGCCTGTGAGAGCGGCTTGCGCGCGATGCCCACCGGCTGATCGCTCTGCGATGAGAAGTACAGGAACGGCCCCTGCCCGGCCGTGTCGCGCTCGCGGTAGAGCAGGCGGTTGCCCTGCGCGTTCCACCAGGCGTCGCCGCGTGTCACGCTTGCGTCGTCCGGTGTGATCTGCAAGCCGGAGCCGCCGTTGATGCTCACCGCCACCAGATTGCCCGGCGCGTCTGGCGCCGCGGGCGATCCCGCCGTTGGCGCGCTTGTGCCGCTCCCGCTGGCGCGGCGCACCACGAGCTGATGGTGATCGGGCGACCACGCGAAGCTCACCACGCCACTGCCGGCCAACTGGCGCGCGCCGGAGCCGTCGGCGTGCATCACCCACAACTGGCCGCCGCGCAGGAACGCGACATCCTGCCCGCCGGCGCTGGCGGCGCAGCCCGCCAGGATGATGCACAGCGCGGTCAGGCCAGCCAAGCACGCCAGCGCCCCTGGCGCATTCACTCGCCGCCGCGCTCGGCCGAGCAGCCGTACACGCCGTGTATCCCCACACGTAGCCATACGTATCCGTATCCCATTCACTCGACGCATTCCGCGCCATTGTACTCGACTCGCGCCGCTGTAGCAGCGGGCGGTGGAAGATGGGCTAGCGCCCGTCCCGCCTGCCTCCCGCTTGCCGCGGCGCTCGTCCGTTGGTGGTGCGTGTCCGCCTCGCACTGCTATAATTTGGTAAGGAGCGTCCGCACCAGCGCCGTGGACCGCGCCCGCACCCCTTCCGGTTGGCACGGGGCGGCCCAGCGAGCCACTGCTCATCACGGAGAGACATCGGAGAGACATCATGGCCGAGACCACCACACCGCAATCAATCTACGTCGCCTACTGGCTCTACAAGCTCGACCCCACCTTTCATCGCCTGCGTGACGGCGAGCGCGATAGCGCCAGGGCTGAGTTTCTCCACGCGCTGGAGGCCCGCCCTGCCGATCTGACGCTGCGCGGCGCGTATTCGCTCGAAGGCTTTCGCGCCGACGCGGACCTGATGTTCTGGGTGCATGGCCCCGATCTGGACGCCATCCAGCGTCTCGCCATCGCCCTGCGCCACAGTGGACTCGGCCGCTATCTCGATGCCGTCGAGACGTACATAGGCGTCGTCACCCCCGCGCGCTACGATCCCGGCCACCAGCCTTCGTTCGTGATGGGCGCGCCGGCCAAGGACTTCATCAGCGTCTACCCCTTTGTGAAGACCACCGAGTGGTATCTGCTGCCCTTTGAGAAGCGGCGCGATCTGATGGCCGAGCATGGCCTCGTCGGCCGCCACTACGCCGTCTCGCGCGAGAAGCTGCTCGCCTTCACCCACGACGGCGCGACGCGGAATGGCAAGGGAACGGGGACGGCAACCGCGACGGCGCCCGCGCCGACGGCGACCCTGGAAGAGGAAGAGGAGGGCGGCGGCGTCCTCGCCAACACGGTGGACTCCTTCGGCCTGGGTGACTACGAGTTCATCCTCGCCAACGAGTCCGACGATCCGACCGAGCTGTGCCGCATGATGGAGTCGCTGCGCAAGGTGGAGGTGCGCCGCTACACCAAGCTCGACACGCCGATCTACCTCGGCCGCCGCCGCGAGCCCGCCGACGCTGTCGCTGACCTGTAGGCGGATGTGGGCTGACGTGTTGTCATGTGCTGGCTTCCCGGTATGATGCGATTTGACGAATGAACACGGACAGCCGTCATGCCGCCAGCCGGCGGTTAAAACCGCGACGTCCGGCCAAGCCGGACGGGAGAAGCGGCGAGGTGTCCACATCAATGCGTCAAACCGCATCATGCCGAGGCTCATCCTGGCAGGCACGCGCCGATGCTCTTGACACTCCCCGGCATCAATGCCGGGGTAATCCCTGGGCATAGGCGGTGATACGCCAACGGCGCGGGCCAACTCAGTATCTCTTGAACGGCAATGTTGACTGGGATGGTCACCATTGCCGTTTTTGCCGCTTTTCGCATGTTTTGTGAGCGACGATCCAGCCCAAAGCCTGAATTCAAGCCGTGTGCCGCGACCTGGCAACTTGACGTTTCGTGTTATGGGCGGCGAAAACGGCAAGATGGGTGGCAAAAACGGCAAGAAACGGCAAGGGGATGTTGCCGTTTTTGTTGGCGATCTTGCCGCGAGATGTTGCCGCGTGTCGCGCCGCCCATGATCCACCGTCTTCATCACCGCCACCTCCCGGTATTCCCACGCCGCGCCGCTCCATCAGCGACACCGCGCGATAACTCGCCAGGAGTATTGTGAAACATTAGTTTCAATTTTGTCAAGCGGGAGCGGTGTGGGCGGGGTGTGCGGGGTGTGCTTGGCATTGGGCCGTGCGAATCTTAGTGCTTATATGCGCCTGCACTACATAGCCGGAAGCATTGGAATGAACACCACGCAAGGCAAACGCCCACGCATCCGCGTAGCGACGAGTTCCTGAAATGGCGCCGGACCGATATGCTTAAATCGCTGGACAATGTCAACATGTGCCAGTTCCATCTGACAATTCCCCAGCAGCTCGGCGTCCCTTGTCAGATGCGGCTATGGCTCGCCCGCAGATGGCGATGGTGACGGTGATGAGGGGACATGCACCTGAACATGCTCGAAGATGACTGTCATGGAGCGGGCCTGCCGCGCACCGTAGACGCCCCATAGCCATTGCTGGCCAATGCGCGCGCGCGATGCCCCCCATAGGCAGGCGTCCCGGCCCGCCAACCCAATGCGCCCAGGCGCTCCACGTCACGCCGTAGCGCTCGCTCCATCCCGCGTCCACGGTGAGGTACGCACACGGTGTGTGCGCCGCGCGTCCAGCGCCTCAGACGGTATGCCGAGGGCAAACGCTGGTCTGACGAGCGCGGCCCGCCGTTGCCCCTCCTGCCATGATGGACGCGGCACGCGCTCCCAATACCAGTGGAATCCCATTTTGACGACGCGCATCATGAGGTGTGTTTCTTTCGTTCACGATCCGCCACAAAAACACAGGCGGTCCATTTGCCCAAAGAGACGAACGGCACATCTGGACGGTCAAGAGAAATTACCTTCTACGGCACAGTGCCAGGCACTACAGCCATTCGCCGCGACCTTGACATGGCAGCAACACCCATACTATCGTGCGGCCAGCATCGCTATCTCGCATCCGCCGCATCTACGGCATCCACCGCGTCCACCGGTTAGCAGCGAGGGAACCCGCGCGCCATGACTCGCACCGTCTCGCTCATCCAGCTCGGCATCGGGCATGTCGGCGCCGCCGTGGTGGAGCTGGTGGTGAAGCGGGCCGCGCGCTGGCGCGACGACTATGACATCGCCGTGCGCTACGCGGTGCTGGCCGACTCGACGGCGATGGTGGCCGCTCCTGAGGGCGAGCTAGACGGTCCGCTGGCGCACGCGCTGGCCGGCGCGCTGGAGCGGCGCCACGCCGGCCTGCCGCTCGCCAGCTTTCCCGACGCCGTCGCCTGGGATAATACGGATGCGGTGCTGGAAGGCACGCTTGCCCGCGCGGCCGCGCCTGAGGATGTGGTCGTGCTGGACTGCGCGACGGGCGAGCGCACCACGCCGCTGCTGCTGGCGGCGCGCGCCGCGGGCGCGTCCATCGTGCTTGCCAACAAAGATCCGTTGGCGGGGCCGCTGGAGCGGTTCCGCGCCCTGGTGGGCGGGGCGGGGCGCGGCTCGCTGCGCCTGAGCGCGACGGTTGGGGCGGGGCTGCCCATCGCCGCCACGCTCGCGGCGCTGATCGCCAGCGGTGATACGCTGCTGGCGCTGGATGCGCGCGCCAGCGGCTCGTTGGGGTTTCTCTGCGACCGGCTCTCAGCCGGCGCGCGCTTCGATGCGGCGCTGCGTGAGGCGATGGCGCGCGGCTACACCGAGCCGGACCCACGCCAGGACCTCTCCGGCTTCGATGTGGCGCGCAAGCTGCTCATCCTCGCGCGGCTGGCCGGCGGCGACGCGGAGCTGGCGGATGTGCATGTGGAAAGCCTGGCGCCACCGGGCGCCGAGACGCTGGAGCGCGATACGTTCCTCGCGCGGCTGCCGCGCTACGCGGATCACCTGGCGGAGCGCGCTGAGGCCGCACGGGCGCACGGCCGGGTGCTGCGCTACGTCGGGCGCATTGACGAGCGGGGGGCGCCGCGGGCGGAGCTGGTGGACCTGCCGGCCGACGCGCCGCTGGCGCGGGGCGGCGGGCCGGAGAACGTCTTCGTCTTGCGGACGGCGCGCTACGACACCACCCCGCTCACGATCAGCGGTCCGGGGGCCGGCGTGAGCGTGACGTCGGGGGCGGTCGTGGCCGATCTGCTGCGCGCGCTGGGGGTCGCGTGAGGCATGTCGGTGGCATGTCGGTGGCATGTCGTACGATGCGTGGAGATGGAGTTGGGTAGGCTGGCGTGGCCGTCCCGGCATGGCCCGAAAGTCCGCTGGACTGTCTGCCGGCCGTGCTTGCGACGCCTGTAGGTGAGTGCTATACTGCGCGGGCAGTAGTCCCAGAGGATCGAGCGGTAACCCATGAATAGCGATGACCGCGTGGCGGCGCGCGAGGCCGAACGAGCGGCGGCGAGCGAGCGAGAGCCTGTCGTAGAAGCCGATGCCGGCGACCTGAGCAGCCTGGCCCAGAGCGACAGCTTACGGCTCTATCTGCGTGAAATCTCGCGCATCCCGCTCCTCTCGGCGCAGCGCGAGCTGGAGCTGGCGCGGCGGGTCGAGGCCAATGACCGCGAGGCGCGCAACCACCTCATCGAGGCCAATCTGCGGCTCGTCGTCAGTATTGCCAAACGCTACGTCGGCCAGGGGTTGGCGCTCGAAGACCTCGTTGGCGAGGGCAACATCGGCCTCATTCGCGCCGTCTCGAAGTTCGATCCCAGCAAGGGCTTCCGCTTCTCCACCTACGCGACGTGGTGGATCAAGCAGGCGATCACCCGCTCCATCCTCGAAGGCACCCGCGCCGTCCGCCTGCCCGTCTATATCATGGAAGAGGTGATGCGCGTCAAGCGTGTCACACGGCAGCTCTATCAGGAGCTTGGGCGCGATCCCACGACGGCACAGATCGGCGAGCGCCTGGGTATCTCGGCGGAGCGCGTGAGCGAGCTGCTGGTGTGGGCTGAGAAGGTCTTCTCGCTGGACGCGCCGCTCTCTGAAGAGGAAGAGAACTCGCTGGGCGACATCATCGAGGATCCGAACGCGCAGGGGCCGTCCGAGACCACCGACCGCGCACTGCTGCGCGAAGAGGTGCGACGGGTGCTGAATAACCTCACGCTGCGCGAGCGCCAGGTGATCGAGCTGCGCTTCGGCCTGGTGGACGACCACGACCACACGCTCGAAGAGGTGGGCAAGCGGCTGAAAGTCACCCGTGAGCGCGTGCGCCAGATCGAGGAGCGCGCCATCCGCAAGCTGCGCCACCCGCAATCCAGCCGCATTCTGCGCGACTACCTGGACTAGCCCGGCCGGCAAGCCGCCGCATGCTTTGCCTTCTCCCTCATGCCGCTGCCGCGCGCCTTGTTGTTTGTCAACAGATCATACCAAGCCGGGTTGAGACGTTGTGGTATGCGCGCTTCCTGGCATTTATGCCAGGGGGTAATCCCGGCCCATCAGGCGAAGCGGATAGGCCAACAACGCGACACCATGCGGTAGCACGTGCGCGAGGTGCGTATGCCCCCGGATGACTTGCCATCTTCCCCGCTCGATTCGCTCGGCCGTATCGGTGTGATCGGCGCGGGCGCCGCCGGGGCGGCGCTGGCGCGCATGCTTGCCACGCGCGGGGCTGAGGTCGTGGCCGTCGCTTCACGTGCGCCGGAGCGTGCCGCCACGCTCGCCGCCGCGCTGCCCGGTGCTGCCGCCGTGACGCCGGAGCGGCTCGTGCGCGCATGTGACCTGATATTCCTCGCCGTGCCGGACGATGCCATCGCGCCGCTCGCCGCCGCGCTGCCCTGGCGCGCGGGCCAGGGCGCTATTCATCTCAGCGGCGCGAAGGATGCCGCCGCGCTGGGAGCCGTGAGCGCCGCCGGGGCACACCCCGCCGCGCTGCATCCGCTGATGACGTTCGCGCGCGCGCCACTGGATACGCCCGTCGTGGCGCTGCTGGAGCGCGTCGCCGGCTGCACCTGGGCGCTGGAGGCGGATGACGCGGGGCTGGCCGCCGCGTTGGCACGCATCGTCGCCGTGCTGGATGGCCGCGTCGTGCGGCTCGCGGCGGGAGATCGCGTGCCGTATCACATCGCCGCTGTGCTTGCCTCGAACTACGTCGTGGCGCTGATCGGCGCCGCCGTGGCGCTGTGGGAGGGCTTCGGCGTGGGCGGCGACGAGGCGTTGCGCGCATTGCTGCCGCTGCTGCGCGGCGCGGTCGAGAATCTGAGCGGCGTAGGCCTGCCGGATGCGCTCAGCGGCCCGGTCGCGCGCGGCGACGCCGGAACTATCGCCGCGCATCTCGCCTGGCTGGATGCTCACACCGCCGATCGCGCCGGTTCGCCGGAGCTTGCGGCGCTGCGTGATGCGTACGTGGCGCTGGCGCGGCTGGCGCTGCCGCTTGGTCGGGCGAAAGGCACGCTCGACGTCGCCACCGCCGAACGGCTCGCCCGCCTGCTCGCGGCCGCTCCGCTCCCGCCCGCTGAGACCGAGTGACCGAATCGGATGGGCTGGTGTGAGCGTGTCCCCTCGCTCTGGTATGGAACTTGTAGAACCGGCATTATGGTGCGGGTGGCCGGGGCGGTTGGCGGTTGCAACCGCGCCTGGGGGCTGCGCCGCGACGTCCGGCCAAACCGGACTGGGATGCGGCGTGTCCGCCGCTCGAACGATTGTCCACTTCCTTTCTGGTCGCAAACAGTTTTCTCCGCACGGAGGCATACGATGCACGGTGGCCTGCCCGCGTTCCCGCTCGTTCTCGCCGACCTCGGCTTTCCCGGCTGGCTGCGCGCCACCCACTGGATCAACGTCTTCTTCATCGGCTATCTGCTGCGCAGCGGGGTGCAGATTCTCGCCTCGTACCCGCGCCTGTATTGGAACGACAACACGAAGCCGGGAACGGAGTGGATCAAGTTTACCAAGAAGGATCCGCCAACCGACAAGCTATGGACGACGCTCGACCAGGAGGAGGATGTCTCGCCGGTGCTGGCGCAGCCGGGCAAATCGCACCTGGGGCTGGGTCGGCACTGGCATTTCCTCGCCGCGCTGTTCTGGATTCTCAACGGCCTCGTCTACGTCGTGCTGCTCTTCGCCAGCGGCGAGTGGCGCCGGCTCATCCCCACGAGCTGGTCCATCGTGCCGGACGCCATCCGCACCTTCGTCACCTACGCCACGTTCCACCTGCCGCCCGCCAGCGCCTTCAACCCCTACGATCCGCTGCAGCAGCTCACCTACGCCGCCGTCGTCTTCATCCTCGCGCCGTTCTTGATCGTCACCGCCGCCGCCCAGTCGCCGGCGCTTGAGGCGCAGTTCCCATGGTATCCGAAACTGTTCGGCGGGCGCCAGCGCGCGCGCAGCCTGCACTTCCTCGGGCTGCTGGCGTTCATCGCGTTCACCATCCTCCACACCGCGCTGGTCTTGATCACCGGCCCGGGACGCAACTTCGGCGATATCATCTTCGGCCAGCACGACCACGATCAGGGGTTGGCCGTCGCGCTGGGCATCGGCCTGATCGCCGTCATTCTCGCTGTGTACGCGCTGACATCCTGGACCTCGCTGCGCTGGCCGCGCCCGCTGCACAACCTGCTGGCGCTGCCCATCCGCCCGTTCTTGAAGGGCCTGACCTACGGCTCGCGCTCGCGCCAGGAATACGCGCCCGCCGAAATCTCGCCGTTCTTCCTGGTCAACGGCGCCCCGCCTGAGAGCGCGGAGTATCTCAATCTGCTCTGGCGCGACTTCGACAGCTACCGGCTGGAGGTGGACGGCTTGGTGGAGCGTCCGCTCTGCCTCTCGCTCGACGAGCTGCATGCCATGCCACAGCAGAACCAGATCACCAAGCACAACTGCATCCAGGGCTGGACCGGCATCGCCGAATGGTGCGGCGTGCCGCTGGGCGAGATCGTGCGGCGCTGCCGCCCACGCGCGAACGCGCGCTACATGATCTTCTGGTCGTACTCGCACGACACGGCCGGCAAGCCCTATTACGAGTCCATTGACATCCGCCTGGCCGACCACCCACAGACCATCCTCGCCTACGAGATGAACCGCCATCCGCTGCCGATGCCGCACGGCGCCCCGCTGCGGCTGCGTGTGGAGACACAGCTTGGCTTCAAGATGGTGAAGTGGATTCGCCGCATCGAGTTCGTCGAGAGCTATACGTCCATCCGCGACGGGCAGGGCGGCTCGCGCGAGGATGAGAAACAGTATGAGCAGTCGGCCGGCATCTGATGCGCTGGCCGAACAACCTCAGCGCCATTGGTACGGATGTTGCCGCCTCATGCGCAAGCGCACGGGCATTGAGATGTCGCCCGTTTGCGCACAGTCGCCCGCATGGTGGTGCGTATGCTCCAGCGCGCATTGCCGGGATGTTCCCGCGGGCGGCGCGGGGAGAGGAAACCAGACAGGCAGGATGCCCCGTTAGGAAGCAGAGAAGGCGCGTCTCCGTGGTATCTACTGTGCTTGTCGTGGACGATGATCGTGGCCTGCGCGAGACGCTGCGCGCGCTGCTGGAGCTGGAGGGCTACGAGGTGGCGCTGGCCGGCGATGGGCTGGACGCGCTGCGCGCGCTGGAGGGCCTCTCGCCGGATGCGATTCTGCTGGACCTGATGATGCCGCGCATGAACGGCGAGGAATTCGTCCAGGAGCTGAGCCGGCGCGGCCGCCGCGCCGAGTTCCCCATCATCATTCTCTCGGCGGACACGCGCGCACGCCAGACGGCCGATCAGGTCGGCGCGCGCGCCTGCCTTCCCAAGCCCTTCGACGTGGACGATCTGCTGAACCAGCTCGAACGCGCCGTCACGCAGTGACGCGCGGGGAGAGACGAGAACGACCACACAGGACACGGAGGGACACAGAGGTCAGAGGAGGGGAGGTGGAGCGGAGGTGGAGCGGATGCTGTCGCGCCTCTGGCACATCCCTTGCACCACGGTTCCGGGGAAAGAGCAGGCGCTCTCCCCCGCCACGCGACGAGCAGGAATGCGGCGGCCGGCGCATGCATGAAAGGGATGACTTATTTATGAACAGTTACGCGTCCATCCTGCCCGGCGCGCGGGTGCGCAGCCCGGACGGCTTCATCGGCACGGTCGAGCGGCTGGATTACCACTGGGCCGACTCCAGCGAACAGCCCGACCGCATGATCGTCCGCTCCGACGACGGGCGCTGGCGCTACAGCATCCCGCTGATGTTCATCAACGGCATCGCGCAGGGTGCCTTCCACCCCATCGTGGAGCTGCGGCTCAACCCTGACGAGCTGACGCATTACATCGTCGAGCAGGTCGAGCCGCAACAGCACGCGCAACAGCACGCGCAACAGGCGGCGCCCGCGGACAATGGGGCCACTGAGGCGGCACCCGCCGCGCCCGATGGTGACGCGCAGTCGCCGGTGCTGCGCGTGCCGGTGGCCGTCGAGGAGCTGGTCGTTCACAAAGAACCGATCCTGCGCGGCAAGGTCCACGTCCACAAGGGCGTCGAGACGGTAGAGCAGCACGTAGACCTGCCGGTCTATCACGAGGAGGCCGTGATCGAGCGCATCCCCGCCGAAGGCTACGATGGCGCGGCCGCCAACCCGAATGAGGTGCTCATCCCGGTGCTCGAAGAGCGGCTGGTCGTGCGCAAAGAATCGGTTGTCAGCGAGTACATTCGCGTGCGCAAGGAGCTCGTGCGCGATCAGAAGCAAGTGCGCGGCCAGGTGCGGCGCGAGGTGGTGCGCTTCGACGAGGAGCGGCTGGGTGACCCTAACGCGGACACCTATCCGCTGCTGCGCGATATGCGCACATCCGCCGCCAACGACGATGAAACGGCGGCGCCCGCCGCGCGTGAATGATCCATCGCTCACGGAGAGGAGCGGCCACATGCCCAACGACATACCTGACACGATTGCGGGGACGTTTCCCACGCGCACGGCGGCCGATCAGGCGCTAGCCGCCCTGCGTGCCGCGGGCTTCGAAGATCAGCGCGTGCGCGCGGTGCCGCCGGAGCGTGTGCGGATGGGCGCGGAGCCGCTCAAGCTGACACGCCGCTCGCTCTGGAGTTCGGTCGCCGGCATCCTCATCGGCGCCGTCGCCGGCGCCATCATTGCCTGGATCTGTGTGCTCATCGTGCCCCCGCTCCGCGACTTCCAGGTGGCCGCGATCATCGTGGGGGCGCTGACCGGCGGCGCCATCGGCTGGGTGCTGGGCGCCATCGCCGGCACGCGTGCCCCGGTCGAGGAGGGCGAGTATCGCCGCGAAGCCGCCGAGCATGGCGTGGGGCCGACCGTCGTCACTGTGGACGCGCACGACCGCGTGGACGAAGCGGGACGCATTCTGATGCGCTACGGCGCCACCCTGCTCCCGGCGGGCGAGACGGAAAACGGCCGCTATGAAGCCGGACCGGACACCTCGCATGGCGCGATCGCGTAAGTCGCTCGCCCAATCGCGACGCGGATGATGTGCGCGAACGAGTACCGCTCGCCCGCGTTGCGCCCGCATGGATGCGAAATTTGTGTGCATAGTTGTTGTACAGGACTGGCACGCTCCTTGCATTTTGACACACGCCAACCATCGAATCGGCGCACGTGCGTCGAAGCGAGGGAAAGCGCTCGAAAGGAAAGCCCTACATGATGGATGACACGTACGCGAACCAGGACGTGAACGCGAACGCGGGAACGGTGGGCAGCACCTTCGCTGAGGGCACGCCGGTCTTCGACGTGAACGGCGACAAGGTGGGCTCGGTCGCGGAGAACGCCACGCAGGGCGATTATTTCGTCGTGCGCAAGGGACTGATCTTTACGCACGACCTGTACATCCCGCTGAACGCCGTCGCGCGCAGCGACATGGACGTCGTCTACCTCAACGTCAGCAAGGATCAGATCCAGAGCCAGGGCTGGGATCAGCCGCCCGCCGCCGCGACCGGCGAGATGATGGCGCGCGACACAATGGGCACGACCGACACGACGACGGACACCACAGCCCAGATGCGCGGCCGGCGCACGGGCGCGGATGACGATGAGGCGGCGATTCCCGGCCACCCGACGCCGCCGCGCGAGGGTGATGTCGCCATGCCGGTGCGCGAGGAAGAGCTGACCGTCAACAAGGAGCGCCGAGAGGCGGGGCGTGTCCGCCTGCGCAAAGATGTCGTCGAGGAGCGGCAGTCGCTGAACGTGCCAGTCACGCACGAGGAGGTGCGTGTCGAGCGCGTGCCGGTGGATGAGCAGCACGCCAGCGACCTCGGCCCCGACGCCTTCACCGAGAAGGACATTGATGTGCCGCTGATGGGCGAGCAGGTCGTCACCGACAAGCGCGCGCACGTCGCCGAGGAGGTGCGGTTGCGCAAGCAGGCCGTGACCGATCAGCAGCGCGTCTCCGATACCGTCAAGAAGGAGCGCGTGCGCGTCGAGGGCGAGGGCATCGCCGAGGGCGACATCCCGATTGACCAGCAGGACACCGTCACCGGCTTCGGTCCAGGCGGCAGGGATGATGAGACACGGCCGCGCGACACACGACTCCCGTAGCGCGTCACGGGCGATCCGCGCCGCCGGCCGCGCATGAGCGGCCCCACGACAGATGAGCGTGGGATGGCGGCGCGACCCCCAAATCCAGACGATGTGGGAGGCACCTGCCGCGTGTGGGCGCGACGGCCTCCCACATCGTCATTCGTATCCGCCCTTCCCGTGGGTTGGGGGATGGGCGGGCATGCGCATATCTTGGGATAGGAGGCGAACCATGATTACGGCGCCGCTGCAAAACGCGGGCGATGCCCTGTTGCAGCTCTTGAACGAGGTGCTGCTGTTCCTGCCGCGATTGCTCACCTTCGCGGTGATCCTGATCGTCGGCTACATCATCGCGCGCATCGTGCGCACGCTGCTCACCAAGGGCCTGCGCGCCGTCCACTTCGACGACATCGCCAACCGCGCCGGTGTGACGCGGGCGCTGGAGCTGGCGGGGACGCGGCTGGATGCCGCCGCCGTGCTGGCCGTCGTCGTCTTCTGGTGGATCTTTCTCGTCTTCATCGAGCTGGCGGTCAATTCGCTCGGCTTGACAGAGATCAGCGCCTTCATCAACGCCGTGCTGGGCTACCTGCCCAACGTCTTCGTCGCCATCCTCATCCTGATCATCGGCTCGCTGCTGGCGAACGTCGTCGCCGGCGTGGTGCGTGGGGCGGCGGGCGAGGCCGGCCTGACCACCGCCGGGCTGCTGGCGGATGTCGCGCGCTGGGCGATCCTGGTCTTCGCCTTCCTCGCCGCGCTGACGCAGCTCAATGTCGCGCAGAACATGGTCTTCATCCTCTTCGCGGCCTTCGTCGGCATGATCGCGCTGGCCGGTGGGCTGGCGCTGGGCCTGGGCGGCGTGGACTCCGCCCGTTCGCTGCTCTCCGGCTGGACGCTGGGGCGCATGCTGCAACCGGGCCAGCGTGTGATGATCGGCCAGCAGCAGGGCACCGTCGTGCGTCATGACCTGAATACGACGGTGGTGGACACCGGCACGGGGCAGGTCTCCATCCCGAACTCGGAGCTGAGCCACGAGCGCATCACCATGCTCGGCTCCGACAGCAACCCGAGCCCGCAGCTGCGGCAGCCGCGCACGCCCACCCCGGCGTAGCACACGCTCTGGCGCTCGTTGCGGACATATGGCGGCCGCGTCGTTTGCTTTCCCTGGCTGGAAGGCGCGACGCGGCCGCCGTCGTGTGTATGCATGGGCCGCGGCAACTGATCCCCGCGTTGCGTGGTCGGATGGATGATGGCGCCGTCCGCTCGTGGCGCCGCGCCGTGCGACCCGATACAATGGAGTGGTGGGGCGTCGTTCCCCTATGCGCCAGGGTTGCATCACCATCTACCGACGACGATCATCCAGGGAAAGTCCTGCTCTATGCCGCTCGCATCCATGTTTCACATTCTTCAACCGTTGCACCCACTGCACGGCGTCGCGCCGGGCGCGGGGACGCCACTCTGGCTGCGCTGGAACCTCGACCCAGTGCTGTTGCTGGGCATCGCGCTCTTCGCCGCGGCGTATCTGTATGGCATCGGGCCGTACCGCCGCCGGCTTGGGCTGCCGCCGGTGAGCGGCTGGCGCGTGGCGGCCTTCGACGCGGGAACGATTGTCTTCGCGCTGGCGCTGGTCTCGCCGCTGGACGCGATCAGCGACGACTACCTGTTCAGCGCGCACATGATCCAGCACATGCTGATCGCGCTGGTGGCGCCGCCGCTCTGGCTGCTCGGCACGCCGGGCTGGCTGCTGGAGCCGCTCTTGCGCCGGCCGGCCGTCGCGCGCGTCGCGCGGCTGCTCACCAACCCGCTCGTCGCCTTCGCGCTCTTCAACGGCGATCTCTGGCTCTGGCACATCCCGCCGCTCTACGACGCGACGCTGCGGAGCGAGGCGGTTCACATCTTCGAGCACCTGACCTTCGTCGGCACGGCGGTGCTGTTCTGGTGGGCGGTACTCAGTCCGGTGCGCGCGGCGCCGCGCATCTCGCCCGGCTTCGGCGTGCTCTACCTCTTCGTCGCCTGCCAGCCGATGGTCGCGCTCGGCGCGCTGCTGACGTTTTCCAGCGCGCCGCTCTATCAACCCTATGTGAATGCGCCATCTCTCTGGGGCAGCACGCCGCTGGGCGATCAGCAGCTCGGCGGCCTGATCATGTGGCTGCCCTCCACCGCGCCCTACCTGCTCGGCGCCAGCATCCTCTTCTTCCGCTGGGTGGGCATCCAGGACCATGCCGAGCGCGCGGCCGTCGGCGAGTTCGATGAACCGCCGCCGGAGCCGGCCCCGCCAGTCGCGTCCCTGGATGCGTTGGAGCCGACACGTGAGGCGCCTGTGAGCGAGGGCGGCATGGTATCGCCACGATAGCGTCGCTCTCTCCAGCCGCTTCCTCCACATGTGCCGGCTGCCCCGCCACGTCCCGCTGTCCTGATTGAGTGGGGCCACGCCTCTGGATTGGTTATGGACTGGGTTGGTCTCGGTCTACGCTACTTCCAAGATACAAAGGAGCTGGGGGAGGAGGACTCCACCTGGCCTGTGATGGAGCTGATGGAACGCGCTTTGCGGCATAGGGAGTGCGAGCGGGCTTCAGCGGAGCGAAGGATCGCGTCGGGCATTCACCTGATGCGCCCTAGGGTGCGGACCCGATTGCGGCGCACCGCGCCCATTCGCTATATTTCTCAGTGTTTGCCCGCCGGCGCGACGAAGCTGCGAGAGCGCCGCGGCCGGGCACGATCTCGATGCGTACGCTCGCAAGCGCGCCGATGAGGGCGCGCCAATCGCCCGATACAGGCATGAAAGGACCCTTGGCATCATGAAGAGACTCGCGCTGCTGATTGCGCCGTTCGCGCTCATCTCCCTGCTCGTCCTCGCCGGCTGCGGCAAAGGCGGCGGCACCAGCACACCACAAACCAGCACGCCCGCCAACACCATCCAGATGGATTCCAACAACTTCACCGCCCACGCCATCACCGTCCCGGCGAATCAGCCGGTGACGCTGGACGACACCGTGGACGGCGGCGCCCTGCACATCCTCTGTGTTGGCACCGGCAACGGCGGCTCCAACACCTGCGACACGACGGACAAGGTCGGCGGCGCGCCCAAGGAGTTCATCGGCCAGGGCATGCAGGTCCAGGCCGGTGACAAGAAGACGGTGACATTCACCAAGGCCGGCACGTACCACGTCATCTGCACCCTGCACGGCGGCATGTTCATTGACGTGACGGTGCAGTAGCCGTCGCGGCATCTTCTCCATACGCTTCGGGACTCTCGCCACAGAGAGTCCCCTTTTCCATATCAGGCGGTGTCGCCATGTCGCGTCTCTCACGCGCGGCCCTGCCGTTCCGGGCGCTCACCGCCCTCACCGCGCTGGCCCTCGCGCTCGCGGCGTCCGGCTGCGGCGGCGGCGACACGGGATCGGCCGGCCCCACTGGCACGAGCGATAGCGGCAACACGATCTTTCTGACCGGCGACAACTTCGTCCAGCACAGCATCCATATCGCGCCGGGCGCCACGCTGCGCTTCGACGATACCGGCGGCGTGGCGCACCAGATCTGCGTGGGTGAGGATATGCGCTGCGAGCCGAACGCCCGCGCGCCCCAGGCGCTCCAGGGCGCCGGCTTCGGCATCAAGCCACCGGAAATCAAGCCGGTCGTCTTCACCAACCCCGGCGTCTATCACCTGACCTGCACCATCCACCCTAACATGAACCTCGTCGTCACCGTCTCCTGACAGCGCGCTCCCGCACTAGTCCTGCCCAGATTGACGCGGCGCCACGCATCGCCTAGAATAGCGGCGTCCTGTCGCTTTGGGGCGAGCGGGCGCACCCTCTATGCTCTGTCTATGCTGTGGGAGTGGAGGCGGCGGTGGAGCGATACGCGCACGGTGCGCAAGCGGGCGGACACACGTTGGCGGCGGCGCTGGCCGCGCTGCCGGCGAACGCGCAGCCGACGACGCTCCTGCTCGGTGTGATAGTGGCGGTCGCGCTCCTGTGCGGCGCGCTGCTCTTCCTGCGCGGCGGCGGATCATCCCGCGAGCAACCCCTTCTCGCCAGCGAGGGGATGGTCTCCACATCGCTGCGTGGCTACGCGCTGGCGCTGCTAGATGCCCACCGCTTCACCGAGGCCGAAGAAGCCGTGCTCGCCTGCCTGGCACGCGCGCCGGACACCCGTTTCAAGGGGCTGCATGGCGCCCTGCTCTCGCTGCGCGGCGAGCACGCCGCCGCTCTTGCTGAGCTGGAAGGCGCTTCGCGCATGCTGGCGGGCGCGGGCGCCGCCGTCCCACCACGCCACGCACCCTACGCGGCGCACCTGCTGGCGGGCCAGTCCCTCGCGCTGGAAGCGTTGGGCCGAGGGGACGCCGCGACGGCGCGCATGCGCGAGGCCGCCGCGCTCGATCCCGCCGTCGTCCAGACGCGCACCGCGAGCATGCGCCTCATCGCCGATGCCGCTCGCGAGCAAGAGCTGGAGCGCCTCGCCTTCGAGCGCCTCAGCGAATGGGAGCAGGATCGCCCCGTTCCCCGCGCCTTCGGCTTTTCGGATGCTGGAGAGGGCGTGCGCTTCTACCGGAAGGCGCTCGCCACCCATAAAAACGATCCCCACCTGCTCGGCGATCTTGCCCAGGCGCTCCATGCGTCCGGCGACCATCGTGGCTCCGAGCGCATCTTTGAGCACGCGCTGCAAGCCGCGCCGCATGACCCCTGGGTGCGCTATGACTATGCGACCATGCGCTGGCGGCTCGGGCAGATGGCGGACGCGCAGCGTGAGCTGGCCGAGGCGGTGCGCCTGGCGTCACACAGCGCGGCGATCCGCGGCGCCTACGCGCTCTTCCTGCTCCGCACCGACCAGGCGCCGCGCGCCGAACAGGAAACGCTCGCGGCCATGGCCGTCCGCTCAGATGTCTGGATTCTGCCCCGCCTGCACGGAGGTATCCTGCGCGCGCAGAACAAGCTGCCGCAAGCGGTGCGCGCCTTCCAGGAAGCCGAACGGCTCGGCGCGACCGACGCCGCGTTCCGGCTGCTGTTTGCCAGCGTGCTCGAACAGGTGGATCAGGCGCAGGCGGCCGAGTCGCAGTACCGTTCGGCGTTGCGTTCAGATGGCACCGAGGGTATAGCGCCGGCTCGCTATGGCGCGTTCCTGTTCCGCCAACTACGCCTGGGCGAGGCGGAGGAGCAGCTCGTGCGGGCGGCGCGGTGGCCCGAAGGCGCGGATGCACACGTGACGCTGGTGGCGCTCTACCTGCTGGAAGGCCGGCTCGACGATGCTGGCCGCCACTTGCAGGCGGCGCTTCAGTCCAGCGCGCAGCCAGCGCTGCTCCAGGAGTATCAAGCGGAATGGCTGTTGCGGCGTGGACAAGCGGCGGACGCCTATGCGCTGGCGCAGCAGGTGAAGGAGCAAGGCGTCACGCGAGGCTCGCTCAACCTCGTCATCGGCGGCGCGCTGCTCGCGCTCGGCCGCACTTTCGAGGCGCAGTCGGCGCTGCGTGAGGCTGTGCGCCTGGAGCCGGCGTTGCCCGCGCTGCTGCTGGGGCGCGCGCGCACACTACGCGATCTCGGCTACACCAGCGCCGCGCTCGAAACAGTGAATCAGGCGCTCACCGTCGCCCCGAACTGGCCGGAGGCTCTTGCCGCGCAACAACAGCTCACCGCCGAGCAGACCGCCACAAGCCCGGAGCGCACGCGCAATCCACGCCGCCGCCGCGGTTGACAGAAATAGCCCGCCGCAAGCCGCCGGGTTTCAACCCGTGCGGTAAGGCGGGCTTGCGTGGCTTTAGCCAGGAGTCCTACCCTTGCCTGCTGGTCTTGTTTCATGTAGAATGAGACCATGAAACAGACGCACGAATACCGCCGAGATGAACATCGTGTCCATCTCATCATCTATCACCTCATCTGGTGCCCACGTCGCCGCAAGCCGGTGCTGATCGGGCCGGTGGCGTCGCGGTGCCGGGAGGTGATCGAGGGCAAGTGCGCGGAGAAGGGTTGGGATGTCCTGGCGCTCGCCATTCAGCCCGATCACATCCACTTGTTCGTGCGGGTGTGGCCGAGCGACAGTGCGGCGGAAGTTGTGAAGGAGTGCAAGGGCATCACGTCCTTCCATCTGCGCAAAGAGTTCCCCCACCTCCTCAAGCTGCCGTCTACCTGGACGCGCGCGTACTTCGCGTCTACGGCAGGCAATGTGAGCCAAGAGACCATTCAGCGCTACATTGAGGCGCAGACGGGCCGGTGAGATGGAGACGGTGCGCACGACCTTCAAGGAAAAGCTGAAGCCAACGCCTGAACAGGAACGGGCGCTGGAGGCCGTGCTGTGGCGCTGCCGCACGCTCTACAACGCCGCCCTTGAACAACGCATCACCTGGTGGCGGCGTGGCCAGGGCAAGAGCGTCACCCGCTTCCAGCAAGAGACGGAACTGAAGGCCATCCGCGAGGCGTACCCGGAGTACGCCGCCATCCATTCCCACGTGTTGCAAGATGTACTGGCCCGGCTGGACAAGACGTACCAGGCGTTCTTCCGGCGCATGGCGGCCGGGGAGAAGAAGGCGGGCTTTCCCCGTTTCCAGGGACGCAATCGCTGGCACTCCTTCACCTACAAGGAGTATGGCAACGGCGCCCGGCTGGATAACGGCTCCCTCGTCCTGTCCAAGATCGGGCGCCTTGCCGTGCGCTGGTCCCGGCCAGTGGTGGGGACCATCAAGACGGTCACGGTGAGCCATGAGGCGGACGGCTGGTATGTCTGCTTCTCCTGTGCTGAGGTACCCATCCGGCCCCTGCCGCCAACGGGCCAGGAGACGGGCATTGATGTGGGGCTGGTGCATTTCCTCACGCGCGCCGACGGCGTGCACGTCCCCAACACCCGCCACCTGCGCACAGCGGAGCGGGAGGTGAAGAAGGCGCAACGGCGGGTGTCCCGCCGCAAGAAGGGGAGCACCCGTCGGAGGAAGGCGGCGAAGCTGCTCGCCCGGAAACATCAGCACGTCAAACGCCAGCGACGCGACTTTCATCACAAGCAAGCCCTAGCGCTCGTGCGGGCGTACGACACGGTCTCTGTCGAGGCGATCCAGCCTGCCAATCTGAGTCGCCGTCCCGCCCCGGTTCCGGATGGCAACGGGGGCTATCTCCACAACGGGGCCAGCCGCAAGGCCGGCCTCAACACGTCCATTCAAGACGCCGGATGGCGCCAATTCCTGTCCATTCTCGCGTTCAAGGCAGCATGCGCCGGGAAGCGAGTGGAAGCGGTGCCACCGGCGTACACCAGCCAGGAGTGCAGCGGGTGCGGGGAACGGATACAAAAGAGCCTGTCCGTGCGTACCCACGTCTGCACGACCTGCGGGCTGATCCTGGACCGCGACGAGAACGCGGCCAGAAACATTCAATGGCGCGGACAGCGCCTTCGGGGACTCGCGGGGATGCCTGCGGGGATGAACCGAGAACCCGCCGCCCTTTAGGGCGTGCGGAGTGTCAGGTATGGTTGTCTTCCGGTTGTTGTATGGTTGACGTGCGCGGGCGGCACAGACCATAATGCGGGGCACGGATCGTTCCCGCGCCGCTTCTATAATAACTCGACAAGGCCGCGCTGCACATGGATGCTACCGCCTTCGATGCCGCCGCGCACACCGGAACAACCGACGATTCGACTGATGCGTCATATGATGTAATCGTGGTCGGCGCCGGCCACGCCGGCTGCGAGGCCGCGCTCGCCTGCGCCCGTATGGGCCGGCGCACGCTGCTGCTCACGATGAACCTGGATAGCGTCGCGCTGATGCCCTGCAACCCCTCCGTCGGCGGCCCGGCGAAGGGCCATCTCGTGCGCGAGATTGACGCGCTGGGCGGCGAGATGGGCCGCAACACCGACCGCACCTTCATCCAGATTCGCCTACTCAACACCGGCAAAGGCCCCGCCGTCCAGGCGCTCCGCGCGCAATGCGACAAGCAGGCGTATCGGCTGGCGATGAAATATTGCCTGGAAGCGCAACCCGGCCTCACGCTCAGGCAGGCGACAGTGGCGCGGCTGCTCTACGAGGTCGGGCCGGATGGCCGGCCGCGTGCGACCGGCGTCGCCACCAGCAACGGCGCCACCTTCGCCGCGCGCGCCATCATCCTCACCACCGGCACCTTCATCAATGGGCGGCTGGTCGTCGGCGAGAAGACGCAGGCCGGTGGTCGCGCCGGTGAGGCGTCCGCGCTCGGCATCTCCGACGCCCTGCGCCAGCTCGGCCTGACGGTGCGGCGCTTCAAGACCGGCACGCCGCCGCGCGTGGACGCGCGCACGATTGACTTCTCGCGCACGATCCCACAGCCTGGCAGCCCAACCCCGCTCTACTTCTCCAGCGACCACGCCGCGCGCGTGGACGTTCTCTTGCCGCCGGGCCGTCCTAACCCGCTCTATCCTGTCCCCACCGGCATGGAAAGCGCCTGGCGGCCGCAACTGCCCTGCTACCTGGCGCATACCACACCCCGCACGCACGCCATCATCCGCACCAACCTGGATCGCTCGCCCCTGTTCAACGGCATCATCGAAGGCATCGGCCCGCGTTACTGCCCCTCCATCGAAGACAAGGTCGTGCGCTTCGCCGCCAAAGAATCGCATCAGGTGTTCCTGGAGCCGGAGGGCTGGCGCACCGGCGAGGTCTACGTGCAGGGGATGAACACCAGCCTGCCCGAAGACGTGCAGATCGCCATGCTGCGCTCCATCCCCGGCCTGGAGCGCGTGGAGCTGATGCGCACGGGCTACGCCGTGGAGTACGACTACGTTCCTTCGGATCAGCTCACGCTGGCGCTGGAGACCAAAGCCGTCGCCGGCCTCTTCCTCGCCGGCCAGATCAACGGCACCTCCGGCTATGAGGAGGCGGCGGCCCAGGGCATCGTCGCAGGCATCAACGCGGCGCTCGCCATCACGGGACGGCCGCCGTTCATCCCGCGGCGCGACGAGGCGTACATCGGCGTGCTGATCGATGATCTGGTCACGCAGCCGCCGACCGAGCCGTATCGCCTGCATACCTCGCGCGCCGAGCATCGGCTGCTGCTGCGTCACGACAACGCGGACCTGCGGCTGGCGCACTACGCGCATGGCTTCGGCCTGATTGACGGCGAACGCTACGCGGCGACCGAGCGCCGGGCCGCGCTGGCGAGCGCAGCCGAGGCGGAGCTGGCGGCTTGCGCCATCACGCCGGCACAGGCTGTCAACGAGCGGGCAGAGGCGCTTGGGCTGGGTTCCATCACCCAGACCACCACGGCCGCCGAACTGCTGCGCCGGCCCGAAGCGCGCTACTGGCAGGTGCGTGCGCTCGCCGCGCCGGATGCCGGAACGGTTGCCCAGGCGATGCCCACGCTACCGGAGCTGGATGAAGACACGGCAGTCGAGGTCGAGCTGCGTATCAAATACGCGGGCTACATTCGCAAAGAACAGCAGATCGTCCAGCGCGCCCGGCGTCTGGAGGACATGCCGCTCGCGCCCACGCTCGACTTCCGCGCGCTGCCCGGCCTGCGCAACGAGGCGCGCGGCGCGCTGGAGCGGGTGCGCCCGCGCACCATCGGCCAGGCCGCGCGCATCCCTGGCGTCACGCCGGCCGACATCTCCATCCTGCTCGTGCAGTGCGAGCGGTCGCGCCGAGGCATGTCACGTGGGGTGGCGGCGCGTGCTGTTGGTGCTGGGCATGCGCCGGCCGAAGCGAGCGGGTAGGACAATCCGGCATCCGCCCAGCGGTGTATCCATGGGTGTGCGCATACTATGAGATAGTGAGATAGGGGTGGCAGGCGAATATGTGCCAGCGATCCGCCGGGGTGTGTGGGGGTGCAGACTCGACCGTCAACTTCCGAGCCGGGGGGGCATGCCTGTGCGCATCCTGATCGTTGATGACGAGCCGCTCAACAGCCGCATGATGCACTTCCTTCTGAATGAGCAGGGCTACCAGGTCGAGGTCGTAGATAATGCGCGGGATGCTATCGCGATGGTCGAGCGCCAGCCGCCGGACCTGATGCTGCTGGACGTGCGGCTGCCACAACTGAACGGCTTCGAGTTCTATCAGCGCCTGCGCGAGCGCGATTTCGACTTCCCGGTGATCTTCGTCACGGCGAAAGATGATCTCGAGGATCGCTTGCAGGGTCTCGAGATGGGCGCCGACGACTACATCTGCAAGCCGTTCGATCCCGCGGAGCTCACCGCCCGTGTCGCGGCGGTGATGCGCCGCTTCCACCGCGCGACCTCCGGCGGCCATCAGCACCTCCACTCCGGGCCGTTGGCGATTGACATCGCGGCCCGCCAGGTGACGCTCGCGAACCGGCGCACGGCGCAGCTCACACCCACGGAGCTGCTGGTGCTGCTGCAGCTCGTGCGGCGCGCGGGCGAGGCGGTCAGCCGCGAGGAGCTGATGGTGGCGGTCTGGGGCGAACACTACGCCGGGGGAAGCAACGTCGTAGACGTGTACATCCGCCGGCTGCGTCGCAAGCTCGAAGCGGACCCAACCGCGCCGACCATCATCCAGTCGGCGCGCGGCATCGGCTACAGGTTCACGGGAGCACGGGATTCATGAGCAGCTCGTCGCGAATAGTCTCATTCTTCGACGCGCCAGAGACCTGCCCGGTGGCGGGAGATGGCGCGGGCGCGGCGAGCGCCGATGCCACCGCGGGCACGCTCGCTCTGCGCATCAGCGAGATCGCCGCGGGTAGCGGCAAGCTATCGCGGCTGGCGCACGAGCTGGCGCGGCTGCTCGTCTCCGCGTGCGCCGCCGACGCCGCCGTCTTCTTCTGGTGCCGCCAGCGGCCGCCCGCCGGCGGGCGTGTACGCCGCTCCCTGCATGAGGTCGGCTCCGCGTTCTCGCCTGGACGTGACGACGCCATGAGCCACACACGACCACTGAAGGCGAGCGCGTATCGGGCGCTGGTCGCGGGCCGGATTGTCGAGCGCGCCCACACCAGCGCGCCAGGCAGCGGCCTCACCCTCGCGCTGCCCATCGGCGCCGAGCGGCCCTGGGCCGTCTGCGTCCTGGCATGGGATGCGGTGGAGCGCGTACCGCATGCGTCCAGTGAGCTACTCCGCCGCCTCACGCCGGCGCTCGTGACGGCCACCCGCCCAGCGCGCGTGCGGGAGGAAACGGCGCAGGCGTACTCGGAGCACCAGCACGCGCAGCGACGCGCCATCTTCACCCACACCTCGGAGGCCATCCTCTCCGTCGGCGATGATTTCATCATCCAGGAGACCAACCCCGCGTTTGGCACGGTGCTGGGCTGGCAGGATCATCCCCCGCTGGGGCGCCGCTGCTCGGAGGTGTTGCGCTGCCGCGACGAGCGGCGCATGGTGCTCTGCGACACCCTCCGCTGCCCGCTCCAACAGGCGTTCGCGGCTGAAGGCGCCGCGCCGGTGCGCGAGTTGTACTGGCAGACACGCGCCGGCAAGCTCAGCGAAGTCTCCGCCAGCTTCAGCGCGCCACGCACCGGCGAGGGCGGGCGAGCTATGATTATCGCGCGCGACATCACCGCGCTCAACGCCATCAATCGCATGCGCGCGAACTTCGTCTCGATGGTCTCGCACGAGATGCGCACATCGCTCAACGTCGTCAAAGGCTTCCTCGAAATCGTCGCGGAAGAGCAGGCAGGCACGCTCAACGAAAAGCAGGTGGAATTCCTCGGCTATGCGCGTAACGGCACACGGCAGCTTGTCACGCTCGTTGATGACATCATGCTGATCAGTAAGGCAGACTCCGGCCAGTTCACGCTGCGGCTGCACGATGTGGACCCCGCGACGCTGATAGGCCAATCGCTGCAAGCCGTCCATCCCAGTGCTCAGCGGGCGGGCGTGCGCGTCGTATGCGCGGCGGAGCCGGCGCTCCCCTTGCTGCGCGCCGACGATACGCGTTTGCTACAAGTGCTCGGCAATCTGCTGGGCAACGCCGTCAAATACTCACCTGAAGACGGTACGGTGCGCGTGCGCGCCCAGCCTGACGGCGACGCCGTACGCTTCTCTGTCAGCGACGAGGGTGTGGGCGTCCCGGCCGCGGATCACGCCCGCGTCTTCGATCGCTTCTACCAGTCTGAGAACGCCTCCCATGCGCGTCAGGGCGGCTACGGGCTTGGCCTGGCACTCGCCAAGCTGATCGTCGAGCAGCACGGCGGCCGCATCTGGGTTGAGAGCCAGGAAGGCGCCGGCGCCACCTTCAGCTTCACCATCCCCATCGCCGGCCCCGGCCCTAGCGACACCTGATAACGGCTAACGCTACGCGCGCCGCGACCGCGCATCGAAAATGGCGCGGGCGCTGAGATCATCGTATGCCGCCAGATCGTAGCCGCCGTAGACAGCCGCGACCGCGAAGCCGGCATGCAGCAGCGCCAGCTCCACCTCCCCGCGCGCGAGCAGCGCCAACGTCATCCGTGTCTGCGTCCGCCGCACCACGCCGCCCTGCGTGTGAACGTCGTAGATGTGTGTCACCGTGAGCAGGCCGGGCTGCCCCTGCGCCCCGGTGACAAAATGCGTCACCTGTTCCCGCTGATCCTGATCTCCCCGCGCATCCCCATCCCCCAGCGGCCAGCTCCCCTGCCACCATAGCTGATGCGCCGTCTCCAGCAGCCACCGCGGCCCACTGATGTCGAGATCGATCAGCAATTGCCCTTCCGGCCGCAGGTGATCGCGCGCGACACGGAGCGCGCGGCCGCGCTCATCCGCCGAGGTGAGATGGGCCAGCGCGTTCAGCCCGAAGATCACCGCGTCGAACAGCGTACCCGCTGGCAGGCCAGGCTCCGTCGCCGTGCCAGGCACAATGCGTATCCGCCGCCGCACACGCTCCGGCAGGCGTGCCAGCCGCGGCCCCCCGCGCTCACGCATGCGCGCGGACGGCTCCACCCCCGTCACCTCGTGGCCGGCAGTGGCGAGCGCGGCGGCAATACGCCCCGTGCCGGCGCCGATCTCCAGCACGGCTGCGCGACCGGACGGCGGCGCGACGAGCAGCGACGCCAGGCACTCGACATCCTCGCCGAGCCCGTCATGCTCGACGTCGTACCACTCCGCGATCCGCGCGTACGCATCCACTGACGGTTCCGGCCCCACTGCTCCTGCCTCCCGTTGCGCTCACTCACCCGCCCGTTTGTCGTCCGCGTGGAGTGTACCACCACGTGCCCATGTGCCAGCGCCCCTCGGTCGGAGTCTGGCAGAGTGGGCATGCAACGAGCCCGCCATCATCTGGTGGCGGGCTCTGGTGGCGTTCGTGTCGCCGCGATCCGGCGGCTACACGCTCGTCGAACTGACCTGCTGCTGCGCCTTGTCGGCCGCGGTGTTCGTCGCGCCCTGCGCCTGCTGCAGCGTAGTGTTGACCTTCTGGCGGCCCTGCTCAATCGCCGTGGACGCCTGGCCGCGCAGATTGCCCAGGCTGGATTGCGCCTGGTTCTGCCACTGCTCGAAGCGCTCCTGCAATTGGGTCCGTGTCACCTCGCCCCGCTGCGGGGCGAACAGCAGCCCCAGCGCCGCGCCGATGGCACTGCCCCAGATGAACGCGCGAATCGTCTTCATCCTGATATTGCCTCCTCAACCGCTTAACATCCGAGCGTGAGCATAATCTCACAACATGCCAACAGGTCAGCAAGCTTCATGCCAGTAGCCCGCCCCCATCGCCTCAGTCCTCTCACGCCACCCCCACACCACACCGTGCGAGCAGCGCGCCACAGGCATGCGCCGGATATGCAATCGGCAGCTGCCCGCCCGGCCCATGCGAGTCCGACCCGGCGCTCGTCAGCAAGCCGTACTCACGCGCCAGCGCCTCATACGCCGCGGTGTCGCGCTCGCTGTGCGCCGGATAGCGCGTCTCGATGCCGTCGAGCGGCATCTCCGCCAGCATTGCCCGCACCTCCTCCGCCTCGTAGCGGTGCAGCTCCCCGCCGCCACGACCAGGATGCGCCAGCAGCGCCAGCGCGCCCGCCATGTGCGCGGCGGCGACCGCCTCGGCCAGCGGCACCGTAACCATGCGATAGCCCGCGTCCACGATCATCGCCATCGCCCGCGCCGCATCCGGCGCGTAGCTATGGACTTCGAGCAGCCGTGCGTTGTCAATTGGCCGCCGCACCTGGCCGCGCTGCCCGGCCAGCGCCTCGGCCTGGCCCGCAAAGTCATAGCCACGCCGCCGCAGCTCCGCATGCACCGCCCGCGTGGTCTCCAATTGCCGCCGCACCGTCCGCCGCACCAACCGCCCCAGCGCCGCGCCGAAGCGCTCCCGCGCGTAACACAGCAGGTGTGCCGTCTCGCCGCGCCAGTTCGCCGACACCTCCACACCAGCGAGCACGTGGATGCCGCGTACGCTGCCCAGCGCCCGCAACCGCGCCATCCGATCCACCCGATCGTGATCCGTCACCGCCACGACGCGAAAGCCCCGCGCCGCCACATGGTCGAAGAGCGCCTCCGGGCGCCACTGCCCGTCACTGTAGCGCGTATGCAGGTGCAGATCGACGGCATCATCTGGCCCGATCATCACTTCACCCATGCGCCATTCCCGCCTACTCCCGCTTGGTCCCCGTCACCTCGGCGTAGAGCGTGCTCGTCGCCACCGCCACCTGATCCCAACTGACTTGCTTGCTGCGCGCCAGCCCACGCGCGCGCAGATCATCGCGCAGCACCGGCGAGGTCAGCACACGATGGAGCGCCGCGCCGAACTGATTGGGATCATCCGGATTCACCAGAATGCCCGCGCTGCCCACCACCTCCGGCAGCGCCGCCCGATCCGAGCAGACCACCGCCGCGCCACACGCCATCGCCTCCAGCGGCGCCAGGCCGAACCCCTCGTACACCGAGGCGTACGCAAAGCACGCGGCCGCCCCATGCAGCGCCGGAATATCCTCCTCCGCCACCGGCGCGCAGACCACGTTCCCCACCACCCCAAACGTCGCCGCCAGCGGCCGCCAATCGGGATACAGCGAGCTGCTGCCCAGCCGCTCCGGATCCCCGGCGATGAATAGCATCAACTCCGGATCGTGCAGCTCGTGGAACGCCGCGGCGAACGCCCCCAACAGCCCGCGCAGATTCTTGCGCGCGTCCAGCCCGCCCACATTCAGCACGAACCGCTCCCCCAGCCCGTAGCGCCGCCGCACCTCGCGCAGTCGCGCCGCGTCCCGCACCACCCGTGGCTGGCCGGTCGGCGCCTCCCGAATAACCTGGATGCGGTCCTCCGGAATCGCCAGTGTCTCCATGATCTCCGCCTTCGCGTGATCCGAGACGGTAATGACAGCCGCGGCGTTGCGCGCCGCCCGCATCACCACCCGCCCATACGCCTGCCAGGCGGGCGAGCGGTAGAGCGGCAACCGTAGCGGCATCACGTCGTGGATCGTCACCACGGTCGGGATATGGAGCGCCCGCAGCGGCGGCGCGAAGTACGGCACATGCATGAGTGCCGCCTCCGCGCGCCGCGCCGCCGCCGGAAACGCGCCCTGCTCCCAGAACGCCCGCTCCACCTGCTCGCCACCCCGGCCCACCCGCCCAACCGGCACCGCCACCGGCACCGTCTCCCAGGTGAACGTCGAAGGGGTATCGGGCACGTCTTTCGGCGGCCTCGGGCTGAAGATGGCATACTCCGTTACGCCGTCCACACGCCCAAGCGAGCGTAGCAGGTGGTAGGCGTATCGCCCGGCGCCCGTGCGCGGTTCCCGCAAACAGAGCGCGTTGAAGGCCACTCGCATTGGGGCATTCCACCGTGAGCAGAGATGAGTGTGTCGTGTGTGCGCCTGTCGCAGGCGTCTGGGGGCAATCGCGCGGGAGCCGCTCGTCCGTTGTGCGGCTCCCCGGCCGCCACAGCATAACACAACCGCCCGGCTCCGTCTCCCCTTGTGCCATCTCCCCCTTGCCTCGCGGCGGTCATCGCTTTGGCTCCTCCTCTCCCCGCGGGGAGAGGGGACCAGGGGGAGAGGACTCCCTACCGTCCCGTCGCCGATAGGCTCCCCGGCACGCGCTCCAGCTCCGCGCGGAACCACTCGATCGTGCGCGCCAGGCCCGCCTCCGGCGCGACACGCGGCTCCCAGCCCAGCATACGTCGCGCCTTCTCGATCACCGGCTGCCGGCGGGCCGGATCCTCGGCGCGCTTCGCCTCGAACCGCACCGTCGCGCTCGACCCGCACAAGCGGATGATCAGCTCGGCCCACTCCAGCACCGTCTGCTCACGCGGGTTACCTAGGTTGAAAATCTCTCCCGCTGTTCCCGGCGTGAACATCGCCCGCACCAGACCATCCACCAGATCATCCACATAACAGATGCTGCGCGTCTGCGTCCCATCGCCGTGGATGCTCAGGAACGTGTCCGTCAGCGCCGCCGTCACGAAGTTGGGGATCATACGCCCGTCGCGCAGTTGGCTCTGCGGCCCGTACGTGTTGAAGATGCGCACGATGCGCGTATCCATGCCGTACTGCCGGCGGAACTCCGCCGTGATCGTCTCGCCCAGCCGCTTGCTCTCGTCGTAGCATGCCCGCGGCCCCGTCGTATTGACGTTGCCCCAATAGCTCTCGCGCTGCGGATGCTCGTGCGGATCGCCGTACGCCTCGGACGTAGACGCCATCAAGAAGCGCGCGTCACAGTGTCGCGCCGTCTCCAACAGGCGCATCGTGCCCTCGCTGTTCACCCGGATCGTCTCGAATGGGTGCGCCCAGTACCCGATCGGGCTGGCCGGGCTGGCGAGGTGGAAGACCGCATCGGCGGCAAACTCGAACGGCTCGATCACGTCCTGGCGCTTGAAGGCGAAGCGCGGATGGGCGCGCAGCGGCGCGATGTTGCGCTCCGACCCCGTGATCAGGTTGTCCACGCACGTCACCTCGTGACCATCCGCCAACAACCGCGTACACAGGTGAGAGCCGATGAACCCCGATCCCCCTGTCACCAGAACTCGCAACGCCTTCCTCCCGCCATCCGCTGCCTGCGCCAGCCTCATGCCGTATCAGCGCCACACTCCGCCGCATGTGGCCGCATACGATTGTACGCTCCCGCGCCGCGAACCTCAACAGAGGCGGACGAATGGCGCGGCATGCCCGTATGGCTGGCACTGTATCTGCTACGCTGGCCTACTCCAGGATGCGCCCCCGACGGAGTCCATTTGGACGCACCCGCCGCGCCTCAACGCGCCGCGTGGCACGTGTCTCGCGGTCTGATCACCCGCACACCAGCTAGAGGTCGCTTGTCCGTAACCTTCCCGTGTGCTGGCACGTTTGATCGCAACAGAGGGTTGCGTGATGGAGCGTCATCGGATACGCTATAGAGTCCCGCCTGGCCGCGGGCTGGACGACGAGCCGCGGGCGAGAACATCCCCGCCACCGTCATTTGTGGAGGTTTGGAGAGTGGATACGATAGGACAGCCCTTGTCCCTCGATGGGCCCGACCCAGAGGAGACCGCAACGGACGCGCGCCACCAGACGGAGGCATCAGGTCAGAATGGGCACACCTCCGGCGATCATCCCGCCGCCCATCGTGCCCACGACGGCGCCAACGGGCATGATGGGCATGATGGGCATGATGGGCATGACGGGCATGACGGGCATGACGGGCATGACGGGCATGACGGGCACAATGGGCACGATGGGCAGCGCCGCCATCAGCCCGCCGCTGGCGATGAGCCGACCCGGACGATTCGCCGCGGCGCCGGCCCCGCGCGGGCCAACGACTCCGCCCCGCGACAGAGCGCCCCTGCCCGTGTCCCCGCCGCCGACGATCTCCTTACCGCGGCACTCTCCCCCGCGTCTCCAGCGCGTGGCATCGCCGCGCCCCACTCCACACCGATGACGCGCGCTATAGCGCAGCGCCGCGCCCGCAAGCAGCGCCGCTTCGCCATGTATCTCAAGCGCGGTGTGCGCTCGCGCCACGCCGCCCGCACCGCCGCCGTCGGCCGCGCCGCCTGGGCCTCCGTGATCGTCATGGCCGCGCTCACCCTGACCCTGATCACCGCCGCCGCCGGCGCCGCCGCCTCGTACTATCAGTCGGAAACGCCCTTGATCGCCGGCCTCAAGCAGACGGTCGCTTCTCAAGACAGCCTGCGCATCTACGACTCCAAAGGCACCCTGCTCTACGAGCTGCGCGACTTCGGCGCCCAGCATAGCGTCTCGCTCGCCACCGTCCCCATCACCGTCGTCAACGCCACCGTCGCCATCGAGGATCACGACTTCTGGAACAACCAGGGCGTAGACTTCACCTCCATCGTGCGTGCCCTGGTGACGAACCTGCAACAGGGGCATATCACTCAGGGCGGCAGCACCATCACGCAGCAGCTCGTCAAGCAGCAGCTCCTGCGCGACTCCGACACCGATTTCGCGCGCAAGCTGCGCGAGGCCATCCTCTCCATCGGCATCACCACCCAGGGCGTCTACACCAAGCGCGACATCCTCGAGCTCTATCTGGACTCCATCCCCTACAGCCCCACCGCCTACGGCATAGACGCGGCGGCGCGCGAATACTTCGGCTACAACGACGACCAGCGCACCGGCATGACCGCCGCGCAACACCTCGATCTCGCCCAGGCATCCATGCTGGCCGGCATCCCGCAGAACCCCAACCTCAACGACCCGCTGCTGCACCCGGAGCATGCGCACCAGCGCCATCGCCAGGTGCTCGACGCCATGGTCACCTACGGCTACATCACCAAAGCCCAGGCCGACGCCGCCTACAAAGAGGCGCTGCGGCCCAACTTCTTCCATCCCGTCACCACCGAGCAGAACCTCGCGCCCCACTTCGTCAACTACGTGCGCGACCAGCTCGACCAGATGGTCGAGACCGGCCAGCTGCGCAATATCTCGCGCTCCGGCCTCAACGTCTACACCACGCTCGACCTGGATCTGCAGAACAAGACCCAGCAGATCATGCAGAACCACATCTACGGCAACGACGCCACCGGCTTCACCGGCTACACCCTCAGCTCGGCGCACGTCTCCAACTCCGCCGCCGTGATGGCCGACCAGCACACCGGCGCCATCAAAGTGCTGCTGGGCAGCGTGGACTACTACAGCACCCAGATCGACGGCAAGTTCGACGTCGCGACCCAGGGCAACCGCGGCCCCGGCTCCTCGTTCAAGCCGCTCGTCTACGCCACCGCCTTCGAGAAGGGCTGGTTCCCCGCCATGACCGTCGCGGACGAGCCGACCGTCTTCTGGGATGAGGGATCGAACCAGCCCTACAAGCCGCTCAACTACAACCGCGACCAGTTCAAGGGCGAGATCACCCTGCGCACCGCCTTGCAGTTCTCGCTCAACATCCCCGCTGTCAAGGTCATGCAGTACGCCGGCATCCAGGACGTGGAGCAGAATGCCCAGCGTTGGGGCATCCATAGCTGGAACGGCACCTGGGGCCTCTCTTCGGTCCTCGGCACCCTCGAAGTGCATCCGATTGACATGGTGCAGGTCTACACCGTCTTCGCCAACTACGGCCAGTACATCCCGCTGCACGCCATAGACAAGATCGCCGACAGCACCGGCAACGTGCTCTTCCAGTACCACGTGCCACAGCCGGTGCAGGTGATGGACCCGCGCATCGCCTTCCTCATCACCAGCATCCTCAGCGACAACCCCTCGCGCGCCGGCGACTTCGGCGGCTGCAGCTTCCTCTACCTCGACCCGCTCAACCCCGATCCCAGCAATCCCTTCACCCAGCGCTGCGCCCAGCTCGCCACGCAAAACTGGACCACGCCCGACGCCTATCCCGCCGCCGCCAAGACCGGCACCGGCTCGGACTTCAAAGACGACTGGACGATGGGCTACACCCGCCAGCTCACGATGGGCGTCTGGGTTGGCAACAACGATGACACCCCAATGGTCCACGTGGACGGCATCCACGGCGCCGCCCCGATCTGGAACCGCGCCATGCTCTACGCGCTGGAGCGCGACAACGCCCCCAAGCTGGACTTCCCCGTACCCCAGGGCGTCCATCGCGCCACCTACACCTCCAACGGCGTCACCAGCACCGACTGGTTCCTCAACGGCCCCACGCCGCCGAGCAACATTGGCCTCGGCGGAGATCACCCCTGCATCTCCATTGACGCCAACGGCGACTGGCAATACTGCGCCGCGCCCCCACCTTCGCCCAATGGCACCAACGGCGGCGGCAACAACGGCGGCGGTGGCGGTAACGGCGGCGGCAACGGTGGTGGTGGCGGCAGGGGTGGCGGCTGATGGCGGCCAGCGATGCTCCGCGGCGGCTGCCCCTCTCTGGCTCCCCTCGCCCCGCGGGGCGAGGGGCCGATGGGTGAGGACTCTCCACGACATCAGAGAGAGAGTGTGTGTGTGTGTGATGCGACAAGGGCATCGTCTGAGGCTTTGCCCTATCTGCCGTTCGCGTACTCGCGTAGGATACAGGATGATCCCCAGCATTCATGCCGGGAAGCGTACGAATAACAACCATCTCGCCCATTTCGCTATCACGGCGTGTCATCCGCCAGGCGCGGGCGGCGCGAAGAGAAAAGCGTCTGAAAATCGCCGGTGAATCGCTCCAGAAAATCGCGCATCGAATGGACATCGGCCTCAGTGACCGGCGCGAGCGCGCTCCCATCCCGCCGGCTGGCCGCCTTGCCGCCAGGCGATCCCTTCGTGAAGCTGGGCGGGCCGGCGAGATCGCTGTCAATCAGCGCCGCCGCCTCCGCCACATCGAACGGTCGCGCCGACTGCCCCTCCTGCCCGAACGAGACCACATACAGGTCACGCCGCGGACACTGGCGGCAGCTCGCCATCACCACCCAGAGCGAGCGTCGCCGTGCCAGCACCACCACCGCATCGGGAACATACGATGCGCCGCAATGGGGGCAGGCCCGCTCCGCGAAGCGATCGCGGATGACGTGTTCACGCGCGTGCATACGTCACTCCCTGCCCGGACCATCGCCGGTCCGCTTCCCCACGCAACGAAAGGCCCGCGCCCGCGCGCGGGTCATTCAGACTTCCCAAATTCGTCGAGGGCATCCAGCGTGTTGATGAAGTCGCGATACACATCCAGGTTATCCTGGTCGCTCTCGCCGCCCGGCGTCGCTTTGCGCGTTGCCGTCTCCTCTTGCTCCGCCGCGTTTTGCAGCGTCACACCGGCATGCTCCAGCACACTCTCCGCCACGTAGATCGGCACCTTCGTTCGCACGGCGAGCGCAATCGCGTCGCTGGGGCGCGAGTCAATCTCCACATGACGGCCGTTCGCGTCGAGGATCAACCGGGCGTAGAAGATGTCATCCTGCAAGTCGTTGATGATGATGCTCGTCAACCGCGCGCCCAGCTCAGCGATCACCGACTTCAGCAGATCGTGCGTCAGCGGCCGGAGCGACGCCGTGCCTTGCAGTTCCATGGCGATGGAGTACGCCTCGGCGGTCGCGATCCAGATGAACAGATAGCGGTCGCCCTGCCCATCCTTCAAGATCACCACCCGCTGGCTGGTGGCGAGATTGATTCGCACGCTCTCGACCGTCATCTCCACCATGGGGCTCGCTCCCTCCTGCGATGGCTGGGTGAGGCCGGCGGCGGAGTCTGCCGGCCCCAGGATGGCCGTATTGTACACCGGGGCCGGCAGAGGGCGCAAATGGCCCGGACCCGCTCCAACGCCGTGTTCCTGGCCCATCCCCCGCCCATCCCCCGTCCATCCCCCGTCCATCCTCACACATCCCCACACACGAATTTCCGCGTTTCCATATCAATTGGCGAACATTGGTCCCTCAGGGCCTTGACAGAACAAATATCTGATATTACACTGTAGAACAAGGGTACCATCGCATTTTACCCACAGAATTGACCCGCAGGAGGACACCGTTTGTGAAGACCGAGCTCAGCCCGCCACAGCGCAAAATCTACCAGTTCATCGAACGCTACACCCACGAGTACGGCCGGCCGCCCACCAACCGTGAGATCGGTAATGAGGTCGGCATCCAGTCCACCGGCCACGTGGACTACCATCTCACCATGCTCGAACGTAAGGGCTACATCACCCGCGAGCGCCGCAAGAGCCGCGCGATCCGCGTCCTGCGTCCCGAGCATCCGCAGGGCATGCGCATCGCCGGCACCATCGCCGCCGGCGCCCCGCTGGACATCTTCACCGACAGCCAGCAAGACACCCTCGACCTCAACACCCATGCGCGCGAGTACGTGCTCCAGGTGCGCGGGAGCTCCATGATCGAAGATCATATTCAGGATGGCGACTACGTCCTGGTGCTGCCCGACGCCCAGATCAACGACGGCGACATCATCGTCGCCACCCACACCGTCGCCAACGGCGACGGTGGCGCCGCCACACTCAAGCGCCTCTACAAAGAGACGGGACGCATTCGCCTGCAGCCCGCCAACTCCGAGATGGACCCGATCTACGTCCCCGCCGACGAGTGGAACCAGGAGTGGAAGGTCCAGGGCAAAGTAACAGCCGTCTACCGCCGCTGCTAGGCCGCGCCTCTCCCCCTCTCCGCGCGGCGGTTGTCTCGCTCTGGCTCCCCCTCGCCCCGCGGGGCGACGGGCCGGGAGGTGAGGACTCCTCATAGTCCCCAATGGCTTGCCAAGTACGCGGAAGCGTGGTAGACACCATGTGGCGGCAGACGTGTGATGAGCGGACGGGAGCAGCGCCCGTCCGCTCTCATCTCGTGTCGCCCATCGTGTCGCCATGCGCGTGTACCAGCGGCCCAGACAGGGGGACTTCGGTTGAGTGGAATAGAACAGGCGCTCTTTGACCTCATCAAGCACTGGTACCTGACCACCGGCTACGTTGGCATCGTGCTGGCGATGGCGCTCGAAAGCTGCTGCGTGCCGCTCCCCAGCGAGATCGTCATGCCGCTGGCCGGCTATTTCGTCTTCAAAGCACACTTCTCCCTGCCCGGCGTCGCGCTGGCCGGCGCCCTCGGCTGCGTCATCGGCTCGGCGCTCGCCTATTGGATCGGCGCCGCCGGCGGCCGTCCGCTCTTGCTCAAATACGGCCGCTACATCCTCATCTCCCAGGCCGACTCCGACCGCGCCGACCGCTGGTTCGCGCGCTACGGCGCCCCCGTCGCCTTCTTCTCGCGCTTGCTGCCGGTCGTGCGCACCTACATCTCCCTGCCCGCCGGCATCGCCCGCATGAATTTCCGCCAATTCCTGCTGCTTACCTTCCTCGGCTCGCTTCCCTGGACCCTCCTCCTCGCCTTCGTCGGCTTCAAGCTCGGCGACAAGATTGACCAGGCCTCTCAGCTCGGCACCATCTTCCACGGGCTGGACATCCTCATCCTGGCCCTGCTCGTCGCGGGCGTCGCCTCCTATATCTACCACCACATCAAGCGCGACCGCACGGCACGCGGCGCCGACGCCATCGGCGGCCGCCGCACCATCCACTGACCGCTTTCGCGAGAACAGCGGAGCGGGGCAATGGCAAGGCATGCCTCGCCCGCCATCGCGCACCCAGACGCCTCACATCCGCCGCTCGTTCGCCCAGGGCATTCATGCCCCAGCTCTGTTCGCCGGCCATTCATCGCCGCTCTGCCTCCCCCTCTCCTCGCACGGAGAGGGGGTCGGGGGGTGAGGACATCTACGGCCGCGGCAGCCAGCCCGAATGCATCTCCGCCAGCGGATACGACATGGTGGGGCGCTGGCCGAACGTCACATACAGCGGATCAGAGTTCGCGTGATGGCCCTGATCGAACTCAAGGCGCAGCGCCTCAAGCGCGTTGTCGTAGTCGCTGGCCGAGGCGATCCTCGCCTCGATGATCGGATCGCGGAAGACATCTTTGAGCACACCCAAACACTGTGTCTGCCACAGGCGGCGCTCCCGCGTCAGCGTCACATCCGGAAAGCTCGGCATCGTATGCTCCGTCACCCGCACCGCCCCCACCTCTTGCAGCAGGTACTTCAGTCGCGGCCCCATGTCTGGGTCCAGCCCGCGCCGGCGGCACAGCTCGGCCGTCCAGTGATTGGTCAACTGATACGCTGGGCCTGGGTCGTAGATGCTCTCACCCGGCTCCACGCACTCGATCCAGCCGCCGGGCCGCGTCACCCGCATCAGCTCGCGCATCACCGAAGGATAGCTCGCCGCCGGCAGATCCGAATACATCAGGCGCAGTTGCACGAAATCGAACGTGCCGTCGGAGAACGGCAGGCGCTGGAGCGCGTCCGCTTCCACGAACGAAACGTTCGCGGCTAGCGGCCCAAGCGCATTCAGCATCGGCTCGGCCTTGCTCGGCATCACCAGATCCAACCCGACGACCTGCGCGCCGGGGAACTCCGTCGCCATCTCGACCACCCAGCGCCCCGTCCCGCACCCCACATCCAGAATGAGCCGCGGCAGCGTCAACGGCGCATGATGATTTCCCCCGATCACCCGCCGCACCAGAAAGTGCTGGAAATCCAGGAATTGATCCGCATCCGCGTCCTTCGCGCCGATATACGACGAGCCTTCGACATATCGCCGTCCGCGAATCCAGCGGAAGCGATAGCCGCGGTTCGGACGCGACATATCCACGCCCCCACGCGGGGCATCTTGAACAGCCACCGACGAACGCTTCCGCCGCCAGAACATCGTGCCGCCTCCTCCGCATCACGGCTGCCCATGCGGGCCGCGTGCGACCAACCCTCACCCCATAGAGCAGGCATCCAGCATACACATCGCACGCAAGCAGGTAGCGGCATCCTACCGTGCCGCCTCCATCCGCGTCAAGCGGGAAGCGCCGGCCTTGCGCCCTGCCTGAAAAAGAAATAAAATTCTAGAGCGAGATCGCCTATCATCATCGCTTCGGCAAAGCTGAACCGTTGTATTCGCTGGCAGCGGCCCGTGAAAGGAGCGTCTCATGTATATCTGCGCTCGGTTTTCATCAACGGGCCATCATGCTGGCGTCCCGCGTGCCACATCCGTCGTCCCATCCCATCCGCTGGCCGCGCCCACCCATCCACCTCACACAGCGGCAACATCCCCGTGCCGTTTTTGCCACCCACCGTGCCACTTCTTGCCACATCGTTGCCGGTTCTTGCCGCTTTTGCCACCCATAACGCCACATGTCAAGTTGCCAAATCGCCCGACAAGGCTTGAATTCCCGCCTCGCGCCGATCCCCGCCTCGCACACAATCTGAAAAGCGGCAAAAACGGCAATGGTGACCATCCCAGTCAACTTTGCCGCTCTTCCTCCGTTCCGCCGCGCTGGTACTCCCCTCTCTTCTCCTTCCTCCGCGCTCTCCGCGTCCTCCGCGGGCGGTTCAATCCTCTCTCCTCCTCCGTGTCCCTCCGTGTCCCTCCGTGTCCTCTGTGTCCTCTGTGGTCGTTCTCGTCTGTCCTTCGGGCTGGCGCGCGCGCATCCCCGCGCATATAATGGGCGATGCCGCGCGACGGAGCGCACGTGGCGAGGAGAGCCGCCGGCCTGTCAACATCACACACGAGGTCACACACATATGAGCGAGCCGTTTCTCGACCGACTCCGTCAGGGACCGCTGCTGTGCGACGGCGCCATGGGCACCGTGCTCTACGCCCGCGCGCCCGAAAGCGTCATGCACGGCCGCTGCTTCGACGAGCTCGTCCTCACCGACCCCGGCCTCGTTCAGCGCATCCACGGCGAATACATCGCCGCCGGCGCCCAGGTGATCGAGACCAATACCTTCGGCGCCAACGCCGCCAAGCTCGCCAACTACGGCCTCGCCGATCAGGTCCGCACCATCAACCGCCGCGCCACCCAACTCGCCCGCGAAGCCCGCGAGATCGCCGGCCAGCCTGTCTTCGTCGCCGGCGCCGTCGGCCCCACCGGCGCCCCCAACGTCGGCCCCGCCGCGGCGGACGACACCCGCCTCGCCGCCCTGCGCGCCACCTTCCGCGCACAGATCGAGGCCCTCATCGAAGGCGGCGCCGATCTGCTCATCCTCGAAACCTTCTCCAACCCGGTCGAGCTGCGCCAGGCCGTGCTCGCCGCGCGCGAGGCCGGCGACCTGCCCATCGTCGCCCAAATGACCTTCAGCGAGGACGGCCAATCCGCCTCGGGCGCTTCCCCGCTGGAATCCGCGCTGGCCCTCGCCTCCCTGGGCGTCTGCGCGCTCGGTGGCAACTGCGGCATCGGCCCCGCCGGCACGCTCGACGCCGTCAACGAGATGGCCGCCGCGCTGCGCACCCTCCATGACGGCGACGAGATCTTCCTCTCCGCCCAGCCCAACGCCGGCCTGCCCGTGCGCGTCGAAAACCGCTTCCTCTACGTCTCCACCCCGCCCTACTTCGCCGACTACGCCCGCCGCTTCGCCGATGCCGGCGTGCGCCTTATCGGCGGCTGCTGCGGCACCACCCCCGCCCACATCGCCGCCATGCGCGCAGCCCTGGCCGACTACCTCCCCGACGCGCAATCCTCCGTCTGGACGGCCCCCAGCCTCGCCATCTCCCGCCCCGCCGACCTGGCCGCCGTCTCGCCCGTGGCCGGTGAATCCGAGACCCCATGCACGCGACTGCAAGCCGAGCTAGCTGCCGGTAATTTCGCCGTCAGCATCGAGCTGGACCCGCCCAAGGGCCTCAACCCCACCAAGATTCTCGACGGCGCCGCCCATCTCAAACGCCTGGGCGTCCAGTTCATCAACGTCGCCGACAGCCCCATGGCCCGCGTGCGCATGAGCTGCCTCGCCCTCGCCCGCCTCCTGCGCGACCACCTCGACCTGGAGCCCGTCATCCACTTCACCACCCGCGACCGCAACCTGATGGCGATCCAGTCGGACCTGCTCGGCGCGCACGCCCTCGGCGTCCACAACATCCTCGCCCTCACCGGCGATCCGCTCCACGCCGGCAACTACCCCAATCTCACCGGCGTCTGGGATGTGGACTCCGTCGGCCTCATCCGCATCCTGCGCGGCATGAACGACGGCTACGACGCCGCCGGCGCCGCCCTCGGCATGCCCGCCCGCTTCCACATCGGCGCCGCCCTCAACCTCAACATGGAAGATGCCCTGATCGACCTCGACCGCGAGCGCGCCCGCCGCAAACTAAGCGGCTCGCCGGCCGATAGCGCCGCCGGTGCCGGCGATGCCGGAGACATCGCGTACACCCATCCACATCTCACCGAGACCGAGCTCGAGCTGCGCCGCCTGCGCCACAAGCTCGACGCCGGCGCCCGCTACATCATGACCCAGCCCATCTACGATCTGGAGCCACTGGAACGCTTCCGCGCCGCCTTCGGCCCGGTGGATGTGCCCATCATCCTCGGCATGATCCCGCTGCACAGCACCAAACACGCCGAATACCTGCACAACGAGGTGCCCGGCATCACCATCCCCGCCGAGGTGCGTGCCCGCATGCGCGAGGCCGGCGAGCGCGGCCGCGAGGTTGGCATCCAGCTCGCCCACGACGTGATCGCCGCCGCGCGCGACCGCGGCCTCATCCAGGGCTGCTACCTCATGCCCTCCTACGGCCGCTACGACCTCGTCGGCGAGCTTGCCCAGGAATTGCTGCGTACCGCCCGCCCGCCTGCCCGCTCCCGCGCCTGAGCCTGGCCGCCATGCGAGACGCATCACCGCCCACATGGTATGGACGCAAAGGAAGCAGCCTATTCGCATACTCCGCATTCCCTCTGCGACCTCTGCGGTTCAATGCTCCCTATCTGCTCATAACGGAAGGAGACGATAACCAGCTATGGAAACACGGATGCCGCCACCATCGGGCAAGTACAGACCGCCCGCCGCACCAGACCCTACGCCATCGTCCAGTGGCCCCCGCCGCCTGCTGGCCCGCTTCCCCGTCGTCCTTGGCGCCGCCGCCGGCCTGGCCCTCGCCGCCGTCGCCCTCGTCATCCTGCTGCTCGCCCACCCCGCGCCGTCGCTCACACAGAAACCGCCCCCAGACGCCGCCGCACGCGCCATCTGCGCCAGCCTGCGTGCCCAGAGCTACACCGCGCTATACACGGAACTGACACCCCATCTGCGCGGCCTCGGCACTCAGGACCAATTCAGCGCCAGCCAGCGGCAGGTTGACTCGGTGCAAGGCGCCGTCACCACCTGCGCCTTCAGTGTCGGCCATGTCGCCGCCTCATCGGCGGATGTCACGTTCCACATCACACGCGCGCGCGCCGGCGCGCTCACCGGCCAGGCCGGGCTTGCCTTTGACGGCTCAACCTGGCAGCTCGACACCTACGACACCAGCGTCCTCTAGTCCCTGCCGGCCAGGGAGATCGCGGCGCCAGCCGCCCATCTCAATTCAGCGACGTGCGATCCAACCCGCCCGTGCGGACTTTGACGCCGTCGAGCTGAACCGCCAGCAGCGCGATCTCGTCGCGTAGCGCGCGGATGCCGCTCTCCAGCCGTGCATCCATTGACGTGAGCTCCAGCAGCGTTTGCTTCTCGCAGTCCTCGCAGGTCAGGCACATGCCGATCATAAAAGATAGTTCCTCGGCGCCCTCAGGGATGCCGATGGCCTGCTCATCGCTACCGATCAGCGTCATCACGAGACGCAAATAGTCCCGCAGCGCGGCTCGCGCCTCCCGCACGAGCGTCTCGTGCTGGCCGGAGATCGCGGCGGCGGGCGCATCATCCAGCGGCCGCACCAGCGCGGTCAGATAGGGCTTTGCGCGCCGCACCTCGAAGATGCGGAAGCGGCGCATGCCCAGCGCCAGCAGATTGAAGCGACCCTCCGGCAGGCGCTCACAATCCGAGATGCGGGCGAGCGTCCCGACCCGCCCGATCAGCGCGCGCTCGTCCTCGCCCTCCGTTGGCGCCAGCACCACGCCAAACGACGCGCGGTCGGCCAGGCAATCCGCCATCATCAGGCGGTAGCGCGGCTCGAAGATGTGCAGCGGCAGGGCCATCCCTGGAAACAGCACCATGTCCAGCGGGAAGATCGGCACCTCGAAACAGTCTTCTCCCATGCCGGCCTCCTGCCCGCACTCAGCCCGGCGCGCGTCTGTAGCGTAGGGCGTGCCGAAAAGACCGCGGGCGCCGCGACAGGCGACAGAATGTGTCTCAGAATGTATCATGGTATGCGCACGGGATGCCAAGAGATGCCAAGAGACGTGCGGGCATCACCACACAGGCGCGTCACAGTTCAGGCAAGAGCGCAAGAGGGGGATCGCGTGCGCGCAATCGTTGGACATGAGCAGGTCACGGCGCGGCTCGGCCAGGCCGTGGCGAGCGGGCTGGTCGCGCATGCCTACCTGTTCGTCGGGCCGGACGGCATCGGCAAAACCACCCTGGCGCTGGAGTTCGCGCGCCTCCTCGAATGCGAGCGGCCAGACCTGACCACCGGCGACCCGTGCGGCGTCTGCTCCGCTTGCCGCCGCATCGCCCACGGCAACCACACCGACATAACGCTGGTAGAGCCGGAGGAAGGCAAGCGCCAGCTCGGCATCGAGAGCGTGCGCGAAAACGTGATCCACCTGGCGAATCTGGCCCCATCATCCGGCCGCTGGCGCGTCTTCATCCTGCCCAACGTCGAGCGCATGACCGCGAACACCGTCAACGCCCTGCTCAAAACGCTGGAAGAGCCGCCGGAAAGCGTCGTGCTGCTGTTGACGACCGCGGAGCCGGAGAACCTCTTGCCCACGCTGCTCTCGCGCTGCCAGATCGTGCCGATGCGGCCGCTGGACGCGAACGTGATTGCGGACGCGCTGACCGCGCGCTGGTCGGTGCCGGACGAGCGGGCACGCACCTTCGCGGGGCTGGCCAACGGGCGGCTGGGCTGGGCCGTCCGCGCGCACGACGACCCCGATCTGGCGCGCGCGCGCGCCGAGCAGTTGAACAAGCTGATCGCCTGCACCTATGCTGGGCGCGACGAGCGGCTGGCCGCGGCGGCTCGCCTTGGCGCCGATGCCGAGGCGGCGCGGTCGTCCATCGAGCTTTGGATGCTCTGGTGGCGTGATGTTGTACTGGCGGCCCACGGCGCGACACATCTGCTCAACGACGGCGCCGCGCGCGACGAGGCCACGGCGCAGGGCCGCGCGCTGGGGCCGGAGCCGGCGGAGCGCTTCCTGCGCGCGCTGATCGAGGCGCAGGCCGCGTTGGAGCAGAACGCCAATCCGCGCCTCACGCTGGATGTGCTCATGCTCGACCTGCCACACCTCGCCCGCCAGGCATCCGGTCGCCGCTAGCGCGCCACGCCGCACTCGTGAGCAATCTGTGAGCCGCGACACAGCCACCGGCGGTACGATTCGGCTAGACTGGAAGTGGATGGCGAATCTCCCGACGCGACGCGGGCGGCGATCTCTGCGCTCCGACGCGATCCGTCGCCCTCGCCACCGGAGGGTACATCCCATGCGGCATCCACTCACTCCGCGCCCTGCTCGTCCCGCGCTCGTGCTGCTGGTATGCCTGCTCGCGCTGCTGACCGCCGCGTGCGACTCCAGCGCATCCACCAGCGGCGGCCCCACTCCGCGGCCCGCCACCGCCACCAGCGCCCCCGCCACGGCAACAGCCGCGCCAGCTTCAGCCACCGCGACGCTCACTGATATCCCCGTCAAGGTCTTCTTCTCTAAGCATCCTGAGACCGACACCAACCCCGTCGCCGTGTTCCCGGTGAACCGCGTCTCGCCCGATACGGGCGTCATCAAGTACGCCATCACGCAGCTCATCGCCGGGCCGACGGCATCTGAGAAGGCATCCGGCTACTACACACCCCTGACTGCCGCGCTCACCGGCGCATCCAACTGCGGCGGACCAGACTTCCAGGTGACGCGCGACGTGCGCGGCGCCACGCCGGAAGTTGGCACCGTCACGCTACGCTTCTGCCGCACCGTCTCCCTCAGCGGCGACCTCACCGGCGGCGTCATCGCCGCCGAGATCACGCAGAGCATCCTGCAGTTCCCCAACAACACGAAGGTCGTCATCCTCACCAAAGATGGCGGCTGCTTCGACGACCTCTCCGGCCGCAACAATTGCCTGAGCTAAGCCAACTGGGGTACTGGGGTATTCTGAGTCGGCAGCAGAGGCGACAGCAGAGGCGACAGCGCGCAGCGAACTGTCACCAGCGGGCAGGCCCGCCGATAGTGCTATAATGGCAGGCCGAGCCTCCTTCTCCCTTGGGACACGCGCGACACCTCAACGAACAGGCGACGGCTTGACGATGTCTCCCGCATACCCCGTACTCCACCTGCGCTCCGGCCGCGAGTTCTCCCCGCTGAATGGGCACCCGTGGGTGTTCTCCGGCGCCTTTCGTGAGCTGCCGGAGGATGCCCCTGCTGGCATCGTCGCGGATGTCGTGTCGAGCCGCGGCGACTGGATCGCCCGCGGCCACCTTAACGCCCGCAACAGCCTGGCCTTCCGTGTCCTGAGCCGCGACCAGGATGAAGAGATAGGGGGCGACTTCTACCAGCGGCGCATCCGCCACGCGCTCGCCCTGCGCCGGCTGCTGCCGGCGGATGTGAGCGCGTACCGGCTGGTGAACGCGGAAGGCGATGGGCTGCCGGGGCTGATTGTGGACCGCTTCGACCGCTGGCTCGTCGCGCAGTTCCACACGGCCGGTGTTGAGCGCCAGCGCGAGCTGATCCTCGATGCGCTGCACGCCGTCGTGTCGCCGGACGGCATCGAGGGCATCCTGGTGCGCGACGACATCCGCGTGCGCGAGCGCGAAGGACTGGCCGCGGGCGGCGCCTCGATCGCGCGCGGGGCGGTGCCGCCGCTGCTGACCATCGCGGAGGGCGCCGTGCGCTATCTCGTAGACCCCTGGCACGGCCAGAAGACGGGCTTCTTCCTGGATCAGCGCGACAAGCGCGCCGCCATCGCCGCCGTCTCCGGCGATGCCCACACCCTGCTGAACTGCTTCTCGTACACCGGCGGCTTCGCCCTCGCCGCGCTCGCGCGCAACCCGGCGCTGCGCACGGTCAATGTGGACGCCTCGGCGCCGGCCCTCGATCTCGCCCGGCGCAACTTCGCGCTCAACGGCCACGACCCGGACGCGCCGGACGCGCACGAGTTCGTCACCGGCGATGTGACCCGCTTCCTGCAAGCGGCCCATCAGGACGGCCGCGCCTTCGACATCGTCGTCTCCGATCCGCCGGCCTTCGCCAAAAACCTCGGCATGAAAGAGCGCGCCCTGCGCGGCTACGAGACGCTGAACACACATGCGGCGCGCGTCGTGGCGCCGGGCGGCCTGCTGCTCACTTGCTCGTGCTCCGGGGCGGTCACGCGCGACGAATTCGAGGACGTGGTGCATGCCGGCCTGACACGGGTACACCGCGAGGCGCAGCTCGTGGCCGACTTCGGCCCCAGCCTCGATCACCCGACCCTGCCCGGCTTTGTCGAGGACCGCTACCTCAAAGCGCTGCTGCTGCGTGTATGGTGAGTGGCCGGCCCACTGGCGGGCCGTCGCAACCCGGCGGGCCTACTGCCGTAGATTGTTGCGACCGCATAGATTGCGCTGGATCGATCAGCGCCCTGGTAGCGCATGCGCGCCGCCCCAATGTTGCTATTCGTCAGGAGTGCCACCGGATGCGTCTCGTCCTCTATCTCGGCAAGGGCGGCGTCGGCAAGACGACCCTGGCCGCCGCCACCGCCGCGCGCGCCGCCCAGCTTGGCAAGCGCACGCTCGTCGTCAGCACCGACCTCGCCCATAGCCTCGCCGATGCGCTCGACGCGCCACTCTCCGCCGAGCCGCGGCGCATCAGCGATAACCTGTGGGCGCAGGAGATCAACGTGCTGGACGAGATGCGCGCCCACTGGAGCCGCGTGCAGGAGTACGTCACCAACGTGCTCAAGAAGCAGGGCATTGGCGACGTGGCCGCCGAGGAGATGGCGCTCATCCCTGGTATGGACGAGATCGTGGCCCTGCTCAACATCCACCGGCAGGCGCGCGACGGTGCCTTCGACGTGGTGGTGGTGGACGCGGCGCCGACCGGCGAGACGGTGCGGCTGCTCAGCATGCCGGAGACGTTCCTGTGGTACGCCAACCAGGCCAAGGGCTGGAAGGGCGTCGCCATGAACGCCGCCAAGCCCCTGCTCAAAACGTTCTTGCCCGGCGTCAACGTGCTGGACTCGCTGCAAAAGCTGAACGAGCAGGTGGCCGTGCTGCGCGGCGTGCTCACCGACCCGGATGTCAGCTCCTACCGGCTCGTCGTCACGCCGGAGAAGATGGTGATCAAAGAGGCGCTGCGCGCCGAAACGTACCTTGCCCTCTTCGGCTATCCCATTGACGGCGTGCTGTGCAATCGCGTGCTGCCCGCGCCGGAGGGCGCCGAGTACCGCGACACGCTGCTGCGCGAGATGGCGGAGCAGCAGCGGGCGTACCACGAACAGATTCACCGCACCTTCGCGCCCCTGCCTGTCTGGGATGTGCCCTATCGCTCGCGCGAGATTCTCGGCGCGGCGGCGCTGGCCGAACTGGGGGCAACGGTCTGGGGTGGCGAGGATCCGACGCGCGTGTACCATCGCGGCTCGCTGCAGGAGCTCACCCGGCAGGGCGAGGGCTACGTGCTGCGGCTGCCGCTGCCGCATGTCGAGATGGGCAAGGTGGGCATGCTCAAGAAGGGCGACGACTTGATCGTGGAGATCGGCAACTTCAAGCGTGACGTCGCGCTGCCCACCGTGCTGGTGCCGATGGAAGCGACCGTCGCGCGCATGGTCAACGGCGCGCTGGAGGTGACGTTCACACCGCCGACGGCCGCGCGCAGCGCATAGCGCCTGCTGGAGTCGGGATTGCATGAGCAAACAGCGATGACTCAGGAGACCTCATCCACTGAGGCGGCGCGCGGACCAGGCGATGAGCCGCCGCGCATCGCTGAGCGAGGCATCGTCGTGAAGGGCCTACGCCTGGCGACGGCGATGAATGACGCGCCGCCGGAGGTGAAGTCGCGTGTGCCGCTGGTGGTGCTGCCGGCGGCGGGCTTCGCCTGGGGCGACTACCGGCCGATCCTTGAGCACTTCGGCGGCGAGCGGCGCGTCTTTGCGCTGGACTGGCCCGGCTTCGGCGCCTCGGCCAAACCGTCCCCAACAGACTTCGCGTATGGGGCGCCAGCCTACGCCGAGCTGCTGGAGCCGTGGCTGAACGCGCTCGGCGCGACGCGCGTCGTGCTGCTGGGCAACGGCATCGGCGGCGCGGCGGCGCTCCACTTCGCGCTGGCGCAGCCGGAGCGCGTGCTTGGCCTGTTCCTGGTCGCGCCCGCCGGTTTCGCCCCGGCTGGCATCGCGCGCATGCTGGCAACACGCCTGCTCGGCATGCCGGCCCTGCTGGAGCGCATCGCGCCGCTGCTCGCCAACCTCGCCCTCGGCCCCGCCACACCGGAGACGCGCGCCGTGCTGGCGGCGCGCAAGTCGCGCCGTGCCGCCAACCGTGACAGCGACAGCGGCGTGCTGGCCGAAGCCGCGCTCTGGCGAGCGCTCGGCCAGCCGGATGCGGACCTCACCGGCCCCGCGCGCCAGGTCTCCGCGTCTGCTATGCTCGTACGTGGCGCGCTCGATCCGCTCTTCTCCGCGGGCGATGCGCGGCGAGCAACCGAATCCATCGGCCCACGCGGGGCGGTCGAGGTGGTACTGCCGGGAGCGGGACATCTGCCGTTCTTGCAGCAGCCGCGCCGCTTCTATCAGGCATTGGCCGGGATGCTGGGCGCGGCGGAGTATCGTGCCGCCGCGCTCTCCTGAACCGCATCAAGATTGGTTCACCTACGGAGCACGCAGTTCACCACCGGCGGCGCGGCGCAGGCGATCCCAGAGCGCCAGGCCCAACCCCTCGCGGCCGAACGTGTGCGCCAGGATCAGGTCCAGCCGTCGCTCGTCCAGCTCACGCAAGGCAGCATAGAGCCGGCGCGAGATGGCGCCGAGGTCGGCCGATGAGCCAAGCGCGGCGACGGTGACGGCCAGCCCAGCCAGAGCACCCGCTTCCTCGTCGGGCAGCAGCGCGCCCACGCGCTCACCCCGCGCCAGCGCCGCCACCGCTTCGCGCCGTATCGCGTTGAGCGCTTTCCCGCCTTCCCCATCGAAGACGATCAGGCGCGTGCGCGGCGCGTAGTGGCGCTCCATCTGGCCCGGCGCACGCGCCACCGCCATTGAGTTCGCGGTCGCCTCAGTCGTCTCAACTGGACCGCGCACGTCGGAGATGATTGCGCGCAGCGCTTCGAGCGTCACGCCGCCGGGACGCAGGATACGCGGCGGATTCATCGTGAGATCGAGCACGGTGGATTCGACGCCGACCGCGCAGGGGCCGGCATCCAGCACGCAATCAATGCGGCCGTCCAAGTCGGCCAGCACGTGAGCCGCCATCGTGGGGCTGGTGCGCGTGAAGCGGTTGGCGCTCGGCGCCGCCACCGGCACGCCGGCCGCGCGGATGAGCGCGCGGGCGACCGCGTGGTCGGGCACGCGCACGCCCAGCGTCTCACCGCCCGCGGCCACTAACGCGGGAATGCGGTCGGCGCGCGGCAGCACGAGCGTGAGCGGGCCGGGCCAGAAGCGACGCGCCAGCTCCCACGCCACATCGGGAATATCGCGTACGACGGAAGGCAGCGCGTCGCGTTCGGCCACGTGTACGATCAGCGGATCGCTGTGCGGGCGCTGCTTCGCATGGAAGATGCCCTCGACGGCGGCGGGAGCGGTGGCGTCGGCGCCCAGCCCATAGACGGTTTCCGTGGGGAAGGCGACCAGTCCGCCGGCGCGCAGCAGGGCCGCCGCGCGCGCAATCGCGGCAGTTGGCGTCCCGTCGCGCGCCACCGGCAGCACTATCGTCCGCTCTGGCATGGGCCATCCCCACCTTCTCGATCATTCTCGATCATTCTTGATGCGCTTCGCGTATCCGCTGGGCGCTGGTCGTTCGTTACAATCTGTACACCGCGTGAGGGCATTGTATGCCACCGGGCGCATCATCCAGTGCGGCGGCGCCTGGAGGTCTGTTGCCCAAACGGGCTGTGAGCGTTGCGGAATCCGGGGAGCCGGTGTATTATGGGCGGCGTCTTCCGGTCGCCAGGGCGACATCAGGCGAGGGACGCATAGCGTCAGGTGGGGGGCATGTTGTTGGCAAAGAAACTCCGTGTCGCGGCAGCCGGAGTTACTGACGTGGGCCGCCGGCGCGAGCGCAATCAGGATAACGTCACGCACCTGGTGCCTCCTGATGAGGATACGCTCGCGGCGAAGGGCGCGCTCTTCGTCGTGTGCGACGGCATGGGCGGCCACGCGGCGGGTGAGGTCGCATCCGAGCTGGGCGTCAAGGCCATCCGCGAGGAATATTTCGCGACCGACGAGACGGATATCATCAAGGCATTCGCGCACGCGATCAAGCAGGCGAATCAGGCGATCTTCTCGTACGCGCGCGAGCATGCCGAGATGACCGGCATGGGCACAACCTGCGTCGCGCTGGTGCTGCACGGCGGCCGGGCGTACTTTGTGAACATCGGCGACAGCCGCGGGTACCTCATCCGCGATGGCAAGATGCGCCAGGTCACGCTGGATCACTCGTGGGTGGCCGAGCAGACGCGCGCGGGGCTGCTGACGGAGGAGCAGGCGCGCACGCACGCGCATCGCAACGTGATCACGCGCAGCCTGGGCACCCAGGCGACGGTCAACGCCGATCTGTTTGTGGAGACGCTGCGCGAGGGCGACCGCGTGCTGCTGTGCTCCGACGGGTTGCATGGCTACGTGGATGAGCGCGAGATCGAGCGTGAGATGCTCACGCACGCGGATCCTGAGATCGGCGCGCGCAACCTGATTGACATGGCGAACGCGGCCGGCGGCCCAGACAATATCACGGCAATGATCGTTCACTTGCTCGAAGTGCCGGAGGCGGTCGGCCAGGTGACCATCCCGCTGGCCGGCGACGATCCCGAACAGACGATCACGCAGCCGCTGCCGGCGATCACGGCCAAGGCCGCCGCGGAGAAAGCGGGCGCGGCGCTGCCCGCGGCAGCGCGGGCGGACGCGGAGCGGAAGGCGCGACGGCGACAGGGCAATCGGGCCGCGCTGATCGCCATCCGCCTGCTGGCGGTCGCCGCGCTGGTGCTGCTCAGCATTGGCGTCTGGGATGTCGGCTTCGGCCCGTTCGCGGCGGCGCGCGCGGCGAACCAGCAGCTCCAGGCCGACCTGGATCACGCCCGCCAGGCGGCGGGTGGCGCGGCGCGGCGCGGCCCTGCTGACGCGCTGGCCGCGCTCGCGCAGAGCCAGCGCACGCTGCTCGCCGATCTGGATAACGACGCCGTGGACGATGCGAACCGGGCGAGCGCGCAGATCTATCTGAATACCACCCTCGCCGACGCCGTGCGGGACTCGATCAGCCGCTACAATGCCGCCGCGACCATCGCACCCATCTCGCTCAGTGCCATCACTACACACGATGTCGCGTGCGGAGCCGCGGGCACACCAGCGCTGGGAGCCCCTTCCCAGTTGGCGAGCATCACGCCGTCGGCCGTGGACGCGGGCACGCAGCCGGTATTTGCCGTGGCGGACGGGAAGCTGTACGAGCTTGCCGCGCCGACGGATGCCGCTGGTCGCCCCAGTTCGGGCTTGGCGAGCTGCGTCGTCGTTCCCATTCCTGATGCCACAACGGTGCTGGCAATCGCGGGCGACGGCGGCAAACTGTACGCGCTCACGCAGGGCGCGGGCACGACCTATACGGTGGCAATCATCCAGGAGATCGTGCCGCTCGCCGCGCCCACAACACCCCCGCAGCCCGGTGACACCCCCCCACCGCCGCCGCCAACTCCGCTCGGCACGACGCATCTGACCATCACCCAGCGCTTCACCGTTACGACCACCCATGGCGAGACACCGAGCGGTGTCGCGGCGCAGGGTGGATCGATCTACGTCGCATTCAAAGGCGGCTCCGCGGGCGGCGCCGGTGTCTGGCTGTTCAGCGGCGATCCATCCAAAGGCCCAACGCAGACCGTCACGCTGGCGCAGCCGGCGGTGGCGCTGGCGGCGACCAACGGCACGCTGTATGCCATCCTCGCGGACGGCACGCTCGGCCAGCTCGACACGGCACGCAAATATCAGGCGCTGCAAGTGCCGGTGCAGGCGCCGCTCAGCCTGGGGAATCCCGCCAGCTACACGCCGGCCAGCCCGGTGCCGACGGTGGCGCCGGCTGATGCCGGCACGTCGGCGGGGACAGGCGGACAGGGTACGGCATTCACTGGGAATGTGGCGCTGGCCGCTTCGCCGGCCTTCCCGACACACGTCTTCATCGGCGACAGCGCCAACAACCGCGTGGTACGGCTGACGGGCAGCAGCTCGGGGCCGGGGCTGGGGCTGGCGCGGCCGAATGGGCAGTATGTGTACGGCCCGCCGGTGGCTGGGGCGCGGCAGCTCACCATCGCCGCGGCGGGCGGCACGGCAGTCGCCTACGTGTGGGAGGCGCCGTATCTGGTGGCGTTCGCCCTGGATGAGCCGGCGAGTTAGGGCGATACAATCCGCATATCCCGCTTGGCGCCGGCCCATCGCGGCCGGCGTCGTCGCGTCCGCTCCCGCGCGGCAACACCATCCATGGAGGAGTTCATCATGGCTCATACAAACGATGTGGCAGGCGCGGCGGCGCTCGCCGTCGGCATCCTGATCTTCGACGACGTGGAGGTGCTGGACTTCTGCGGTCCGTTCGAGGTTTTCTCCGTGGCGGCGCGCATCGCGGAGGGTGAGCCGCCGGCCTTCACCGTCTTCACGGTGGCGGAGCGGGAGGGCCTGATCGCGGCGCGTGGCGGCCTGCGCGTGCGACCGGACTACACGCTCGCCGATCACCCGCCCATTGATCTGCTGGTGGTGCCGGGCGGATGGGGCACGCGGCGCGAGGTGAACAACGCGGCGCTGATCGCGTGGATCGCGCGGGTGGCCGCCGGCTCGCGGCTGACGACCTCGGTCTGCACCGGCGCGTTTCTGCTGGCGAAGGCGGGGCTGCTGGCGGGCCATGCGGCGACGACGCACTGGCAGAGCCTGGACCGGCTGGCGGCGTCGTATCCTGACATCGCGGTGCGCCACGAGACACGCTGGGTGGACGAGGGCGCGGTGGTCACGTCGGCGGGCATCTCGGCCGGCATTGACATGAGCCTGCACGTCGTGGAGCGGCTGTTGGGTCGCGAGCGGGCGGAGGCGACGGCGCGGCATATGGAGTATGCCTGGCGGGATGCCAGCTAGCCGAAGGAAACAGACTGCCACATACCGCGAGCCAGCGAATGATACTCCTTTGGGCCGCGGTGGTGTCATTCGTCGGCTCCCCGGCATAAATGCCGGGGGTAATCCCGGTGTTGTTGGTCGCGGATACGCCAACGCCTCTGCCCAAAACGATATGATACACGCGAATGGCCGGCGTGGATCGCGGGCGGATGGCATGGGTGGCGTACAATGTCGGCTGGTGTGTCATAGCGCACCAGCTTTGTGTCATACCGCTTTGGTCTGGGGCGTTGGAGCATCCGCCGCTCGCGCCGGGCCGGAGATTATCCCCGGCATTCATGCCGGGAGGGAACGACCACCAACATGCTCGCCCACGTCAGGGTCACTGCGCGGCCGGGCGACGCTCCTCCATCCTCGCGCACTGGACCTACCATACCGCCATACACCATACAAGGAGAAACATCCGCGTGAGCGCATCTCACTCTCAACAACCGCTGACAGCGATCTCCCCATACGCGACGGCGTTGCGCACGGCGACCTGCGGCGAGCTGACCGCCGCCGATGTCGGCCGTACGGTGATCCTGACCGGCTGGGTGGCGCACCGGCGCGACTACGGCAAGCTGATCTTCATCGATCTGCGCGACCGCTATGGGCTGACACAGGTGGTCTTCGACCCGGAGCGCTCGCCGGAGACCGCGGAGGCGCACCAGGTGGCGAGCGAGGCGCGGCTGGAATACGTGCTGCGCGTGGAAGGGGTGGTGGCGCGGCGGCTGCCCGGCAAGGAGAACCCCAACCTGAAGACCGGCGCGATCGAGGTGGAGGCGCGGCGCGCGGAGGTGCTCAACGCGGCGAAGACGACGCCATTCCCCATCGCGGATCGTGTCACGGCGGATGAGGCGCTGCGGCTGCGCTATCGCTATCTGGATCTGCGGCGCGATGTGATGCGGCGGCAGGTGGAGCTGCGCCACCGCGCTGTCAAGCTGATCCGCGACTACATGGATACGCGCGGCTTCGTCGAGGTGGAGACGCCCATCCTGACGAAGAGCACGCCGGAGGGCGCGCGCGACTACCTCGTGCCGAGCCGGCTCTATCCCGGCGAGTTCTATGCGCTGCCGCAGGCGCCACAGCAGTTCAAGCAGTTGCTGATGGTGGCGGGCATTGACCGCTACTTCCAGATCGCGCGCTGCTTCCGCGATGAGGACTTGCGCGCGGACCGGCAGCCGGAGTTCACGCAGCTCGACCTGGAAATGTCCTTTGTGTCCGAGGAGGACGTGATGGGGCTGATCGAGGGGCTGCTGATCGAGCTCATCCAGTCCACGACGGAGAAGCACATCAAGCAGGTGCCGTTCCCGCGCATCGCGTTCGCCGAGGCAATGGCGACGTACGGCAACGACCGGCCGGACATGCGCTTCGCGCTGTTGCTGGTGGAGCTGGGCGAGCTGGCGCGGCTGGGCTCGTTCAAGGTCTTCGGCGATGCGCTGGATCGCGGCGGCGTGGGGAAGGGGCTGCGCGCGCCGGGGATGGCGGCGGCGACGCGCAAAGAGCTGGACGAGCTGCAAGAGTTCGCGCGGCTGCACGGGGCGAAGGGGCTGGTGACGCTGGCGCTCTTGCCCGACGGGCCGAAGTCGCCGCTGACCAAAGCCATGTCCCCCGACGAGCTGAGCCAGATCGTGGCGCGCATGGGCGGCGAGCCGGGCGATCTCCTGCTGTTCGTCGCGGACGAGGCGAAGGTGGCGAACGACGTGCTTTCGCGCCTGCGCCTGCGCCTGGGCGAGCGGCTGGGATTGATCGATCCCAACGAGATGGCGCTGTGCTGGGTGGTGGACTTCCCACTGTTGGAGGAGATCGAGGAGGACGGCAAGCGCCGCTATCACGCGACGCACAACCCGTTCTCGGGCATGCGGCCGGGCGAGGAGCCGCTGCTGGACAGCGAGCCGCTGAAAGTGACGGCCCGTCAGTACGACATCGTGGGCAACGGCTACGAGATCGGCGGCGGCAGCATCCGCATCAACGTGGCGGAGTTGCAGCGCAAGGTCTTCGAGTTGTTGGGGCTGTCGGAGGAGCAGATCGCGGAGCAGTTCGGCCACATGCTGGAGGCGTTCGAGCTGGGGGCCCCGCCGCACGGCGGCATCGCGCTCGGCATTGACCGGCTGGTGATGCTGCTGGGCGACGGCGAGACGATCCGCGACGTGATCGCCTTCCCGAAGATGCAGAACGGGCAGGATGCGCTGATGCGCGCGCCCTCTCCGGTGGAGGAGGGGCAGCTGCGCGATCTGCACCTGCGGCTGCGCGAGCCGGAGCGCAAGCCGGTCTGAGGCTGGCGATAATCCGTGGGATATGGAGGCTGGGTGGGAGACCGCCCAGCCTCTCGTCGTCGAACCCGCGCGCGAGCGAGCTACCGACATTGCCGTTTTTGCCGCTTTTCGCGATGATTCGCATGCAACCGCTGGATTCAAGCGAATTCGTGTGCTATGACGTTGCCGCTTCGCGGCAAAAGCGGCAAGATCGCGGCAACCTTTTTTGCCGCTTTTGGCAGTTGCGTTGCCGCTGGATGCGCGCATAGGCCGGCACATGGCACGACACGACCGGCCGTGCGCGACGAGCACCGAGCCGCCGCGAGCTAGCGGCAACACCCGTTGCCGCGGAAAACGTATCGTCACCGCCACCACCCCATCTTTCCCCTACGCCGCCTCATCCCGCAGCTACATTATGGAACATGATTTCTTATTCAGCAAGGGTTATACAGCATGGCAAAGAGACGAGCCGCAAGCAGTGGCAGGCGACGGATCGTGTGTCTGGTATCCCACATGCCCATGTGATACACTTCGGGCAGGTTCCAACGAGTGCCTTGCGGCTCGGTGATCACCGGTGAGCGGGCAACGCGCGTGAACTGATGCGCCCGTAGCTCAGTGGATAGAGCATCGCACTTCGGATGCGAGGGTCGGGGGTTCGAATCCCTCCGGGCGCGCCAATGTTCTGTCGCGGCGATACGACGTGGTCTCTCCGTAGTCTCGGAGAGCCGATTTTCGCATCACTGACTATCGTGATGCGGAGGTCGCGGCAATGGCGCATCAGCGTTCAATAGCGGGCATTGAGACGAATCCGGCGGTGCTGGGCGGCAAGCCCGTCATCGCGGGTACGCGCATCGGTGTGGATCTCATCCTTGAGAAATCGGCGATGGCGAGACAATTGATGAGGTCTTGCGGGATTACCCACGGCTTTCCCGCGAACAGGTGCTAACCGCCATCCGCTATGCGATCCGTCAGGTAAGAACCACCAAGGGATACACGTCCCGGGAAATCGCGTGCGGCGTCAGCCCACAACAACTGGACGGCGCACGCTACTCCCGCGAGTGCGCGGCCGTCTGTGGGCAGTGGATGAATGGAGTGATAGAGCCGGCTAGTAGCCGCGCGCGGCAGCCTTCGCCAGCGCCTTGCGGGCCTTGCGGGCGCGCGCCTCAGCCTTGCGCTTGCGCTTGACACTGGGCGGCTCGTAGCGCTGGCGGCGCTTGGCCTCGGAGAGAATCCCCGCCTGCTGAACTTTGCGGGTGAAGCGCTTGAGGGCGACCTCGAAGGATTCGCCGTCCCGAATCTGGATCTCCGTCACGTTTTGTTGTAGGCAGCCGGGGAGATGACCAACCATATCCCCCAGGGCCACCGCTCCTTTCTGAAACTCCAACGGCTGAAACGCCGGCGGCACACTGGCCGGCAGGATGAGGCGTGAGACGGCCTACCACACGGTGGCCCTACTGCCATACGTTATAGCATATCACATGGCCCCAAATTGCCTGGCAGCATAGGCGCTCTGTCTGCTGAGATGATCACGCTCGACGCGGCTCCGTTCAGGCTATCGGGATGTGATGTCGCGCCAGCGCATGATATGGTTGGCATCATACAAGATGATGGGGCGATGGGCGAAACGTCTGGTGAGAGCGACATCGGGCCGGGCTGGGGGAGGGTACGAGCGATGCTGCCGCGAGTAAGCGTACGCAAGACACCGCGCGGTGATGAAACGCCGGCCGAGAACGACGAGCCGGAGCGCGCGGATGATGGGCGCCGGCCTGGCCTCGCCACGCTGCTGATGTTGGCGATTCTGGCGGTCAGCGCGTCGGGCGCGTCGCTGGTCTTCGACGCGGGGATGTCCGGCTTCCTGATGGTCTTCGGCCTGATGATGCTGGCGGCGGTGCTGCTGGACATCGTCTTCCGCGTGGATGTGTTCCGGCAGTAACGCGATCTGGCTGGCACATCGTGCGGCAGGAGCATGAGGAGAATAATAGGCGGGATGGCCCTTCGCGACCATCCCGCCGCTCTATTGTTTCGGCCTCACGCATTCACATCAATCACGGTATGGCCGCGCACCTGGCTGCGCAGAATCTGCTCGGCCAGGGGAATGGCCTCGCGCAGCGGGACAACGTGCGCGGTGCGTTGGAGCGTGTCGCGCGGCAGCTCGCGGGCGAGGCGGCCCCAGGCGACTTTGCGGCGCTCTAGCGGGGTATCGAGCGAGTTGATGCCGAGCAGGTTGACGCCGCGCAGGATGAAGGGCAGCACCGAAGTCGGCAGGTCGAAGCCGCCGGCATTGCCGCAGGCCGCGACGCTGGCGTTCGGCGCGAGTGTGCGGATGACGCCGGGGAGCGTCGCGCCGCCGACGGTATCTATCGCGCCGGCCCAGCGCGCCGAGCCCATCGGGCCGCTCTCCGCCGTGAGCGGCGTGCGGTCAATAATCTCCTTCGCGCCCAGCGCACGCAGGTAGTCATGCGCGTCGGCGCGGCCGGTGGAGGCGACGACGCTGTAGCCCAGCGCGGCGAGCAGGGCGACGGCCAGGCTGCCGACGCCGCCAGATGCGCCCGTCACCAGCACCTCGCGCCCGTCGGGGGCCAGGCCGCGTTCTTCGAGCGCCAGCAGGCTGAGCATGGCCGTGAAGCCGGCGGTGCCGATCGCCATCGCGTCGCGCGGGGTGAGACCGTCCGGCAGCGGCACCAGCCACTCGCTCTTGACGCGGGCATACTGTGCCATGCCGCCCCAGTGGCGCTCGCCAACACCCCAGCCGGTCAGGATCACCGCATCGCCGGGCGCATAGGCGGGCGAAGCGGACTCCTCGACCGTCCCGACGAAATCAATCCCCGGCACCATCGGGTAGCTGCGCACCACCTTATTCTTACCGCGTATGGCGAGCCCATCTTTGTAGTTCAGGCCGGAGTAGGCGACCCGCACCAGCACGTCGCCGGCGGGCAGCGCGTCGCGCGGGACTGAGCGCACTTCGGCGGATGTCTGGTTATTGTGCTGCTCCAGGATGAGCGCGGTGAATGTGTCGGCCATATCTTTCCTCCCGCGGATCGCTTGTGTGGATCGAGGGCAAGGTCACTGATGCCACCGGCGGCAGCGTACGACATCGCCACACGGGCCGGCAAGAGAGCGCCCCGCGGGGTGATGCCTCAATATTCCACGCGTACGTCCACGTCGCCTGTGCGGCCGGTGACGGCGACGAGCGTGGTCGCGCCGTCGCGCTGGTAGCGCAGGTCCACCGTCGCGTCGCCAACCTTGAGCGCGGTGATGCTGACCTGGTTGAGCCAGTCCGGCAGGTGGGGGCGTTGGATATGCAGCTCGTGCGTGAGCGCGTGCGGCTCCAGGCCGAGCGCCGCGGTGAGCAGCATGGGCAGTGCGCCCGCCGCCCAGGCCTGCGGCGAGCAGGCGACAGGGTACTCGACTGGGCGAGTGTACTGGCTCTGGCTGAAGCCGTCGAAGACTTCGGGCAGGCGGAAGTGGATGAACTGCGTCGCCGCCTGGAAGATACCCGTGAAGACCCGCTCCATCTGCCCTGTGAAGCCCCAGCGGCGCATGCCGAGCGCGATCAGCGCGTTGTCGTGCGGCCAGACCGAGCCAACCTGATAATCCAGCGGATTATAGGCGATCTCATTCGCGGAGAGCGTGCGGACGCCCCAGCCGCAGAACATGTCGTCTTGCAGCAGGCGATCCGCCACGGTCTTGGCCTTGTCATCGCTGGCGATGTGCGTGAAGAGCGTGTGGCCGGGGTTGGAGGCGATGGCCTGTGAGACACGGCCGCCGCGCTGGATGGCAAAGGCGTAGAAGTTGGTATCGCTCACCCAGAAGTGCTCGTTGAAACGCTGCTTCAGCGCCTCGGCCTGCTGTTCCAGCTTCCGCGCGGCGTCGTTCTCGCCCACATGACGCAGCAGCTCGGCGATGTCGCGGCGGGCCTGGTAGGCGTAGCCCTGCACCTCGACGAGCGCGACGGGCGGCTCGACCAGCGAGCCATCCTGGTTGACCACGCCGTTGTCGGAGTCCTTCCAGCCCTGGTTGACGAGGCCGCGCTCGGACTTGGTGCCATAGGTGAGGAAGCCTTGCATCGTCGAGCGCTCGTTGTCATCCATCCAGGCCAGCGCGCGGTTGACGTTGTCGCGCAGCTCGTGGAAGAGGTTCATGTCGCCGGTCCAGCGGGTGTACTGGGCGAGCAGCATGAGGAACCAGGGCGTCGCGTCCACCGTGCCATAGTACGGCGTCATCGGCACCTCATGCAGATTGGCGGTCTCGCCCACGCGCAGCTCGTGCGGAATCTTGCCCGGCTCCTCGTCCTGATAGGCGTTGTGTTCGGTGCCTTGGTAGCGCGCCAGCACACGCAGCGTGCTCGGCGCCAGCTCCGGCTGGAAGGCGAGCGTCTCGAAGGCAGTGATGCAGCTATCGCGGCCGAAGAGGGCGACGTACCAGGGGATGCCGGCGGCGACAAAGACATCATCCAGGCTGGCGGTCATGAGCATGCGCACGTCGTCGAGCGAGCGCCGCAGCGCGCGGTCGAAGAGCGGGTTGGCGGTCGTCACCGTGGGCTGCGTGGCGAGCACCTTGTCGAGAGCGGAATGCTTGCCGGAGCCGGTATGTGGCGTCTGCGTGCCGCCGGAGGTTGGGCTTTTCTCCGGGCCGGCGTCCTTGAGATCAATCGTGAGCGTGATCGTCTGGACGGCGCGCGGCTTGAGATGCAGGTGGAACACGGCGGTGTCGCCGCGCAGCTCGGCCGGGACGGGCGAGAAGCGTAGCGCGGTCGTGCGCGTGTGGCCATCCGCGCCGTCGTATTCGAGCGTGACGGCGCCGTTCTTCACCGATGGCGCGCAAACGGTGCCGCGCCTGACCGGCGGGCGCAGGAAGCCGCGGATGACGAGCATATCCTGGAAGCCGCTGCCGAAGCGCAGCGCGAGGTCGAACGCGACTTCCTCGCGGTCGAGATTATGCACATCAATCGTCTGAGTGATCTGGTGGTGCAGGGTGTAGGAACGCTTGATGCTGAGGCGCTCCTTGGGCAGCGTGCGCCCGTCCGCCAGCTCGATCTGCGGGTTGGTCAGCTCGAAGACGGCCTGATCTCCCTTGCCGGCGTCCGCCAACAGTGAGATGGCGTGCTGGCCGGAGAGCAGCAGCTCCAGGTGATCGAGGAAGCACATATCGCGGAAATAGAGGCCGTTGCCGTTGCGGTCGGGAATCATGTCGCCGGTGTTGGCGCAGAGCATGAAGACCTGATTCCACTTGGTGGTGACGGCGCCGTGGATGTCGCTGATGTGCGAGGGGCCGCCGTGCTTCGCGCCCGGCTTCTGCCCGCGCGTCTGGCCCTGCGTCTGTGGGTTGTGATCGTCGTGAGCATTGGGGGCGGGCTGTTGTTGGTGTGGGTCTTGCTGGCCCGCGCCCTCGTGCTGTCGCGTGTCCTGCTGGTCTTGCTGCGTCGCCATGCCGGATGTCCTTACCGTTGTTGAAATGTCATGCAAATGCGTGTGTCACTCGCGTACCACCAACCACTCCAGCTCGCGCGGGATGTCCCTGGAGAGCAGCTCATTGCCGTCCGCGCGGATCAGCACGTTGTCGTTCAGGCGGATGCCGCCCTTGCCGTCCAGATACACGGCCGGCTCCATGTTGTGAACCATGCCGGCGCGCAGCGTCGAAGTGGACGCGGGATGCAGGATCGGCGCGGCGGCGTGGTTGATCGCCTGGAAGCCGAAGCCGTGGCCGAGGCCGTGCTTGAACGCCGCGCCGTAGCCGGCGGACTCCATCACCGCGCGAGCGGCGGCATCCGCCGCGCGCCCGGCGACGCCGTCGCGGATGACCTGGAGCGCGGCGTCCTGCGCGCGCACGCAGGCTTGATGCGCCCGCGCCCACTCGTCACTCGCCGTGCCGGCGAAGAAGGGACGTGTCAGCTCCGCCCAGTAGCCGTTGACGCAGACTTCCATCTGCACCGAGACGGTATCGCCGCCTTCGATGGCGCGATTGGTCGTCAGGTTGAACGCCTTGTATGCTTCGGCGGCACGCGGCCCGCTCATGACGTGGACGTGCGCGGTGACGTGGCGCACGCCGGGGGAGGCGTAGCCGGCGCGATACAGCGCGGCATGGACGGCGCCCGCGACCTCAGCCTCGGTCGTGCCGGCGCGGATGGTTTGGCGCGCGGCCTCGAAGCCGGAGCGCGCGATTTCCTCCGCCGTGCGGATCCAGCGCAGCTCCTCCTCGGTCTTGACGGACGCCAGTTCTTCGAGCGCATCCGTCGCGTCGCGCAAGGTGGCGCCCGGCAGCAGCTCGCGCAGCAGGTCGAGCGTGTTGGGGCCGGGAATGCCGATCTGGGTATAGTAGCCGGCGATGGGTGAGCGCCCGCCCTCGTAGCCGGCGACGGCGCTCCCCTGGCCCAGCCCGGCATCGCGCAGCAGCGCCGCCAGCGGCTCGCGCACGCTCGGCAGCGTCGTGCTGATGCGCTCCATCGTCTCCTCGGCGAAGGTCTTGACCGCGACGGCGGCGCCCTCCGGCACGAGATCGGCCTCGTCGCCCGGTACGACCAGCCGCGTCTCCGGCTCGCCGCCATCCTTCGCCGTGACGATGCAGAACGAGTTGCCCAGGATCGACTGGTAGCCGGTGAGCATCACCACGTGCTGCGGCAGGCGGCAGATGAGGGCGCTGTAGCCCTCGCGCGCCATCACATCGGCGATCCAGCGTACACGCTCGCTATTCATACATATCCCTCTATCTCCGGCGATCTCTGATGCCCAATACCGCTTCCCCAATCTTGCATCTCTCGCACCACGATACGACATGGATACGACGTAGCGGTTCAGCTTGACAGCCTGGACGCCACGCTCTATAGTCTGGGTGCCATGATGAAACACAGCAGTCTGTTGACCGACGCCTCCATCAGCCCACGCGGATACGCTCAGTATGCGTGCCAGTACGCGTGGTGGTGGCGCTGCCCTCCGGCTTGACGGCGGGTCGTTTGTCATGGTAGCAAGCGCGAACCGCGGCAGGTCGGGGGGATGGCAGAGGAATCGTCCTCTGCTTTTTTGTTGCCCACGACGCGCCGGTGGTTCACCCGGTCTCCGCGCGTTGTGGGCGCCAGCCTCCCGCAACGCCGCCGCGTTCGCACCGGCTCCGGAACGCCGGGGTGTGGACGTTGGAGCGCGTGCGCGTCCGGACGCGCCGCCAGGGCTGGAAACGCGAGGGACACGATGGTCATCGTGGTACGAGAGGATGCCTCCGCCGACGAGCGCGCGGAGGTGATGCGGCTGCTCAGCGCCCAGGCGGGCGGCAGCGCCAGCGTAACGGCGGCGCGAACGCGGGCTGGTTACGTCGTCTGCGCGCCAGAGTGCGTGCCGGCCGCGAAGCTGGTTCGCCAGCTCACCGCCCTGCGCGCGGTCGCGCGTGTCGTGCCGGCCGCCGCGCCGTATCCCCTGGCGAGCCGTGAGCTTGTGCCAGACGGGACCGTGGTGACGGTGGGCGCGGTCTCTTTTGGCGCGGGCGCGCCGGTGATCATCGCCGGGCCGTGCTCCGTCGAGAGCGCGGAGCAGATCGAAGCGGCGGCGCGCGCGGCCAGGGATGCCGGTGCGCGGCTGCTGCGCGGCGGCGCGTTCAAGCCGCGTACCTCGCCCTACGCCTTCCAGGGCTTGGGGCTGCCAGGAGTGGAACTGCTGGCGCGGGCGGGCGCGGCGGCGGGGCTGCCGGTCGTCACCGAGGTGATGGAGCCAGGGCTGGTGCCGGCGGTGGCGGAGCTGGCGGACGTCTTACAGGTGGGCAGCCGCAACATGCAGAACTTCCCGCTATTGCGCGCGGTGGGCCGTGCGGGCCGGCCCGTGCTGCTGAAGCGCGGCTTCGCGGCGACCATCGAGGAGTGGCTGCTGGCGGCGGAGTATATCCTGGCCGAGGGCAATCCCGACGTGATCCTGTGCGAGCGCGGCGTGCGCGGCTTCGATCCGGCGACACGCAACCTGCTGGACCTGGCCTGCGTGCCGCTGTTGCGCACGCTGACACATCTGCCGGTGATCGTGGATCCCAGCCACGCCACTGGGCGGCGTGATCTGGTGGCGCCGATGGGCGTCGCGGCCATCGCGGCCGGCGCCGACGGTCTGATCGTCGAGATGCATCCGCGGCCGGACGATGCGCTCTCCGACCGCGAGCAAACGATTGATCCCGACACCCTCGCGCGTCTGGTGCGCCGCTGTCACGCCGTCCGCGCCGCGCTCGATCACGACACAGCGGGCGAGCGTGGCGACGTGCCGGAAGAACTAGCCGCTGGCGCGGGGCGGTAGCTATCCCTCTAGCAGCGCGAGCGCGGCGGGAAGCTGGGTGATATGGGGGATGACGATGTCGGCGCCGCGCTCGCGGTAGACGGCGGCCTCGTCGCCGCTGGCGATCTGGACGGCGAGCACGGGCGGCAGCGCCGCGTCGGCGGCCTGCGCCTCACGGCGGTAGCGCAGCACCAGATCGAGGTCGTCCGCCGTGTCACCGGCGTAGAGGGCGGCACGGGCGCCGAGGGCGCGCACAGCCTCTATGAGAGCGCGCGGGTCCGGCTTGGCGTAGACGGTGGCGGGAACAATGGCGCCGAAGGGCGAGCGGCCATGCTCACTCTCCGCCCACATCACCACGCCGTCCGCCACGTCATCTGGATCGTCGGGCAGCCCCGACCCGGTGGCGAGGCGCGTCACCGCCCAGCCGACCTCTGGGCCGACGCGGCCGGTGATCAGCCCCAGCTTCGTGATGCCGGCCGCCGCCAGCGCCGGCAGCAGCTCCTCGCCCAGCAGCAGTTCCTCATTGTGGACGAGGCCGGGAGCGTCGGGGGCGTAGAGCGGCTCGCGGCCGAAGAACGCGCGCAGCAGCTCGGCTCCCCAATACTGCTCATCCATCGCCCAGCGCGCCGTCTCGTCGTCGGGGATGGCGCTGGCCGGGACCGTCGCGCGCACCCAGGCCATGCCGCCCCGCCCCGCCCGCGCCGCCGCGCTCGCCCGCGCCGCCCACTCGCGCACCGGCACATCCGCCGCGGGCGTACCGCGCCACTCGCGCAGCTTCGCGGTCCACAGGGCGGCGAAGAGCTGGGCGGCGTCCCAGTCGCTATTGAAGCCGCCCGCGAGCTTGAAAGCGGCGACATCTTCAGACGTCACCAGCGGCGAAGGGGCGTCGCTGAGGCCATTGAGGACACGGACGATCTGCTCGGCGGCGTAGCAGACGGCGAGCCGGTACGACCGGCGCGTATCAATCAGCACGCCGTCCACGTCGAAGAGGGCGGTGTCGAGATGGGCAGCGCCGGCGAGGAAGGCGCCCAGCCGGAGGCCGGGCCGGAGCCAGATGGAAGAGGACGTATCGGGAGCGGCGGGCATGCAATCCACCTGATAGATACAAGCGTGAGCGGACGGTAGGAGGAGCCGGCCGAATCCGGCTGGCTCTGGGCGCAAGGCTGAGTATAGCACGGCGCGGGCGGTGGTCCACCCCGCGAGGCCGTCGCGCCTGGCAAGCTTCATGCGCTGAGGGCCGGTGTGCGGATGCGATTGGCTCGGCAGGTTCAACCGAATCGCTACTGGACCGACTGGGTAGACAAGATTGACACAGCCGGGCCGGCCGCATACGATACCACGGTGAGACGAGGCCGTGCGGGCTGGGGAAGATGTGTTGTCTTCCCCTGGCGGCGATCCGGCTCGTCGCGCACGCCGGCCAGGCGATATTGTGAGATACGCCCGGTCGCTCGATCCGTCGTCGCGGAGATGTAGCGCATGGGCTGGGGCGCGGAGGGCCTCAGTTGACGCGGTGGAGGCTTGGCGAAGCATCAGCGGGTGGCCTCCAGGGCGGGCGACGCCACTGCCCTACTCGAAGGTCGCGGGGAAAACCGGCGGGCGACCGCCGGGACAGGACGCGGCCGGTGGCGGGAAACGAAGGGACAAACGCCGACTATGTGCGGCATCGTAGGCTACGTTGGACCCAAGAACGCGACCCCAATCCTGCTGGATGGCCTGGCGCGGCTCGAATATCGCGGCTACGACTCGGCGGGCATCGCCGTTGTCTCGGCGGCCGGCGATCTCGAGGTGCGCAAGGCGGCCGGCAAGCTGCAAAACCTGCGCACAGCGCTGGCGGTGGCCGAGCCGGCCGGGCAGGTGGGCATTGGCCACACCCGCTGGGCCACGCACGGCCGCCCCAGCGACGGCAACGCGCATCCCCATGTGGATTGCGGCGGCGACGTGACGGTGGTGCATAACGGCATCATCGAAAACTATGCCGAGCTGCGCGACGAGCTGATCGCCACGGGCCACCACTTCGCGTCGGAGACGGACACCGAGGTGTTGGCGCACCTGATCGAGGATGCGCTGGCTTCCGGCGCGCCGTCGCTGGCCGAGGCGACGCGGCGCTCGCTGCGGCGCGTCACCGGCTCGTACGCCATTGTGGCCGTGAGCAAGCGCGACCCCGGTCACATCGTCGGCGCGCGGCTGAACGGCCCACTGATCGTCGGGCTGGGCGAGGGCGAGAACTTCATCGCATCCGACATCCCGGCCATCCTGCGTCACACCCGCGAAGTGGTGGTGCTGGACGAGGGCGAGGTCGCCGATGTGACGAGCACGGCGGTGACGCTGACCGACCTGGACGGCCGGGAGTTCACGCGCGCTCCGATGCACGTCGAATGGGATCTCGAGGCGGCGGAGAAAGGCGGCTATCCGCACTACTTCGTCAAGGAGATCCACGAGCAGCCACACGCGGTACGGCGGGCGCTGCTGGGGCGTGTCTCCGAAGGCGCGAGCGGGCCATCGCTCCGGCTGGCCGAGCTGGATCGGCTGGTGGCGAGCGGCGCGCTGGATGGGGTGCGGCGCATCGCCATCCTGGGCTGCGGCACCTCGGTGCATGCCGGGATGCTCGGCAAGTACGCCATCGAGCGCTGGGCACGCATCCCGGTGGAGGTCAGCATCGCCTCTGAATACCGCTACGCCGACCCGATTGTGGGGCCGGATACGCTCTGCGTGGCGATCACCCAGTCGGGCGAGACGGCGGACACGCTGGCGGCGACACGGCTGGCGCGCGAGCTGGGTGCGCCGGTGATCGCCGTCACCAACATCGTCGGCAGCGCGATCACGCGCGTGGCGGACGCGGTGCTCTATTTGCAGGCGGGGCCGGAGATCAGCGTGACGGCGACGAAGACGTTCGTCACGACGACGACGACGCTCTACCTGCTGGCGCTCTGGCTGGGCCAACGCAACGGCGCGCTGGCGGAGGCCGAGGCGCGGGCGGCGCTGGCCGCGCTCGTGGCAGTGCCGGGGCAGATGGAGCGCGTGCTGGCGACGACGGCGGCCGCTAGCGCGACCTTCGACACGATGGCGAGCCTGCTGGCGAAGAGCCAGAGCTGCATGTTCATCGGCCGGGGGGCGGGCTTCCCGCTGGCGCTGGAAGGGGCGCTGAAGCTGAAAGAGATCTCCTACGTCCACGCCGAGGCCTACCCAGCGGGCGAGCTGAAGCACGGACCGATTGCGCTGCTCGACGCGGATGTGCCGCTGGTGGCGATGGCGCCGGCCAGCAAGACGTACGAGAAGGTGATCAGCAACGTGCAGGAGGTGCGCGCGCGCGACGCGAAGGTGATCGCCATCGCCACCGAGGGCGACACCAACATCGCGCGCCACGCCGACGCGACGCTCTCGATCCCGCGGATGCCGGAGCTACTGGCGCCGCTGCTGGGGATCATCCCGCTACAGCTCCTCTCGTACGAGGTGGCGCTGCGGCGCGGCTGCAACATTGACCAGCCGCGCAACCTGGCGAAGTCGGTGACGGTCGAGTAGTGGTATGAGCCGGGCGCGCGGCCATCCATGGCCGGCGCACGCGTGATGGGGCGAAAACCCCGTTCGGGGTGCGGCGGATGGGTTGGGGGTATAGCAACCCCTAACTCGTCTCCGCCAGCCGCGGCCGCTCGCCGCGGTGCCGCGCCAGGAGCCGGGTCACACTCGCTTCGCTGATCTGGCCCAATTGCGTTTCTACCTCGTCCGTCAGACACACCACCCCAATGCCGGCCAGGTGCCGCGCGGTCGCCCGCGGGGCGGGCGTGAGCCGCTCCGCACAGATGAAGTCCAGGCTCGCCCACACCCACTCCACCACCCGCTCCACCGCCGCGCCGTACCGGCGTCCGCGTTGGTGCTGGCGCGGGTGGCGCGCCAAGCTCGGCGCATGCGGCAGCCGGAGCAGGCTCTTGCGATGCGGCCCCGTTACCGCCTCCATCTCGTCGAGCAACTGGCGTCGGCCCGCTCAGTCGGCCCGCTCATAGCGCGGGCGCATGCGCTTCAAGTACTTTCGCCGCTCGTCAATCGTCATCTGCTCATCGTCGTCGGCCGCCCATGTTTCCCTCCGGTAGCCTTTTCTTTTGCGGGAACCGTACCAGCCTCGGTAACATTATTGCTGAGGGAGCAGTGGGCTTGACACCGGCTCGGTACGGCGGCTATACTGGCAATGTTTCAACCATATAGCCAGCGGCAGCGATCAGGAAAAGTACGCGAACGGTCGCCACAGCCCAAGCGAGCCGGAACGGTGGGAGCCGGCGCTGGAGCGGCGCGGAATGGCCCTGAGAGCCGCCACCCGAGCGAAGCGCGTTGTGCGCTCGTAGGGTGCGCCGGGCGCCTCCCGTTATCGAGGCGGAGCATCGGTGATCCGGCGCATGCGCCGGCAGTCGCTCGTGCTCGCCGAGGGATTCGCCGCGCGTGCGCGAGCGGATCTGAATGTGGGTGGTACCACGAAGGTTGCCGGTCAGCCTCTCGTCCCTGGTGGACGAGAGGCTTTTTGTTGCGCCCACGAGCCGGCGCACGCGACAACGCACCGGCCCATGGGTTGTGTGTGTGAGATACAGAAGGGAGCGCGAGCGATGAGCGCGCCGACGACAGACCGGCGGGCCGATGCGGCCGCACAACCGATCCGCAAACAGCGCGAACGGGTGTTCTCGGGCATCAAGCCGACGGGCACGCCAACGCTGGGCAATTATATCGGGGCGATCCGGCACTGGGCCGCCGAACAGGACATCTACGACAACATCTTTTGCGTGGTGGACCTGCACGCCATCACCGTGTCCATCGAGCCGCGCGAGCTGCGCCAGAACACACGCGAGCTGGCGGCGCTGCTCGTCGCCTGTGGCATAGACCCGGCGCGCAGCGCGCTCTTCATCCAGTCGCACATGCCGGAGCACGCCGAGCTGGCCTGGATTCTCGACTGTGTGACGCCGACCGGCTGGCTCAATCGCATGACCCAGTTCAAAGCCAAAGCCGGCGAGGATCGTGAGGCCGCCAGCGCCGGCCTCTACACCTACCCCGTCCTCATGGCCGCCGACATCCTCATCTACCAGACGGACGCCGTACCCGTCGGCGAGGATCAGAAGCAACATGTCGAGCTGACCCGCGACATCGCCAGCAGCTTCAACCATCGCTTCGGCGAGACGTTCGTGGAGCCGCGGCCGATCATCCGCGCGGTCGGCGCACGCATCATGGCGCTGGACGACCCCACCAAGAAGATGAGCAAGAGCGAGGCCGAAGGCTCGTACATCAGCCTGCTCGACCCGCCCGCCGCCATCCGCAAGAAGATCGCCCGCGCCACCACCGACTCCGAGCGCACCATCGTCTTCGACGAGAACCGGCCTGGCATCTTCAACCTGCTCACCATCTATCAGGCGCTCGGTGGTGGCGAGACGCCCGAACAGATCGAAGCCGAGTTCGCCGGCAAGGGCTACAAGGAGTTCAAGGCGGCGCTGGCCCAGCGCGTCGTCGCCACCCTGGAGCCGATCCAGCGACGCTACGCCGAGCTGACCGCTGATCCCGCCACGCTCGACGCCCTGCTGGCCGAAGGCGCCGCGCGTGTCCGCCCGCTCGCCCAGCGTACCGTGCACACCGTCAAAGAGCGCGTCGGCCTGCTCTAGCGGCGCGCACCGATCACACATCAGAGAGGAACCATCCCCATGATCGCACCGGCACGAGAGATCACCGAGGCACCGCTCACCCACGACGAGCGCCCCGCCGCGCTCGTGCCGGTCTGGCGCGAGATCTCGGCGGACCTGGAAACCCCCGTCTCCGCCTACCTGAAGCTGGCGCGCGGCCGCTACGGCTTCCTGCTGGAGAGCGTCGAGGGCGGCGAGCGCCTCGCGCGCTACTCCTTCGCCGGCGCGGACCCCTATCTCGTCCTGCGCGTGCGCGACGGCGCGGCCGAGTATCGCTGGCTCGCCGGCCCGCGCGCTGGCACGGTCGAGCGCCGCCCCTGCGCGGACGCGCTCGCGGCCGTTCGCGCGGAATTGGAGCGCCGGCCCGTCGCCCATGTGCCGGGCCTGCCGCGCTTCACCGGCGGCGCCGTTGGCTACCTCGCCTACGAAGCGGCGGCGCGCTTCGAGCCGGCCGTCGCCATCCCACCGGCTGACCCGCTTGGCCTGCCCGAAGCCGTCTTCCTCTTCACCGACACCGTCGTCATCTTCGACCACGCCCGCCACAGCGCGCTGCTGCTCGCCCACGCCGATCTCACCGCGACGGACGGCGATGAGGCGCGCGCCCGCGCCGAAGCGCACGTCCGTATCGCCGCGCTGGAACGCCGCCTCGCGCGCCCGCTGCCGCGCGCCGCCCGCCAGGCGCCCCGCCCCCCGGCGACCGCCACAACTAGCGCCATCCCGCCCGCCGCGCTCGCATCACGTGAGGCGTATCAGGGCGCCGTCCGCCGCATCCAGGACTACCTCCGCGCCGGCGACTGCTATCAGGTCGTGCCCTCGCGCCGCCTCGCCCGCCCCACCAGCGCGCCGCCTTTCGCGGTCTATCGCGCCCTGCGCCGCATCAACCCCTCGCCGTACATGTTCTACCTCGCGTTGGACGACTTCGCCGTCGCCGGCGCCTCGCCGGAGCTGCTGGTGCGCGTCGAGGACGGCGAGGTGGCCGTGCATCCCATCGCCGGCACACGCCGCCGCGACCCCGACCCGGCGGCGGACGCCGCGCTCGAAGCCGAGCTGCGCGCCGACGAGAAGGAGCGCGCCGAGCACGTCATGCTCGTGGACCTCGGCCGCAACGATGTCGGGCGCGTCAGTGCGCCGGGCAGCGTCCGCGTGACGCAATTCCTCGATGTCGAGCGTTACTCCCACGTCATGCACCTCGTCTCGCACGTCACCGGCCGGCTGCGCGCCGACTTGACCCCCTACGACGCCCTGCGCGCCGGCTTCCCCGCCGGCACCCTCACCGGTGCCCCCAAAGTGCGCGCGATGCAGATCATCGCCGCGCTGGAGGGGCAGCGCCGTGGCGTCTACGGCGGCGCCGCCGGCTACATCGGCTTCGACGGCGCCATGGACACCTGCATCGCCATCCGCACGTTGGTGCTCAAAGATGGCGTCGCCTACGCCCAGGCCGGCGGCGGCATCGTCGCCGACTCTGAGCCGGAGGCCGAGTACCAGGAGACCGAGAACAAGCTGGGGGCGGTGTTGCGCGCCCTGGAGGAGGCCGAGGCCCAATGCTCCTGCTAATCGACAACTACGACAGCTTCACCTACAACCTGTACCAGTACCTTGCCGAGCTGGGCGCGGATGTCACCGTGTATCGCAACGACGCCATCACCGCCGATGAAGCCGAGGCGCTCGCCCCCTCCCACGTCGTGATCTCGCCCGGCCCCTGCACCCCGCGCGAGGCCGGCGTCTCGAACGAGATCATCCGCGCGCTCGGCCCGCGTGTGCCGCTGCTCGGCGTCTGCCTCGGCCACCAGTGTATCGGCGCCGTCTATGGCGGCCGCGTCGTGCGCGCGCCCACGCCGGTTCACGGCAAGACCGCGCGCATCCACCACAGCGGCGCCGGCATCCTACGCGGCCTGCCCGATCCCTTCGAGGCCATCCGCTACCACAGCCTCATCGTCGAGCGCGCCACCCTGCCCGCCGCCCTGGAGATCACCGCCGAGACGGCCGACGGCCTGATCATGGCGCTGCGCCACCGCGACTATCCCATCTCCGGCGTGCAGTTCCACCCCGAATCTATCCTGACCGCCGCCGGCAAAGACATCCTGCGCGCCTTTTTGGAAGACGGCACAACCGCCGTTCCCGTGGTCGAGACGCGGCACTCCGTGCCCGTCGCGTGAGGTTGGAGGGAGACGACGATGATCCGTGAGGCAATCGTGCATCTGGTGGCCGGCCAATCCCTGAGCGAGACCGAGGCCGCCGCCGCGATGGAAGAGATCATGACCGGCCAGGCCACACCCTCGCAGCTCGGCGCCTTCCTGACGGCGCTGCGCCTGAAAGGCGAGACCGTAGACGAGGTGACGGGCCTCGCCCGCGTCATGCGCGAGCAGGCGGTACACGTCCCGCTCGCCGCCCACGTCCACGCCGTGGACACCTGCGGCACCGGCGGCGACGCCTCCGGCACCTTCAACGTCTCCACCGCCGCCGGCCTCGTCGTCGCCGCGCTCGGCCAGCCCGTCGCCAAGCACGGCAACCGCGCCGCCACCAGCAAGTGCGGCAGCGCCGATGTGCTGGAGGCGCTCGGCGTCAAGCTGGAGCTGGGGCCGGAGCATGTCGCGGCCTGCGTCGAGCGTGTCGGCTTCGGCTTCATGTTCGCCCCCACCTACCACCCCGCCATGCGCCACGTCGGCCCCACCCGCAGCCAGATCGGCATCCGCACCGTCTTCAACATCCTCGGCCCGCTCACCAACCCGGCCGGCGCGCGCTATCAGGTGCTCGGCGTCGCCGATGCGCGCCTGCTGCCGCTGATGGGCGAGGCGCTATTGCGGCTGGGCTGCGAGCGCGCGCTCGTCGTCCACGGCGATGACGGCGTAGACGAAATCTCGCTCGCCGCACCGACGCGCGTCTGTGAAGTGAACGGCGGCGCCGGCGACGTCCGCGCGTACACCATCCAGCCGGAGGAGCTGGGGCTGTCGCTCCACGCGCGTAAGGAGGTGCTTGGCGGCGACGCCCAGCGCAACGCCTCGCTGCTACGCGACATCCTCAGCGGCTCCGCGCGTGGCGCCCCCGCCGACATGGTCGCGCTCAACGCTGGCGCCGCCCTCTACATCACTGGCCGCGCCGAGAGCGTCCGCGACGGCATCCGCCAGGCGCACGACGCCCTGCGCACCGCCAAAGCGATCACCACGCTGGAGGCGCTGGTCGCCACCACCCGCGCGCTCGCCCCGGTCGTCGCGTAGTTGTCGCCTGGTTCGAGAACGGGAACCCCGATGGCCGAAACCTTCCTGGAGCGCATCGTCGCCGCCACCCGCGCCGAGCTGACCGAGCGGCAGGCGCGCGTCCCGCTGGACGAGCTGCGCACGCGCGCCGCGACCGCGCCAGCCCCGCGCGACTTCGCCGCCGCGCTGCGCCCTGAAGCGGGCGCCCCCGCCCGCCTGATCGCCGAGATCAAGCGCGCCTCACCGTCGAAGGGCCTGCTCGCCGCGACGTTCGATCCTGTCGCCCAGGCGCGCGCCTACACCGCTGGCGGCGCGGCGGCCATCAGCGTGCTCACCGAGCCGCGCTTCTTCCTCGGCTCCCTCGATCACCTCACCGCCGTCCGCGCCGCCGTAGACATCCCAGACATGCGCACGGACTTCTTCCTCTACGATTATCTGGTCTACGAGGCGCGCGCCGCCGGCGCCGACGCCGTCCTGCTCATCTGCGCCCTGCTGGACGACACCCAACTCTCCGACCTCCTCGCCCTCGCCCGCGCGCTCGGCATGGAGGCGCTGGTCGAGGCGCACGACGCCGGCGAGACCCATCGCGCCGTCGCCAGCGGCGCGTCTGTAATCGGCGTCAACAGCCGCGACCTGCGCACCTTCGCCGTGGATACTGATGTCATCCGCCGCCTGCGCCCGCTCGTCCCCAATGACCGCGTCTTCGTCGCGGAAAGCGGCATCGCGGATGCGACGGGCGCCGCCCGCGCCCGCGCCTGGGATGCCCATGCCATCCTCGCCGGCGAGGCCCTCATGCGCGCCCCCGACCCGACCGCGAAAGCCCGCGAGCTTGCCACCGCCCCCGGCGGCGCTACCGCCGGCCTCTTCGCTAATGCCCCCCACCCATTCGTCAAAATCTGCGGCCTGACACAGCCCGATCACGCCGCCCTCGTCGCCGCCCTTCATGCGGACGCCTTCGGCCTCGTCTTCGCCGCCAGCAAGCGCCGCGTGACCCCCGATCAGGCCCACGCTATCGTCGCGGCCGCACACACCGCTTCCCCCTCTCCTCCGCGGAGGCGAGGGGGCCAGGGGGTGAGGACTCCCCTCGCCACCGGCGTCTTCGTCAACGAGCCGGTTGACTCCATCGCCGCCATCGCCCGCACCGTCCCGCTCGATGCCATCCAGCTCAGCGGCGACGAATCGCCCGCCGACTGCGCCGCCGTCGCCCGCGCAACCCACCTGCCCATCATCAAAGCCCTGCGCCCCCGCACCGCGGCCGATCTCGCCCTGTTGGACGCCTACGCGCTGGCCGGCGCGACCATCCTGCTCGACACGCCCTCATCCAGCGGCGCCTACGGCGGCACCGGCCAGACCGGCGACTGGGCGCTCGCCCGCACAGCCGCCGCGCGCTGGCCCGTCATCCTCTCCGGCGGCCTCTCCCCCGTCAACGTCGCGGACGCCATCGCCGCCGTCCACTCGCGCGGCGTAGACGTCAGCAGCGGCGTCGAGACAGACGACGTCAAAGACCCCGACAAGATTCGCGCCTTCATCCAGGCCGTGCGCGCGGCGGCGGAATCGACAGAATCGACATCACCCACGGAAGCGAGCGTATCATCATGACCCATCCAGCGGAAACGACCACGCCACCCACGAGCCAGCCCACCTACCAGCACGGCGCCTTCCCCGACGCCCGCGGCCGCTTCGGCGACTTCGGCGGGCGCTTCGTCCCCGAAAGCCTGATGGCCGCCATCGAAGAGCTGGAGCGCGCCTATGCGGATGCCAGCGCCGATCCGGCCTTCGCATCCATCCTTGCCGAGCAGGAGCGCACCTACACCGGCCGTCCCACGCCGCTCTACCACGCCGCTCGTCTCTCCGCGCGCGTCGGCGCCAGCGTCTATCTCAAGCGTGAAGACCTCGCCCACACTGGCGCCCACAAGATCAACAACGCGCTCGGCCAGGGCTTGCTCGCCGCGCGCATGGGCAAGCGCCGCATCATCGCTGAGACCGGCGCCGGCCAGCACGGCGTCGCCACCGCCACCGTCTGCGCCAAGCTCGGCCTCGAGTGCGTCGTCTACATGGGCGCGGAAGACATCCGCCGCCAGTCGCTCAACGTCTTTCGCATGAAGCTGCTCGGCGCCGAGGTCCGCCCCGTCACCGCCGGCAGCCGCACCCTCAAAGACGCCATCAACGAAGCTATGCGCGACTGGGTCACCAACGTCGCCACCACCTACTACCTGATCGGCTCCGCCGTCGGCCCGCACCCCTATCCCATGATGGTGCGCGATTTCCAGTCCGTCATCGGCCGCGAGACGCGCGCCCAATGCCTCGACCAGCTCGGCCGCCTGCCCGATCTCGTCGTCGCCTGCGTTGGCGGCGGCTCCAACGCCATCGGCATGTTCCATCCCTTCGCCGGCGATCCATCCGTGCGTCTGGTCGGCGTCGAGGCCGGCGGCAGCGGCGTCGAATCCGGCAAGCACGCCGCCACCCTCGTCGCCGGCCGCCCCGGCGTGCTGCACGGCGCGCTCAGCTACCTCTTGCAAGACGCCAACGGCCAGGTCACGGAGACCCACAGCATCTCCGCGGGCCTCGACTACCCCGGCGTCGGCCCCGAGCACAGCTATCTGCGCGCCACCGGCCGCGCCACCTACGTCGCCGCCGACGACACCGCCGCCCTGCATGCCTTCCAAACCCTGTGCGAAGATGAAGGCATCATCCCCGCGCTGGAGTCCGCCCACGCTGTCGCCCACGTCCTCGGCGAGCGCGGCGCGCTGCGCCCCGACGACGTGGTGGTGATCAACCTCTCCGGCCGCGGCGACAAAGACATCAACACCGTCGCCGACGCCCTCGGCGTGACGCTGTAAGGCGGGTTGCGGACATGAACCTTGACGACATCCGCGACGCACTGCGCGCCGCCAAGCTCGACCGCCTCGTTGCCGAGGCCGAGCGATTGACTCTGCCCGCAATCCATATCGAGACGCGCAAGACGCGAGAGAACAGTCTACCAATCGGCGCATCCAAGATTGGAGGCAGGCCCGATTTGCCGTCCAGCATGCCGTGGCCGGCGCGAGAGGGCAAGTCTCTAGGCTTCCTGGCTCAGTTCAATCTGGCCGAGGTTGCGCCCTACGACAGCCAGCACATCCTGCCGACTGAGGGCGCGCTGTCATTCTTCTACGACTTCGCAGGGGCGCCTTGGGGACTGAAGCCGGAAGATCGCGGCGGCTGGCACGTGCTGTACTTCGCCGGCAACGACGCTACCCTCTCACGGTCCGCTTGGCCAGATGCGCTGGCGTCACACTATCGCCTGCCGCCGCGGCGACCTGTCTTTTCAGCGACGATGACGCTTGCCCAGGAGCGACAGTGGCTCGCGTACATGCGGCTGAACAACGACGAGAGACGCCGCCTTGCTGAAGTGTTTGACTCGTTTGCAGAATCAGGTCTGGACGACATGGACGAGGACGACGAGGACGGCGACGATGGATTTACATGGCTGGCAACCCAGCATCAACTACTCGGGCTTCCCGCGCCCATTCACGGCGGATCGCCACTGGAATGCGAGTTGGCCCCTTCTGGGCGGTGGGCAGAAGCACGCGAGATACAAGCTCGAATGTATGCTGGAGACGAAGCGGCGCGAGCGCGGGTCCGGCGTGCTTTTGAGCGTTGGCAGCTCCTACTTCAACTTGGCAACGTGTCAGACCTGCCGTTTCCAGGGGGAACCGAGGATGACCCGGACTGGCGTCTGGGCGAGTTATGCGATCTCTGGGCGCGCGGCGGCCTGATGTACTTCTGGATCGAGAAGGAGCGGCTGAAACAGCGAGACTTCTCGAACGTCTGGCTGCTCGCGAGCAGCCAGCTTTAATGAGATTCTGTGCGATCAACGAGGGACGCCAGCCATGACCAACGTACAAACCACCACCTCCCCCATCACCGCCGCCTTTGCGCGTGCGCGTGCCGAGCGCCGCGTCGCCCTCATCCCCTACGTCATGGCCGGCTACCCCGACCTCGCCACCGGCGAGGCGCTCGCCGTCGCCTTCGGCCAGGCCGGCGCGGACCTGATCGAGATCGGCGTCCCGTTCTCCGACCCTCTCGCCGACGGCGCCACCGTCCAGCACGCCAGCCAGATCGCCCTTGAGCATGGCATGACCCTCGCCGGTGCGCTGGAGCTCGCCGGCCGCGTCTCCGCCCAGGCCGCCACCCCGCTCGTGCTCATGACCTACTACAACCCCATCTTCAGTTACGGCATCGAGCACTTCTGTACGGCCGCCAAAGCCGCCGGCGTCGCCGGCCTGATCGTCCCCGATCTCCCCGCCGAAGAGGCCGATCCGCTCCTGCGCGCCGCTCGTGAGTGCGGCATCGCGCTCGTCTTCCTCATCGCCCCCACTAGCACCGACGCCCGCATCGAGACTGTCGCCCGCGTCGCCGCCGAGACCGGAGGCTTCATCTACTGCGTCGCCCTCAGCGGCGTCACCGGCGCGCGCGACCGCCTCCCCGAAGACCTCGCCGCCTTCATCGCCCGCGTCCGCGCCCACACCAGCCTCCCGCTGGCCGTCGGCTTCGGCGTCGCCCGCCCCGAGCACGTCGCCGCGATCGGCCGCATCGCCGATGGCGCCGTCGTCGCCAGCGCCCTGCTCAACGCCGTGGACGCCGCCCCACCGGACCAGCGCGTCGCCACCGGCGTCGCCTTCCTGCGCGACCTCCAATCCGGCGCCCACCTCGATGCTACCAGCTCGCCCTAACCGCCACCCACCACATACCGCCACCCACGAATCGGCATGACCCTCGTCTCCCTCTTCCGAGTCCGGCTCCGGCCAGACTTCGCGGCCACCGGCCATCCAGGCGCGATTTCAATCGCCGGCTGGCTCTGGCTGGCCGGCTGGCCCGCGTGGGCGGCATGTCCGCCCTCAATGGGAAAAGACCATCACACCCTCACCCATCGGGATATACTGTACGCATGACCTCCACCACCCCACCCCATGCCGCCCAACCCTGGCGCCTCCTCCGCGCTGAGGACGCCCCAATGGGCCGGCAGCTCGCCCTCAGCGAAGCCCTGCTCGCCTGCCTGTCTGAAACACGCCGGCCCGCCCTGCGCTGGTATCTCGCCAGCCAACCTGCCCTCGTCGTCGGCAACAGCCAGAAGCCCGGCATCGCCGACCTCGCTGTCTGCCGCGAGCGCGGCGTCACCGTCCTGCGCCGCACCTCCGGCGGCGCCGCCGTCCTCGTGGACGCCACCGCCGTCAACATGGAGGTCGCCCTGCCGGCGGGCCATCCCCTCGCCACCAGTGACGTCGTCCGCGCCTATGAGTGGATCGGCGAGCTCTGGGCCGAGGCGCTGCGCTCGCTCGGCATCGCCAAAGCCCGCGCCATCCCCGTCGAGGAGGTGCGCGCCATCCCCCCGCTCGCCGCGGACGACCCGCTCCGCCTCGCCTGCTTCGGCACGCTCTCGCCCTGGGAGGTCGTCGTCGGCAAGCGCAAGCTCGTCGGCCTCTGCCAGGTGCGCCGCCGCCCTGGCACCCTCTATCAGGCCGGCGTCTACCTCCAGCTCGACCCCAAGGCCCTCGGCGAGCTGCTCGACCTCAACAACAACCGTCGCAAGACCCTCGGCACCCGCCTGCACAACGCCGCTCTCGGCCTCGATCAGGCCGCCACCCACACCATTACCGCCGACGCGGTGATCGCCGCTGTCGAAGCCACCCTCACCGCCCGCCTTGGCGTCCGCCTCGACCCCTCCGACTGGACCCCCCACGAGCGCGAAGAAGCCCAGCGCATCGAGCGTGAGCGCTTCCTGCCGTTCAACTGATGCATTCGTTTCATGCTGGGCAGCCGTAGTTCACCATCTCACCGTGCCCATCCCCATCCGCCTTGCCGCAATAGAAGCAATATTCTATAATACAACCAGCAGGATCGGATAGGTGCGCTGGGAGTAGTGATGAGATGAGGTAGTGACACAGATTTGCCGCGGGTCGTTGGCGCATGCGCCACCCGTGATAGACCGGGATTACCCCTGGCATTCATGCCGGGAGCCGACGATTGACAACAACCTCGCCCCATCCACATCACACCCTTGCCGCATCGCACCAAAGTGGCAATCCCACCTTGCCACTTTTGCCACCCATAACACCAAACGTCAAGTTGCCACATCGCCCAAACCGGCTTGAATTCGACGTTAGAGACGGATCGGAGGTCGAAACACATGTGAAAAGCGGCAAAAACGGCAATGTTCACCCAACAGGTCAACATTGCCAGCCTCGGTCACGCCCCCCTCTCCCCACATGGAGAAGGGGCAGGAGGTTAGGTTCCCTCCAACCCAACAGTCGCCCCAGCGTAAATACCTGGCAAAGCGCGCGTGATAGAGTACAGGCCACAGCGGGCGACCGGCCGAACCGTCGCGCTCGTTGGGAAAGATCGGACGGCGGGAAGTGCCCTCACGGCGCTGGTGTGGCGCGTAGTGGTGTAGCTTGGTCGCAGGCGTACGGAACGGAATGGAACGGAACGGACACCTCGGTTCCCAGGAGGAGTCTGCATGGACGATTTGGATGGTTGTGATTACTGGCGCGGCCCCATTCGGCGTATCGCCTCCCTCTGCCCGCTCGCTCTCGCCCTCTGTATGGCGCTCGGCCTGGCTCCCGCCGCCCTCGCCGCGCCCGCCATGCCCGCCATGCCCGCCATGCCCGCCATGCCCGCCATGCCCGCCCAGGCGCGCGCCGCCCTTGCCCCCGCCGCCCCGTCAGCATCGGGCCATGTCACCGTCATCGTGCTCGACATGTC
>JAICVS010000191.1 GCA_025935195.1 Ktedonobacterales bacterium
GACGCTTCACCAGCAGGAGCGAGCGAGAGGGCATGCAATGTGCGCCCAATTGCCTCAGAATGTGGGTAGGGTTGATATCCAGGCGCCTCAATCCGCTTGAAATCATTCAGAAAGAGCCAGCCCGTTTCCGGATTGAAGTCGCTGCGTCCGATAGGGGCAGCCGTTACAGGCAGAATAATGCGAGTAGGATCATGGGCGGCCAACTCATACGCCCAGCCTGTTTCGCGGCGCACCCATGCAGAAGCAAAAGCATGCTTTGACAAAATAACAATGAAGATTCTACGTTGGCCAAGTTCTCGCTGGATTACGTCCATCAGTTGCCCTGCGCCCATATTATGCTCATCGTACCAGACATCGGCACCTGCACCATGCAGGGCCATGACAAGCGTCTGGCAGAACGTACTATCCTCGTGGCTGTGGCTGACAAAGATAGGCAGGGCGTTGACCATTGGGCAGCCTCCAGGTGAAGCGAACTGTGTACCTACGACGAATATACCTGATATAGAACACTGATCACATCCGCTGTGTGAGCGGGAGCGAGGTGGACGCGGAGCGCGCACCGCTGGCATATGGGCGCCAGAGTCCGGCGAGGGCCGTGCCGGCGATGATGACAAGGCAGGCGAAGACCATCACGTAGAGACCCAGAGCTATGCTGGCCGTGGCGCCGGGGAGCGAAGCAGGATCGAAGACGTTGAGCGAGTTGACGATCCAGGCGATGGCGAGCAGGCCGAGCACGACAGCGACGCGTAGCAGGTTGCGCCGCTTGCGATACGCTGGGATGGCGAGGTCCGCGCGGCCACGCACGAGCGCCAGCACGCCCATGAGCAGGGGCAGCAGCGAGGGCAGGAAGAGGATGGGCCCACTCTCTATGGCCGCACCCCATCCGCTGTAGAAGATGGTAATCGGGGAACTATCGGCGTACGTGTGAATGGCGACCCACGGCAGGAAGAAAGCGATGACGGCCAGAGCGCCGCCCGCCGTCGCGAGCAAGCCGCCCAGGCGTGTGATGCCGCTGGTGCGCGTGGTCATAGCGTCACCGCCTTTCGCCCAAGATGCTCCCTACGACGAGCTCAAGCGTGTCCAACGGCATGATACCATAGCAGCGGTCGGTGTGCGCGGGGGATTCCGCAGGCACCACACGAGCCGGCGGCAACTTCTGGCGACCAGCGTGCGTACTGGGGATGAGCGCGCATGTTGGCTCACGCGACGCCTCTCCCCGCGGGGAAAGGGGGTCAGGACTCCCGCGCGTGCCGAGCGCGACGACTTCTGCTATACTCGTCGGTGTGCGCGGCAGGCCGAGCTGGGACGCGGCCAATGGGGCGAGTGGCAAGTGAGAGGCGAGCGAGCGTTGGATGAGAAAATCTGCCCGCATTGCGGGACGCCGAACGGGCAGGCCAACGCGCGCTGCTTCGTCTGCGGCGCATCTCTGGCATCACCTGGTCCTGCTGTGAGTCCTTCCGCTGGCTCGACCGGGCCGGATGCGGCAGCGCCCGCCACGCCCGCCACGACCCCAAGGAACACCGCGCAGCCGACAGCGCCGCAAGGCTCCGGCTCGCCACTGGCCACGTCCTCTCCACAACGGCCGGCCGCGCCGGCACCGCCCACCGCGCCAGCAGTCCCACCGGCAGCGGGAGCCGGCTATCCGGTCTATCCCCAGGGCGCGCAAGACCCGCGGGGTTATCCCTACGGTGGCTGGTATGCAGGCTACGCACCCTACCAGCCGTGGGCTTACGGCGCGGGCGCTCCCTACGGGTATCCCTACCCGTACCCCTACGCCGCCCCGAGCCAGGGCCAGCCCAGCCCAACGGGCTACCCACCGCCCGCGCCCTATTACTACTATTATCCTGTCTATGTGTCGCCGCACCGCGCGCCCGGCGAGACGCTGGCGTTGGTCGTCTCGTGGATCGTGACGGTACTCGGCGGGCTGTCGGTGCTCTGCGGGCTGCTGGTGGCGCTGCTGGCGGTGGTCGCGTTCGCGAGCGGCGGCGGCAACAGCCTGGATGTGCAGGGCCAGTTCGTCGAGTTCCTGGGGGCGCCACTGGTCGGCGGCGCCGTTGCCATCTACTACGGCATTCGCGGCATCATGCGCAAGCCGTCGCCGCGCTTCAGCCTGCCTCACCCGCTGCTCTTCCTCGCGCTGACACTGGCCGTCTTCGTGACGGCAATCGTCGTCTGGCACATCTATCCCGCGCCGGGTCTGGCCATCGCCACCCTGCCGCTGATGGTGCTGAGCGCGGCGGCGCCGGGGCTGACGATCCTCGCGTTCGCGACGTGGCGGCTGCACATGCCCACCTCGCGCCGGCACATCTGGATGGCCTTCATCTACGGCTCGACGCTGGCGGCGCTGATCGCGCTGATCCTGAACACCATCGGCACGATCGTGATCGGCATCTTCATCATCGTGCTCTCGCCCAACAGCGCGCCCAATCTGAGCGATCCCACCAACCCCAGCTCGCAAGACCCCATCGCCATCGTCACCATCCTGCTGATCGTCTCGCTGCTGGCGCCGCTGGTGGAGGAAGGCGTGAAGCCGCTGGGGGCGGTGCTGCTGATGCGGCGGCTGCGCTCGCCGGCCAGCGCCTTCCTGATGGGCCTGTCCGCCGGCGTCGGCTTCGCCATCTTCGAGTCCATCGCCGTCTACACGGGGCGCGGCGAGGCTGATTGGGTCGTGGTGGCGCTGGAGCGTGTCGGCTCCGGGCTGCTGCACGGCGTTGGCGCCGGCATGGGCGCGCTCGGTTGGTACTACCTGATCAACGGCAAGGGCGTCTCGAAACGCTGGCTGCGCGGCTTTGGCGGCCTGGCCTACGCCGTCTCACAGCACGCCCTGTTCAATGGGACGGCGGTCGCGGTGGCAGTGCTGGGCCCAGTCGCGCAGTGGCTCAGCCAGCCGTTCTACATCGTCCGGCTGCCGCTGGACCGCGCGACGCTGGTCTTCTTCGTCTACTATGCGGCCATCATCGTGGTGCTGGTGATCGTGACGGGGCGGCTGGCGCGTGGGCCGGGGCAACAGCCACAGGCGGCGGGGCTGGTGGCTGGCACACTGGATGCGCGCCCGGCGGCGCCGAGTGAGGGCCGCGCGCCCGTGGGGAGCAGAACATGATGGTATATCCGCCGCAAGCGCCCTGGGCGATGCCCGCCCCACCCACGCCCACACCCGCAACCTCCGAAGAAGGCCTGGCTCCCCGTGCGCCGAAAGGGATCGTGCCGAATCGCTACGCGCTGATCGTCGCCATTGTGATCGTCGCCTTCACCGTGGCGGCGATGCTGCTGGCGGTGATCGGGCCGGCGCTGGCGCCGAGCGCCTCATCAGCCATTCCGAGCGGCTGGGCAAAGGTCTACGACGCGAATCTGACCAACGACGGAAACTGGCTGACCCCCTTGGGATGTTCGTTCGCCGCGAACGGGCTGGACGCGCAGGCGCCGAGCGCGCCAGCGGCAGCAGGCTGCACGTTCGGCCCAAGCCAGAATGGCGATCTGACCAGCCAGGGCGTGTTCGTCCAGGTGGCGCTGGCGCCGGCGGCGAGCGTGCGGGGGAATCAGGTGCCGGCGATCACGCTGGACTTTCAGGGAGCGCCCGTCACCTTCAGCATTACCCAGGAGGGGCAATTCGAGCTCTGCCTGCCGGACGGCAGCCTGACCTGCCCCAGCGACGAGACAGTGGCCTGGCATGAGGACGGTTTCGTCGCCAATACCATGGCGCTGCGCTACGTCAACGGCACCGTGACCGGCTACGCCAACGGCCAGCAGATCATCGAGCGGTCGGTAAACGTGTTGGGGTTGGGCCGGGCCACGATCTCCCTCGCCGCCACACGCGGCAACGAGGCGCTATTCACCCACGCGACGATCTATTCTGGCAGCGGCGGTTAGGAAAGCTTCTGGGTCACGTACGAGAGGGGCGCTAGATGGCTACCATTGCGGAAGAGCTGAACGCGCTCCTAGCGCAGCTACCGCCGCGCGAGCAGGAGCGTGTGCTGAGCTTTGCGCGCGAGCTGGCGCACCCGCCCATGTTCCCACACACGCCGCTGCCGCCTGGTACACCGGGGCATGTAGTGGCGAAGCTGCGCGTCTCGCCTGAGGCTGGCGAGGCAATGGAGCGGGCGCTGGAGGAGACCGAGCGGTCTGGCCTGATGAGTAGTTCGGTCAGGCCACATTGACGACAGGCGTAAGCTTGTCCCGCCAAGAGAGCGAGCCTATGCCAGCGGCGCGACGAAGCTGCCATATTCGCCAGCGGCGGCGAGCACATCACCACGACGACGACGCCAGAGCAGCAGCGCCGGCAGCGCGCCGAGCAGCACGATGATCGCGGCGGCAGCGAAGATGTCCGTGTAGACCTGATGCAGCGCGACGAGCTGATCCACCCGCGCGGCCACGAGCGTCTTAAAGCGTGATAGGCCCCAGGCGGTCAGCCCCGCCAGCCCCAGGATCATGCCCGTCATGCGCAGCGCGGTGGCGACTGCGGAGGCCGAGCCAGCCTGCCCCGGCGCGCTGCTGTTGAGCGCGCTGGTGCTGATCGGCGCGATCACGAAGCCGAAGCCCAGGCCGGCCGAGACGGTGGCGAGCGTGACGGCCAGCTCACCCACGTCGGCGGGCCAAAGATGCATCAACCATAGGCCGGCGGCCGTCAGCAGCACGCCGATCACGGCGGCTGGCGGGCAGCCCAGCCGGCGCGTGAGCCAGCCGCCCGCCAGCGCCCCAACGGGGATGAGCACCGTCATGCGTAGCGCCGCCAGCCCCCCCTCGATTGCCGATTGGCCGCGCAGCGTCTCCATGAACAGCGGAATGCCCGCCAGCGCGATCACCAGCGCCACGCCGACCAGCAGGCTGAGCAGCGACGCGGCCGAGAACGCCGCGCGGCGGAACATGCGCGGCTGCACCACCGGCCAGCGGCGCGTCAGCTCCAGCGCGACGAACAGCAGCAGCAGCACGAGCGACGCGATCAGCAAGCGCGGATCGAGCGCGATCTGCGCCACGGCGGAGAAGGCGGGCTGGCCGGTCTGCGAGCCGAGGCCAATGGTGAGGCAAGTGAGCGCCGCGCCGAAGAGCAGCGCGCCGAACAGGTCCACCGGCTCGCGCGCGCCACGCCGTCGCGGCAGCGTCCAGAATCCGGCGGCGAGCAGCAGCGCCACCAGCGGCACGTTGAGGTAGAAGATCCACGGCCAGCCGAGCGCCCGCGTGATCAGCGCGCCCCACAGCGGGCCGACCACCCCGCCCGCCTCGGTAACGGCGCCGACCAGGCCGAGCGCCAGGCCGCGCCGCGTCTGGCCAAAGAGATCGCCGGCGACCGCCATCGCCACCGGCACCACCGCACCTCCGCCGACCGCCTGGACGAAGCGCGCGGCCACCAGCACCACCAGCCCAGGCGCGGACACATCTATGCCGAGACGCGCGAGCAGGGGCAAGAGCGCCTGCGCGCCGCGATAGAGCGGCGTCAGCAGCGCACCGGAGAGCGTGGTGAAGTCGGGCGCGATGGGCGAGCCAAGCCGCGGCGCCAGCGCGCAGAGCAGCGAGCCAAGGCCGAACAGCGTCAGGCAGAGCGCGAAGACGCGCCAGCGGCCGTAGATGTCGGCGATGCGGCCCATCAGCGGCATGACGACCACATAGCCGAGCAGATAGCCGCTAACGATCCACGCGGCGTGGTCGAGCTGCGCGACCGGCACGCCGATGTCCGCGATCATCGCGGGCAGCACGGTCAGCACCACCGTCTGGTCGAGCGCGGTGAGAAAGACGGCGACGCAGACGACGACCAACGCCAGCCGGCCCGCGCGCGTCAGCCGCCCATCCACGCCGCGCAGGGCAAGGCGGGCGGCTGTCTGTGCGCTTGGCGCGGCGGCGCCAGCAGGCGCATCGCTCGTCCGCGTCATCAATGGTTCCTTACGTCGTCGGCGCTTGAATCGAGACGGGCTTGTCGAAGTCCGAGAGGAAGAAGGTATGGACCGTCTTGTCCGTATCGCCTACGACCAGCTTGCCGGAAAGCTGCGCCGAGAGCAGCCGCCCGTCGTCTTTGCTCATACAGAACGTCGCGGGGATGGCGTCGCCCGACGCGTCGCTGAAAAGCTGCTTGACGGCCGTGCCCGGCAGCGTGCCGCTCACCTTCCAGCAGGCGGTCCCATTCGCGCTGCCGTCGGCTGGTGCGGAGGGCTGTTGCAGCGCGCCGAGCAGCGAGCTGATACCCGTCTGCTTGTCGAAAACGCGCAGGAACGAGCCGAACTGATCGGTGGTCTGATACTGGCCGGTGCCGGGATCGTACCAGCCCTGATCGCCGATCAGCACGATATTGACCTTGATCCCGCCGAGGCCGACATTCACATCCGCCGAGGCTTTCAGGTGGTCGGGCCGCTGCACATCGCCGATGGCACCAGTCGGGTACGGATTCTCAATGCTCCCCGTACCGGCGTGGTCAACGAGCATCACGAAATGCAGCGTCTGCGTGGCGTCCAGCTTCTGCCGCGCCGTCTTGAGCAGATCGGCCGCGCTGGGCGCGGCGGCCCCCCCACAGGCGGCGAGCAGCAGCGTGACGCCCACCAGGGCGAGCGATGCGACTGACATGAGCGGCGTGAGGCGGCCGGGCCGGCGGACGCGGCGCGAGATAGATGTCTGCACGGATGTATACACGGTGATACCCCTGGCATTCCCAACATTGGCAGCGACAGCCCGCCGCGTTACGTCGGCGCAAGCAGGCCGCACAAGCGGCTCTAGCGGCCATTATGGCGAGCCGGCCGCCCCCCGTCAATGGCCCACTATCCATGATGACTGGCGAGCGGCAACCGCGTCATACTGAGATGACAGGGCAACGGCTCGCGGATGGCTCGTAGGCGGCCGCGCACCAGGGCCGCATGAAGCGCACGTATTTGGACGGCCCCGCGGATCTGGTGGTGGAGATCATCGCGCCGGAGAGAGCCGGAGCGCGCGGGACGCGACCGCGGCGACAAGTGCTACGAGGATCAGGATGCTGGTCTCCCTGAATAGTGTCTGATCGATCCCGACCGGCAGGGGGCCGAGTTCTACCAGCTCGACGAACGCGGCCAGTATCAGCTCGTCGCGCCCGACGCCGACGGCCGCTATCATTCGCGTACGCTCGCTGGATTCTGGGTGCGCGTGGCGTGGCGTAGCGTGGCGTGGCTGTGGCAGAATACGCTGCCGGACACCACCGGCGCGCTGCTGGCGTGGGTGCTGTTCGGCGAGCGGCTGGGGCCGCTGGGACTCTTCGGCGCGGCGCTGCTGCTGGGGGCGATGGCGGTACTGGCGTTGCGGGGATCGGCCACTCCGTAGAGCGTCCTCTCACGACGCGCCGAAGAGGAGTTGGACGAGCGGGCGGCCGCCGGCATCGAGCCGCCCCACCATAGCGATTGCCCCTCACTCGCCGCGCGCTGTCATTCGCCTCAGCGCGTGGGTGGCAGGTGGCGGGCGGCGGTGGCAACGGCGTCGAGCAGGGTGTCCATGTTGAAGGGTTTGAGGATGAGCGGCACGGAGAGTGTTTCACAGACATCCGCGGC
>JAICVS010000014.1 GCA_025935195.1 Ktedonobacterales bacterium
CCACCGAGATCTCCATCCTCGCCAACTTCATCCCCAACGACTATCTCACCTTCCGCCACCTGCCCGGCCACAGCCGCTCGTGGCTGCTGCGCTGCCTGCGCTTCCACGCCACCTGCGTGATGGGCACGCTGCTCACCCTGGCGATCTCCTACACCATGCACCTGATCGGGCTGCATGCCACCCTCGGCCAGGCCATCGCGCTGCTCGTCGTCACCGCCTTCAACTTCACCATGCACCACGTCTTCACCTACCGCCACACCGACAAGCCCCAGGTCTTTTAGCCCGCCGGCCAGCGGCACTTGATCCGCCCCAACCCTCGCGGCCGCGGCCACGCACGCGGGCGGATCAGGGTGTCTCAGGGGCTTCTGGCAGCGCGGGTACGATACCCAGCAACGCCGACCAGCCCGCCGCGTCCAGCGGATCGAGGCGCGTATCGAGTGAGGGGATGCCCAGCGTATTCATAGACATGAAGCACCCTCGCCCTGCTGTGAATCTTTGCGTTGGCACTCCAGCGACCGAGAAGCGGAAATCGAACGTGTAGAAGCGCCGGTCCTGATCCGGCCCAATGGAGCAGGCGGGGGCCCTGCCACAGGTCAGCAGCGGGCAGAGCGGCGCGTCGTCGTTCAGTATGTGCTGTATGCGCCTCGCTTGCTCACCATCCGTAATCATCGCGTGGTACACAACAGCGGCGCTCCCTACGGATGGGCGGCTGATCGTCACCTCGACCGCTGTCGTGACGACCGAGGCCAGCCGCAACGCGCCCCACGTCGCCAACACCAGCGCGACCACGGCGAGCAAGACGCCTTCGCCTCGGCCCAGCGCCCGGAAGCGGCGTCGTGGTCGTTGCCGCAGCTGCGGGATCGTAGCGGTCATGGCGAGCATTGCCCTTCTGCTCTGCGGGCCAGCCACTTCACTGCTCCGCTTTTGCATAAGGATAGGGGAGGCTAGGCCCGATGTCAACACGCGCTGTTGTGACAGGCGCATCGTAGAGCTAACAGTTGTTGTTGGTGGTGTCGCGGTACTCAGTGAACGACGAGTTGGGCCAGGTAGGATCGCCAGGATTGTTGGGTAAGCCCGCATTGACGCACACGAGGGTGGTGCCTGGTTGATCACCCCAGATCTCAGCCGCATTGTACATGGGAACGCCTGTTTCGACGACCGTATTGTTCGTGGTCTGCCAGTGGGAAGCGCGGCAAAAGTACACATCCGCCGACGTGTAATACAGGGTGCGGAAGAACCCCACGTCCTTCGTCAACTCGTGCATACACGCCGCGCTCTGTGTGTTGGGAACAGGACCCGAAACATAATTGGTAAAGTAAAAGGTGTTCTTCCCCAGCGTTTGGTCCTCGATGTGGACGTAAGTGCAGTTGTTGCTAGGACTGCCTCCGCAGCCGAGTATGATGTAGAGCAGATCGCCTCCGAACTCGACCCAGTTGCTCCCGCTTGGGGTGGTTGTGATGTCATTCTCAAAGCAGTCGGCACCCCAGCCGGTGTTCTCCCAAAAGGCAGTGGCGAGCTGCTCGACGTAAGTGATGGTCTGCATGTGGAACCCGGCTTGAACCAGCGAGCGATGATCTGCTTGACCGCAAGCGTTCAAGATTTTCCAACCGCCGCGACCCAGCCAGCCGGCAGCGTCTTGGTTGGCGTATGCGAAGTTGTCCCAGTTAGGGACGCGCAGGTAGCCTTCCATCGCCGTATATTGATAGTACGTGCTCTCTGGACAGTCGCCGAATGAGTCACTCATCCAGCCCCACCAAACGCTGTTCCCGAGTGAGAATGGGTAGCCGCAGAAGCTGAGGTTCGGCGCGCGCAGTGTGTCCGGCCTAGCGGCGATAGTGGAGTGAGCGGATGCCTTCGCAGTGGCCGGGGTGAGGCTACCGCCTATGACGCCCTTGCCATCCTCGTATCTCGTGTGGTAGTAGCAGGCGCGCGTGCCGGCGCTGCGCACGTTGTTCTCCCACTCAGTGCGGTCGGTGTTGCCGCGCCCCACCCACTCGGCCCAAGTGGGTAACCCATAGGCTGCGAGTTGCTCATCGCTGTAGGTGGCGCGATCAACTGGCCCTCCCTGCGCCGGTGGTTGGACGCAATTCGGTATGGCGTGCGTCGGGCCATAGGAGACACCCTTGGCCGCAGGGTGGAAGGTCGGATCGAGTGCAGTGTCCGCAATATCCGCGCCTGTGGCGGTCAGCCCGTCCACGTCCTCATAATAGACCATCCCTTGGTAGATGTAGGGAATGGTATGCACGTTGTCAGGTGGGGCGTAGGGGGAGCTAGGCATTGCCGAGGCGACGTTAGCCGCATTGATCGCCAGCAGCGGCATGAGAACAAGTGTTACACCCGCCACGATGGCGAGCTGCCGCACAGGCCGGCGTAGGAGATGTTCAACGAGGGAGAAGTACACCTTCAATGTCTCGCCAATCGCTCGATACCCTGGATTCCTTCGTGCCATGCCGCACCTCCCCCTCAAACAAGGATGTAGTCGATCATCTATCGAGGTCCAGATCTAGGATGTACGGTTCCATCGCAAATCTTCGGTGTTGGCTGATCTGTTTCCACCTCCTCCACTTTCTCCCACTCGATCTCTGGCTATGCTCAAGTTATGCTCATCTACAGCCGCCGGTAAGTGCAGTATATCAGGCAACCTCGAAGAATGGAAGTGCATATATCCTGCTGTGCTACAGAAGATTTACGGCTGCCAGTACGTCAATGGGATCGAGCACGTCCGTCAGACTTTCCCCTGTCCAGTTCCAGCCCGCATCCCCTCTGCTCGTCATTGACTAAATAGAAATTTAGCTCTATAATAGATTCATGCCGTACCACGGCCGGTCAGCCCCAGTCAAGGCGCCGCTCGCCCTCCCCGCGTCACAGTGGACGCCAGGAGGTCCGGGCGCCGCCACGTCATCTTCCCTCTCTTCCCAGGAGCCACCATCATGGTCGCCATCGCCCGTGCCTCGCTCGCCTCTCCTTGCCGCTCGATCCCATATGGCAAGACGGCATGCCGAAAACGGCAACATCCATTGCCACATCTTGCCGCTTTTGCCGCCTATGTGACCCCCATTCACCCCTCGAATCCCCATAAATTCCGGCTTACTGGCAAAAGCGCATCGCGCGAAAATCAAAAAACGGCAAAAACGGCAATGTTGACCAAACCAGTCAACATTGCCGCCGCATCTCCCCATATCCTCTGCGGCACGCCTCTCTTCCTCACTCCGCGTCCTCTGCGACCTCCGCGGTTCAATCTCTCCCCTCTCCTCCGTGACCCTCCCTCGCCTCCGTGTCCTGCGTGTTGGTTCTCGTCGTTCCCCGTCCGCTGTGCGTTGACACCCTTCCAGCCGTCCACCTATACTGATCCCCGGTTCCTCCAGCGGCGGTGCGACGCGGCCCCGCCTCCTTCGATCATTTCCATCGGCGCCCAACGCCCGCGCGCCGCGTCCGCATCGTGAGAGGCAGGCAGTCCCGTGCAGCAGAATCTCCGCATCCCCGGACCCACCCCCATCCCGCCACGGGTGGCCGAAGCCTTGGCCCGCCCGATGATCAACCATCGTGGCCCCGAGTTCGCCGCCATCCTCGCCCGCGTCACCGAGCGCCTCCAGCGGTTCTTCCAGACCTCCCAGCCCGTACTTGGCTTTCCCGCCTCTGGCAGCGGCGCGATGGAAGCCGCCATCGTCAACTGCTTCTCCCCCGGCGATCCCGTCCTCGCCGTCTCCATCGGCGTCTTCGGCAACCGCCTCGCCAGCGTCGCCCAGACCTTCGGCCTTGCTGTCACCCGCATGGACGTCTCCTGGGGCCAGGCCGCCGATCCAGAGGCCGTCGCCGCCCGCCTCGCCGCGCTGCCCACTGTCAAGGGCGTCCTGCTCACCCACAACGAGACATCCACCGGCGTCACCAATGACCTCGCCGCCCTCGCCGCCGCCATCCGCCGCGCCCGCCCCGACGCCCTGATCGTCGTGGATGCCGTCAGCTCGCTTGGCTGCGTAGACCTGCGCATGGACGACTGGGATCTCGACGTCGTCTTCACCGCCTCCCAGAAGGGCTGGATGGTCCCGCCCGGCCTCGCCATGATCGCCGCCAGCCCGCGCGCCTGGGCCGCCGTCGAGCGCGCCACTCTCCCGCGCTTCTACTGGGACTTCCGCGCCGTCAAGAAGTCGCTGGACAAAGGCCAGACGCCCTACACCCCGCCCGTCAACGTCTACTTCGGCCTGGATGTCGCGCTCGATATGATGCTCGCTGAGGGCCGCGACACCATCTTCGCCCGCCACCAGCGTGTCGCCGACCTCACGCGCGCCCGCGCCCGCGCGCTTGGCCTCACGCTCTTTGCCGACCCTGCCCACGCCTCCAATACCGTCACCGCCATCAATGTGCCCGACGGCGTGGACGGCAAAGCGCTCACCAAGGCTCTGCGCGAGCGCGAAGGCGTGATCGTCGGCGGCGGGCAGGATCGCCTCGAAGGCACGATCATTCGCATCGGCCACCTCGGCTACGTCCACGAGCCGGACATCACCTCCTGCATGGACGCCCTGGAGCGCCAACTCGCCGCCCTCGGCCACCGCGTCCCCGTCCCCGCCGCCGAATCGTGACGAGTCACGCAAGGGGAGGGGTGTTGATGGCGGACGCGAAGCGCGCGACCCCTCCCCGGCTCAGATCGTTCTTGGCGCTCCTACCGGCTCGATGCGGGGATGAGCCCTGGCATTCATGATTCATGCCGGGAAGCCAACGACCGACAAGAACGCAACGCCCATCGCGATCAACCATAGACACAGGAGGCGCCGCCGGTGGCAAGGCAGCACAACACAACAACCGCATCCATCGAAACACGCGAGCGCGACCTCATCGCCGAGCGCCCGCGCATCCTCGTCGCCGATCCCATCGCCGCCGAGGGCGTGGACCTCCTGCGCACCGTCGCCGATGTGGACGAGCGCCACGGCCTCAGCCCCGACCGCCTCGCCACCCTCATCCCTGACTACGACGCCCTTGTCGTCCGCAGCGAGACCCGCGTCACCGCCGCCGTCATCGCCGCCGGCACGCGCCTGCGCGTCATCGCCCGCGCCGGTGTCGGCGTGGACAACATAGATGTCGAAGCCGCCAGCCGCCGCGGCGTCCTCGTCGTCAACTCGCCCACCGGCAACATCGCCGCCGCCGCCGAGCATGCCGTCGCCCTGCTCTTCGCCCTTGCTCGCAACATCCCCCAGGCCGTTGCCTCCCTGCGTGAGGGCCGCTGGGAGCGTTCGCGCTTCGTCGGCGCGGAGCTGCGCGGCAAGACGCTCGGCATCGTCGGCCTCGGCAAAGTGGGCGCCGAGGTCGCCCGCCGCGCCGGTGAGGGCGGCCTGGGCATGCGCCTGATCGCCGCCGACCCCTACGCCTCCCCCGACACCGCCCGCACGCTCAGCGTCGAGCTGCTCACCCTGGATGAGCTGCTGCCCCAGGCCGACTTCCTCACCGTCCACACCTCGCTGACCGCCGGCACGCGCGGCCTGATCGGCGCGCGCGCGCTGGCGCGCATGCGCCCCACCGCCCGCGTGATCAACACCGCCCGCGGCGGCGTGATTGACGAATCCGCCCTGCTCGACGCCCTCAACGCTGGCCGCATCGCCGGCGCCGCCCTCGACGTCTTCACCAAAGAGCCGCCCGACGAAGGCTCCCCCGCCCGCGCCCTGATCGCCCATCCCCACGTCGTCGCCACCCCACACCTGGGCGCCTCCACCGCCGAGGCCCAGGTCAACGTCGCCCTGGATGTCGCCGAGCAGCTCGCCGAGGTGCTGCGCGGCGGCGCCGCCCGCGGCGCCGTCAACGCCCCGCTCATCCTCCCGGAGACGCTGCGCGCGCTCCAACCCTGGATGGCCCTCGTCGAGAAGCTCGGCCGCCTCTACATCCAGCTCCACCCCGGCCCGCTCCACCGCGCCGAGCTAAACATCGCCGGCGAGATCGCCGGCGCCGACACCCGCCCGCTCACCGCCGCCCTCGTCAAGGGCCTGCTCGAATCCGTCTCCGAGGCCCACGTCAACCTCGTCAACGCCCCCATCCTCGCCCGCGACTGGGGCCTGGAGATCACTGAGACCCGCTGCGCCACCCACGCGCAATACGCCAACCTCGTCACTCTCGAAGTCTCCCCAGACGGCGACTCCAATCCCACGCACATCCCCCACCTGCTCGCCGCCACCATCGCCTGGGGCGCTGAGCGCATCGTCCGCGTGGACCAGTACGTCACCGACTTCGCCCCCACCGGCCACATCCTCGTCTGCAAGAACCTCGACCGTCCCGGCATGATCGGCCGCGTCGGCACCATCCTCGGCGATGCCGGCGTCAACATCGGCCACATGGACGTCGGCCCCGTCGCCGCCCAACTGACCGGAGGGCGCGGCCACCAGGCGGGCGGCGAAGCCCTCATGGTCCTCTCGCTGGACGACGCCGTGCCACCCGACGCCATCAAACGCATCCGCCGCACCCAGGACATCTCCGCCATCACCAGTGTCGTCCTCTAACCTGTACCCTGACCTGACCATCCCCGCCCGTTTGGCATGGGGGACTCGACAGCAGGCGGCTGTTCAGCTATGCTGGCCGGGTCGCTGGATCGCGTGCGCTACGTGACGGTGCGGCCGGGATGCCCGCATCCGTCGGTGGCGACGCCGGGAGCCGCCGGCGGACCGAGAGGGAGGTGTTCATGACTGTCTCGACAGGCCGAGCCTCATCTGGTACCTCTGGTACCTATGGGGCCTATCGTGACTCCTTCGCCCCCACACAGCCGCTCGCCTCCGCCCGACCCGTCCTCGACCCGGACCTCGTCGCCCGCGCGCTGGACCTGCTGCGCGGCCTGGAGCGCGCCGCCGGCCGCCTCACCGACGCCCTGGATGTGACGGGCTTCCCGGCCGCGGAGCGGCGCTCCGACATCGCCCTGCTCTCCAGCGTCGCCTCCGGCCTGCCGGCCATCACCCTGGATGATCTGGTCGAATCCCTGCGCGACCTCGCCGCCGACTCCGGCCCGCGCGCCCTCTTCCCCGGCTTCGAAGATCTCTCCATCCCGGACGAGGCCCGTGAGCTGGTCTACCTCTTCGAGCCGCTCGGCGCCGTCGCCACCGGCCGCCAGCGCCTCCCGCGCCACGCCGGCGAGCACCTGCGCGCCGCCCCGCTCGCCTTCAGCCTCATGCATCCCAAGACGCGCGCCGCCCTCCTCGAAGTGATCCAACTGCTGCACCTGCTCATGCGCACGCCGTTGCACCGGCCCGAGTTGACCACCTTCCGCGCGGCGCGCTTGCGCGCCGCGCAGCCCGCTCAGCTCGCCCGCTCGGCCCAGGGCGGCTCCGGCGCCGCCGCCATCCTGATCGGCGCGCTCATCTTCGCCGTCCTCATCATCATCACCATCATCTCGCTGGCGACCGACGGCACGCTTCCCTTCGGCCTCGACCCCAGCACGCTGCTCCCATAGCACCCTCCGGCGCCGCTCACCGGCAGCCACTACCCCTTCAAGGCTGTCACGAAGTGCCACGCACCCTGCGCGTCACAGGCGTAGAGGCTGTAGCCAAGCGCTGTCGTGTTGTCGCCGTGAGCGTCGAACGCCAGCGTCCCGCTCACGCCCGCATACTTGGCCGATGCCACCGCCGCGAGCACGGCTGACCGTGTGACCTGCTTGCCCGCTCCCACCAGCGACTTGATCGCCGCGATCTCGTCCAGCGCCGCGTCGTAAGCCAGCGCCGCCTGCGGCAGCGGCGCCTGCCCCGCATACGCCGTTTGATATGCGCTGATGAAGTCCTTGGCGCCGTCGAGTGTCGAGAGGTCCGGCGCGGGCAGCAGAGCCGTCGTGTTCGCCGCCGCCGCCGCCACACCCACCGCCGTGCTCCAATCGGGATGATCCGCCGCCTGGCCGACCGCGAGGATGGCGAGGTCCGGCGCACCCGTGAGCGAGAGCGTGCCGCGCAACTGCGCTGCTGCCGCCGAGCCGCCACCGAAGAAGACGAGGTTCGGCGCCGCCTTGATGATCGCCGTGACCGCCGCCTGCGCGCTATCCGGCACGCCCAGTTGGAGCGTCTGCCGTCCGGCGGCGGTGCCACCCTTCGCCTTCAGCTCTTGCGCGAACGCTCCGGCCAGCGCCTTGCCCGACGGCGTGCCGTCATCCACCACAAAGACCGCCTGCGCCGCCAGCCCATGCGCCTTCACAGGCGCGACGGCGAGGTCCGCCGCCGCCGTGCCGGCCGCCGTATCGGTCTCCGGCAGGCGGAAGAAGGCGACGGGCTTGCCCTGTGGGTGCAGCTCGGTGAATTGAAGCCCCTCCGCCGCCGCTTGATCCGGCAGCGTGAGGCCGGGCAGCGTCGCGCCGGGGCTGATCGTCGCGATGCCACTCTGCTCGACGCCGGGCAGCATCGCCGCGGCGGACTGGCTATCCAGTGGGCCGACGATGCCCATCACGCGCTGATTACCCGCGAGGCTCGACACGATAGCGCCCGGATCATCGCCGGCCTCATCGGCGTGGACGGCGGTGAGCGTGAAGCCGTTGCCGAGCGCGCCGTTCCGCTTCACCGCCAGGTCCACCGCCTGTTGCATCGCCTGCCCGATGGCGGCGTCCGGTCCCGATGTGGGCAGGACCGTCGCAATGGCGAACGTCTTGTCCTGCGGCGGGGCGCCGATGCTGACGCTGCACCCCGCCAGCCAGACGACGAGCAGCGCCGCCGCCAGCGGGCCAAGCAGCCGCCGGACGCGGCGCCGCGAGCCGTTTCCCATCGCGTTGCTCCTGATGCCGGTGCGGCAAAGGCCGCGCGTCCGTGCCGGCAGACTTGATAGACTCACTGGTACGAGATGAAGAGCGGCTGCGGGAACAACTGAAGCACATCCTGTGGCGACTGCGGGGCCGGATTACTGAAATCGGCGAAGTCGAAGCTCCCGCTGTCAGGGTAATGGTAGAAGACCTTGTAGCCGCCGTATTCGAGGAGCTCCTGTTGCACGAACTCCTGGTATCGCGCGGCCTTATCCACATAGCCGCCAAATCCATCGGCCTGGAGCACGAGTGAGACGTTGGGATTGCGCTTGATCTGATCTTTGTTGGTGGTTTGACAGGCGACGTCCGCGCTGAAGACCACCGGCGAGAACTGATGAACCAGGAGCACCTTGCGCGGGAGATGATTCGTCAGCGAGATCTGCGCTAACTGGTCGGCCGCCCAGTTGATGTCTTTCGCGTCCACGCAGCCCGTGTACGAGGGATACGCCGCGGCGCGAGCATGCCCGATTGAGTTGTCCTGAAAGTGAAACTCGGTGTCGAGCGCCAGCTCGGTGAAAGGGTATTGCTTCAAATACGGCAGTAAGTGCTCCGTCACCGCGTGTTCCACCGGCTCCACGGCAAGCTGCAAGTCGAAGAAGAGCAGCAGATCATGCTGCTTGGCGAAGTCAATATAGGCCTGGACTTCTTTGTCATCGGGCCACGAGCCGCAATAGCGCGGGAAGGCGCTGCATGGCTGGATGACGTTGACGACGAGATCGATGCCGAGCTTGACCGGGTGGATCGGATCCAGCGCCGCATACTGCTTGCCGAGGCTTTGGAGCTGAGGAAGGTAGTTGTTGAGTAAATCCAGCGACGACGCCGGGCCGTTGACCTGCTCTCCATCAATGATGCCGTAGGCCGCGACGATGCGGTTGTTGGGGAGTGGCGCACCAACGCCGGGATCGAACTGTGGGGCGACGGCGGCGGACGCTGTGTTGAGCCTGGTCGCCAGCCCCGACGGCGTGCTGGACGTCTGTGTGCCGGCGCAGCCAGACAGGATCACCAGCACGCTCGCCATGAGGGTAAAGAATCCGGCCACGCGCGAGCGCGGCCCGCGCGCCCTTCGGCTCTGCGCCAGCGCCGGCAATGTCTCCATGCGCTCACCTTCCCCGCGCGCCATCGCGCCGCTGCTACCAATCAGCATGGCGGCGCCTCACATGATACGTCATCTCGCCGCACAGCCCAATAGGTCTGGTCCGAATGGCGGTCCGGCCGTTGATTAGAGGCCGAAGTCGGGCGGCGCGAAGATGCAGCGCGCCAGCCGCGCCGCGTCGTGGCGCACGAGATGCCCCTGGTGGATGGCGAGCACCTGATCTACGATCACCTCCGGCACGAGCTTGCGCAGCTCCTCCTCGTCCAGCGCGACAGGGTGTTGGTCTTGCGCGGCGTAGCGTCCGAGCAGGTGTTCAGGGAACGAGCCATCGTGCGCGATCACGCGGTCTACGCTGCCATCCAGATAGCGTTGAATCTGGCGCACGAAGTCCGACGCCATGAAGCCGTCGGTCTCGCCGTGCTTGGTCATCAGGTTGCAGACGTAGACCTTCCGCGCCTCCGAGGCGCGAATGGCCTCGGCCATGCCCTTGACCAGCAGGTTGGGCAGGATGCTCGTGTAGAGGTCACCCGGCCCTAACACAATGACGTCCGCGCGCCGGATCGCTTTCAGCGCGTCGGCGCAGGCCGCCGGATCCTCCTGTAAGAAGACACGCTTGATCGGCGCGAGCGGACCGGGATACTTCTCTCCGCGCGTGTCAATGTCCGTCTCACCGCGGATCACCTCGCCATCCTCCAGCTCGGCGCAGAGCGTGGACTGCGAGAGTGTGACCGGCAACACGTTGCCGGCGGTGTCGAGCAGCTCTTGCGCGTCTTCGATGGCGCGCAGCAGGTCACCCTCATTGAGGTCTTGCAGCGCCGAGATGATCAGGTTGCCCAGGCTGTGGCCGCTGACGCCAGCTTGCCGCGCGAGGCGCTGCGCCTGCGAATCGCTCGGTCCGCTGCCCGGCGCGTCCACCATGTCCGCTGCATCCCCCGTCGGCTGGCGCATGCCCTGGCCCTGACGAAAGCGGAAGGCGAAGACCTCGCGCCAGAGTGTGCCCTTGCGCGAGAGCGCGACCAACGCCTGGCGCAGATCGCCCAGCGGCAGCTGGCCGAACTCGTCCATCAGCCGCCGCGAGCTGCCGCCGCTGTCCGACATAGTGACGATCGCCGTGATGGTGCAGGGGTAGCGTTTCAGGTTCGTGAGCAGCGCGAACGGCCCGGTGCCGCCGCCGATCGTCACCACATTCTTATACAGCAGTTGCTTGAGGGCGCGGCTCTCGCGCTCGCGTTCCGCCTCGTCGTACATCGTCCACTCCCTGGGATCCTCACCCCCGTCCCCCTCTCCGCGCACGGAGAGGGGGGGCCAGAGCGATGGCTGCCGCTCAGATTGCCCATGCACCGCCAATCCGCATTGTAGGGAACAATGCGGTCGTGGGCAAGAGGCGACTGCGCTGGCGCGGCGCACAGTGTGCCTCCCGCACCCGCGATCCGCACGTTCGTTGCCAAGAGGTGCGTCCGTTCAGACGTTGCCTGCCATTGCCCGCCGGATGGGAGACGGCCAGATAGCCAATTAGAGGGTATGGGCCACCTGACGAGCGGACCGGCTGGAAAGGCTGTGTTACAATGCCCCTGGCAACCGGGTGGGCGCTCCAGCGCGACCGTCGCCTGGGCAGCCAAGGCAACATGGGGGGTTGAGTGAGTTCGCCAGCGCTTTGTCCCAAGTGTGGGCGCGAGACGCCGAGCGGGGCGCGATTCTGTCCCGGATGCGGCTTCGATCTGTTCGACAGACGGCCGCGCCTCGCCACCGGCCTGCTCCCCGCTAACCAGCTCTTGAATAACCGCTACCTCGTGGAGCAGAAGCTGGCGCAGGGCGGGCAGAGCGCCGTCTATCTCGTCATGGACATGCGCGACGGCAACAGCCAGCGCGCCGTGAAGGAGATGAGCGAGTCCAACCTGGGGCCGAGCGAGCGCGACAAGGCCATCCGCGACTTCATCCGCGAGGCGGAGATGTTGCGGCAGTTGCGGCACCCGGCGCTGGCGAAGGTTTACGACCGCTTCGTGGACGGCCAGAAGCATTACCTCGTGATGGAGTATGTGCGCGGCCACAACCTGGAAGACGAGCTGATCGAGACGGGCCGGCCGCTGGAGTGGCAGCGCGTTATCGCCTGGGGCGTCGCGCTGTGCGATGTGCTGCACTACCTGCACACGCAGAACCCGCCGATCATCTACCGCGATCTCAAGCCGGCCAATGTGATGCTGCAGCCCGACGGGGCGATCAAGCTGATTGACTTTGGCATCGCGCGCTGGCTGCGCTCCACGCAATCGCACGACACGGCCCAGCTTGGCACCGACGGCTACGCGCCCATCGAGCAGTACACCGCGCGCTCGGAGACACGCTCCGATCTCTACGCGCTGGGTGCCTCGCTCTATCATCTGTTGACCGGGCGCGTGCCGGAGTCCGCGCCGATGCGCATGGCCGGCAGCGCGCTGACCCCCATCCGCGAGATCAACCCGTCCGTGCCGGAGCCGGTGCAGCAGGTGGTGCTGCGCGCGCTCAGCGTGCAGGCGCGCGACCGCTTCGCTGGCGCCCCACAGTTGCGCGAGGCGCTCGAATGGGCGGGCGCGGGCGATAGACAGGTCGGCGAGCACGTGCGGGTGACGACGGGGGCGGCGCGCGCCACTCGCATGGCTGGCTCTGGCCCGCCCGTCCACCTCACCGCCATCGGGCGCACCACCGCCCAATCGCTCGCGCCGCGCCTGCATGTCTGGCCCCTGCGGCTGGATGCGGGCTTTATGGAGCCGAACGAGGCGGCGGAGCTACGGCTGGAGATTGCCAACCGCGGCGGCGGCCAGCTCGCGGGCCGCACCGAGACCAATATGCACTGCCTGACCGTCGAGCCGGCCGCGCTGCACCCCGGCGTCGCCGCACTGAATGTCACCATTGATACGAGCGGCCTGCTGGCTGGGCCGTACACCTGCCACATCGCCGTGCGCACCAATGGCGGCGACCAGATCATCCCCGTGCGCTTCATTGTGCGCTCGCCGATGCCCGGCGCCGGCACGCCCGCGCCCTACGCCCGCTGAATACGCGGGCGCGACAGCGCCAGCAGTGCAAAGGAGCGATCAGCCATGCCAGCGCGAACCGCGACGCTCGGCGTCATCGGCGGCAGCGGCCTCTACGCCATGGACGGCCTGAGCGATGTTGAGGAGGTGCGACCGCGGACGCCGTTTGGCGCACCGAGCGACGCCATCACCATCGGCACACTCGATGGGCTATCGGTCGCGTTCCTGCCGCGTCACGGGCGCGGCCACCGCCTCACGCCGTCGGAGGTGCCGTCGCGCGCCAACATCTACGCGCTCAAGAGCCTGGGCGTCGAGTGGGTGATCGCCGTGAGCGCCGTGGGGAGCCTGCGCGAGGACTACGCGCCGCTGGACCTGGCGCTGCCGGACCAGCTCTTCGACCGCACCAAGGCGCGGCCGAGCAGCTTCTTCGAGGGCGGCGTCGTCGCGCACGTCTCGTTCGCCGAGCCATTCTGCCCGCGACTTGGGGGCGTGTTGTGGGAGGCGATGGCTGGGTTGGGTGACGTGCGGGCGCATCGCGGCGGTACGTACGTCTGCATCGAAGGGCCGGCGTTCTCGACGAAGGCGGAGTCGCGCATCTACCGGCAGCTCGGCTGCGACATCATCGGTATGACGGCGCTGCCCGAAGCCAAGCTGGCGCGCGAGGCCGAGCTACACTACGCGATGATCGCCTGTGTCACCGACTACGATGTCTGGCATGAGAGCGCGGAGACCGTCACGGTGGAGACGGTGGTGGCGAATCTCAGCCGCAATGTCGAGAACGCGCGGCGCATCATCCGCGCCGCCGCGGAGCGGATCGCGGCCGGCGCCGGGGCCGCCACGACGGCGTGCCCGTGCGAGCATGCGCTAGAGCACGCGATCATGACCGATCCCTCGCTGATCTCGGCGCCGCTACGCGACCGCTATGGGCTGCTGATCGGCAAGTACCTGGCAAGGGTAGGCGAGGTTCCGCACCCCGGCCCCCTCTCCGTGCGAGGAGAGGGGGAAGCACATGGCCCGCACGGCCGGGAGTGATGCGCTATGACCTCACGGCCGCCTTCGTCGCGCGGGCGCGCACGATCGGGCTGAAGTTGGTCTTGATGTCGTAGGCGTCCAGGCCCTCGTAGCGTTTGAGGAAGCCGACGACGGCGTAGGTGAGTGGGGTGGCGACGACTTCGTAGAGCACTTTGAAGGCCCATTGCGAGAGCACGATGCGCAGCCAGGCGTCCGCCGGCAGCGGTTGGCCATCGCGGAAGAGCGCGGGCAGCAGCACGAACGCCAGAGTGATGAAGACGAAGGTGTCGGCGCCCTCGCCTACGAAGGTCGAGCCGATGGTACGTGTCCAGAGCCAGCGGCCTTTCGTCGCGATCTTGAGCTTGGCGAGCACGAACGAATTGAGGAACTCACCGACCAGATACGCGCAGAATGAGGCGATCAGCAGGAATGGGGTGAAGCCGAGGATGGTGGCGAACTGCCCCTGGTCGGCGCCGAAGCCGGCGGTGGGCAGGGCGATGGCGGCGGCGATGGCAAGCACGGCGACGAGGTTGCAGACGAAGCCGAGCCAGATCACGCGCCGCGCCGCCGCGTAGCCGTAGACCTCGGTGAGCACATCGCCGAAGAGATAGCTCAGCGGGAAGATGACGACGCCCGCCGGCACGGCCAGGCCGAAGGGCAGGGCAAGGAATTTGACGGCGATGATGTTGGCGACGATCAGGCAGGTCACGAACAGGCCCGCGAGCGCGACGAACGCGGGCGAGAACCGCTGAATTCCGTGAATCTCGGATGGTTGCACGACAGACACCTCCAACGTCAACCGCCGCATTCGCGATACACAGTCGCGCGCCGGCGGGCGCCCGGCGTCACGGGCGCCGGGGAATAGTATAGGCCACGGCGGGGATGGACGGGAACTGCCACAGCGGACACGGAGGACACGGAGGACACGGAGGCAGAGAGAAGAGAGAGGATGGAACCGCAGCGGTCGCAGCGGTCGCAGAGGGCAGAGAGAACCAACAGGGAGGAACGGAGGAAGGGGAAGGTCACGGAGGGGGAAGGATGAGGCACGGGATGGGGCGCGGGGTGGACGGCAATGTTGACCTGTTCAGTCAACATTGCCGTTTTTGCCGCTTTTCAGCCTCGTATCGAGGGTTGCCTCCTTTCGGATCGGGGATTCAAGCGGGTTTGCCGGGGTTGCCGTCGCCGATTCGGTGGCAAAAACGGCAATGATGGCGGCAAAAACGGCAAAGGTGGCAACGAAATCGTTGCCGTTTTACGGCAATGGTGCGCCGGGGGCTAGATGGCGGACGAGGGAGGTATGACGAGAGTGTTGTTCAGTTGTTAAGGTGCAAAGGCTCACGGGGAACATGAACCTAGTTTCTATTTGGAAGTATGGCAGATGGAGTGGGTGGAGACAAGAGTCCTCACCCTCCGTCTCCCCTCTCCTTGCGAGGAGAGGGGAGACGGAGCAATGATCACCGTTATCCACGGCTAGCGGGCGGTTGAAACCGTGCCTGAGGGCCGTTGGCCGCGAAACCGGCCTACGCCGGTTGGGGAGAGAGTGCGCCGACCGTCGTCCCGCGTTGTAGAATGGGCCGCAATGGTGGGGTGATCCCGGCTTGGCACAGGGCGTTGTGGTTGGCCGGTTCCCCGGCATGAATGCCGGGGATAATCCTGGGCCTGGTGCGGGTGGGATAGCTCAACGGCCGAGAGCACATCAGTATGGGGCTACAGGCAGCGCGCGGGGGATACGGCGATGGTAAGGCGGTCGGTGATCGTGGTGGGCGGCGGTGTGATGGGCCTGGCGGCGGGCTGCGCGCTGGCTGGGCGTGGCGCGGAGGTGACGGTGCTGGAGCGGCACACCATCGCGCACGACTGGGCCTCGTCGCACGGGATGTCGCGCGCCATTCGCCATGAGTACGGCGCGCAGGCGGTCTACACGGAGATGGTGGCGCACAGTCTGGTGTTGTGGGACGAGCTGGCGCGCGAGACAGGGCGCGCGCTCTATACGGAGACAGGTGTGTTGACGCTGGGGCGGGCGGATGACGGCCATACGCTGCCCGGCTTTGACACGATGCGCGCGGCGGGCCTGCCCGTCGAGCGGCTGAACGCGGCGGAGTGCGAACGGCGCTTTCCGCGGTTTCGCGCCGCCGAGTATGACGCCATCACCTACAACCCAACCGGCGGCATGCTGGCGGCGACGGAGTGCGTGCGCGCGCTGGCGGAGCGGCTGCGGCGGCGCGGCGGGACGCTGCGCGAGGGGGTGCGGGTGGCGCGTGTCGAGCCGGCGGGCGCGGGCGGGCGGGTGCTGCTGGCGGACGGCGGCGAGATGAGGGCGGATCGCGTGGTCGTGACGGCGGGGCCGTGGGTCCACGATGTGCTGCCGGAGCTGGCGCTGCCCGTGCGCGCGACGCGCCAGCAGGTCTGCTATTTCGCGGGGCTGCCGGCGGAGACGTTCGGCGTGGGCGCGTTCCCGGTCTTTCTGGCCGAGATGGAGTATTACGGCTTTCCGCTGCACGGGCCGGGCTGGCTCAAGGCCGGCAGCCACATCTTCGGCCCGACGGCGGACCCGAATGCGGGCTATCCGCCTGTTGAGGAGGAGATCGCGGGCGTGCGCGAATTCCTGCGACGGGTGATTCCAGACGCGGCGGATGCGCCGCTGGCGTTGGTGGATCGCTGCATGTACGACCTCACGCCGGACGAGGATTTCATTCTTGACCACCATCCGGGCGGCGCGGGTGTGATCATCGGCTCAGGCTTCTCCGGGCACGGCTTCAAGTTCGGCGTGCTCATCGGCGAGCTGCTGGCGGCGCTGGCGCTGGGTGAGGCGCCGGCATTCGCGTTGGAGCGGTTCCGGCTGAGTCGGTTCGCGCGTTGACAGGGCAAGCGTGGCTTGCGTACCATATGTGGGATCGCGGTGTGGGATCGTGCGCGCTGTGGGCCAGGGCAGAGACGCGGTGACGCGCGAGACGCGCCGCGGCCGGGCGATGGAGGCGGAATGAGCGAGAACGAGCGTCCCGCTATGCGCAGCCTCGGCATCGTCTATCGCGAACGGTCCAGCGATGCCGCCGCGCTCGCGTTCACGCTGAAGGAGCGCATCGAGGGCGGCGGGCGCACCGCGTGGGTGGCGGAGCGCGACGACGAGCCGTTCATCGTGGAGCATCTGGACGCGATTGATACGCTGCTGGTGCTGGGCGGCGACGGCACCATCCTCTCGGTGGCGCGGCTGTGCGCGCCGCAGCAGATCCCCATCCTCGGCGTCAACTTCGGGCGGGTTGGCTTCCTGACGGAGCTGGAGCCGTCCGAGGTGGAGGAGAAGCTGCCGCTCTACCTCGCCGGCGACTATTGGGTGGACGAGCGCGCGATGCTGGAGGCCGAGCTGGCCGTGGATGGCCGGCGCGAGCGACATCTGGCGCTCAACGATGTGGTGCTGGTGCGCGGGGCGGAGCCGCGTGTGATCCACATTCGCGTGGAGATTGACGGCCATCTCTACAACACCACCGCCGCCGACGGCATCATCATCTCGACCGCCACCGGCTCGACGGCATACAACCTGGCAGCGGGCGGGCCGATCCTGCATCCACAGGTGCGCAGCAGTGTGGTGACGCCGATCGCGCCGCACCTCGCCGCCGACCGCTCGCTGATCCTTGAGCCGCGCGCCGTGATCGCGCTGCGCCTGACGGACGAGTCCGCCCCGGCCGTGCTCTCCGCCGACGGGCAGATCAATCGCGACCTGCCGGCGGGGGCCGAGGTGGTGGTGCGCGGCGACGCGCACGTGACGAAGTTCCTGCGGCGCCGGCCGCCGACCTATTTCTACCGTATCCTCTCCGCCAAGCTGCGAGACAATCTCTAATGCTCATCGAGATCAGCATCAGCGACTTCGCGATCATCGATTCCCTGCGCCTGGGCTTCGGGCCACACCTCAACGTCTTCACGGGCGAGACGGGCGCTGGCAAGTCCATCATTGTGGACGCGATCTCCGCCCTCTTGGGCGAGCGCGTCACCAGCGACACGGTGCGCGCTGGGTGTGAGCGCGCGGTGATCGAGGGGGTCTTCGACGTCGCGCACCTGCTCACGCCAGTAGTGGAGGATGAGCGGGCGCGGCAATCGCGGGAGGATGGCGCGACGGATGGCGCCGCGACGGATGGCGTCCACAACACTGGGGAGGATGGCGGCGAGACGCTGGCGGACGTACTGGTCGAGATCGGCATCGAGCCGGAGGATGGCGCGCTGATCTTGAGCCGCGAGATTACGGCGGGGCGCGGCATCGCGCGCATCAACCGCCGCGCCGTGCCTGTCTCCGCCTTGCAGCGTGTCGCGCGCTTCCTGGTGGACATCCACGGCCAGAGCGCGCACCTGGAGCTGTTGCGGCCGGAGCAGCACGTCTATTACCTGGACCGCTACGCCGGCACCGTCGAGACACGGCTGCGGGTGGCGGCGCTGGTGGCGGAGTGGCGCGCGAACCGGCGCGAGCTGGAGCGCCTGCGCCGTGACGAGCGCGAGCTGGAGCGCCGCGTGGAGCTGCTGCGCTATCAGGTGGACGAGATCGAGGCGGCGCGGCTGCGGCCAGGCGAGCTGGAGGAACTGGAGACGGAGCGGCGGCGGCTGGGGAACGCCGAGCGCCTGGGTACGCTCTCCGTGACGATCCACGATGCGCTGGCCGGCGACGCGGATGCGGACGCCGCGGGAGCGATGGACCTGGCGGCGGGCGCGCAGCGGGCGCTGCACGAGCTGCTGCGCATGGACGACACGTTGCGCGAGCAGGAGGGCACGCTGGAGCAGGCGTTGGCGCTCCTGCAGGATGTCGCGGCGACGCTGCGCTCGTATCAGGATGAGGTGGCGGCGGACCCGGAGCGGCAGGCGGAGGTGGAGGAGCGGCTGGATCTGATCGCCAAGCTGCGGCGCAAGTACGGCGCGACCATCGAGGAGATACTCGCCTACGCCGCGACGGCGGCGCGCGAGCTGGACGAGCTGACGCATCGTGAGGAGCGCGCGGCGGAGCTGGCGACGCGCGAGGAGGCGCTCAAAGAGCGCATCGGCGCGCTGGCGGGCGAGCTGTCGCGGCGGCGGGTCGAGGCGGCGGGCCGGCTGGCGCGGGCGATGGAGCGCCAGCTCGACGATCTGAACATGCGCAAGGCGCGCTTCGAGGTGCGCATCACGCGGCAGCCCGATGTGGACGGCGTGCCGGCCGATCTCAGTGAGAAGCGCGCGAGCCGGGGCAAGGGCGCCACGACTGAGGCGGATGGCGCGAACGGCGGCGCAAGCGGGCGCTATGCGTGTACGGCGACGGGTATTGACCGCGTCGAGTTTCTGATCGCGCCCAATCCCGGCGAGCCGCTCAAGCCGCTGGCGCGCATCGCATCGGGGGGCGAGACCTCGCGGCTGATGCTGGCGCTGAAGACCATCCTCTCGCGGGCGGACGTGGTGCCGGTGTTGATCTTCGACGAGATTGACGCGGGCATCAGCGGGCGCAGCGGCCAGGTGGTCGGCGAGAAGCTGTGGGAGCTGGGGCGCACGCATCAGGTGCTCTGCGTGACGCACCTGCCGCAGATCGCGGCGATGGGCGATCGGCACTATCGGGTGGCGAAGGCGGCGAGCGATGGCCGCACGACAACACAGGTGGCCGAACTGCCGGGGGGCGAGCGTGTGATTGAGCTGAGCCAGATGCTCGGCGGGGCCAGCACGGCGGCGGCACGGGCCAACGCGGCGGAGCTGCTGGAACGGGCGGACCACTGGAAAGAAGCGACCCATCTGGCGGTCCAATCCGCTTGACACGCCAATTATGGGTCGCTATCATGGCCGTGACGCCGCTTCGCGTCATCACGCGAGGTGTTGTCGCGTTCCGCCGCTGGTCCGCTACTGTAAGCGCGCCTGGGATGATCCTGGATCCCACGAGATGGTCCCGCGTTGGGCGGCAGGACAGGAGGCAGGTGGATGGCGCGGGAGGTTGACGCGGGATGATGCACTGCCACAAGTGCCGGCAAGAACTGCCTGACGGCACGGTCTACTGTGACCGATGCGGCACCCGGATGCCGCGGGAGAATGCCGCGAACACACCGATGCCGGTGAGACGGGGAGCGGCGACCTACCCGGTAGCCCCAGTAGCCAACCCTAGCACGCCGGAGCAGTTGCGCGGGCGCGTGCCGGGGCAGTTGCGCGGCGCCGAGCTGACGCCGGCCACGTCACTGCCGACGCAGCCACGCGCGCGGGTGGCCGTGGCGGTGCCGTCCGAGCAGATCACCGGTGACTCCAGTGTCTGGCGCCATGTGCATATCCAACTCACCAACGGCAAGATTTTCGAGCTGAAGGGCAAGACCAGCTACGTGATCGGGCGCACGGATCCGCAGAAGAACGAAACGCCTGACGTGGATCTGGCGGACTGGAACGGCGCGGCGAGCGGCGTGTCGCGCAAGCACGCGATCATCCATGTGGGGCCGAGCGGGGTGTTCATTGAGGACACGAAGAGTCTCAACGAGACGATCCATAACGAGTTTCGCCTGCTGCCGGGCCAGCGCTACCCGCTCGCCAACGGCGATAACCTGCGTCTCGGCGCGATTACCCTCCTGATCGTGATCTACTAGCGACCAGGCCATTGCCCGCTCGTGCGCCGCGGTCTGGCGAAAGGATTGGTTCCCATGTCGGTGCGAGTTGTCGTCCACATTCACAACCAGGATCCGTTCGTCGCGGATATTGATGAGATGCCGGGGCCAATGGCGACGAACATCACACTGACCAACCCGCGCACGCGCGATCAGAAGTCGGTGCCGTGGATTACGGAGCGGGTGCGCGCGCTGGTCTTCCCACTGGCGCAGATTACCTTCCTTGAGGTGGTGATCACCAAACGTGACGAGGAGGAAGTGGAGCCGTTCTTCCGCAACCAGATCAAGGGCGGATAGCGCGGGGGTCCTCACCCCCTGGCCCCCTCGCCGCGCACGGCGAGGGGGTGGCGGTGTTGGGCGAGCGACTGGCGTTCTGTACAGAAGTCTGGCTAGACGCCGCGGGCGAGCCGCTCGGCCAGCTTGGGCGAGAGGCCGTATTCGGTGATCTTGCGCTGGGTTGCGGCGATGTCGTAGCGCACGCGGCGGAACTCGAAGACGCCGCGCTGGCTGTCGTAGATGACGTAGGATGCGCGGGGGTCGTGGTCGCGCGGCTGGCCGACGCTGCCGGGATTGAGGATGGCGCGGTAGCCGTGGGGGATGCGCCAGGCGCCCTCGCGCGGCAGCACGCGCTGGCAGGGGCCCCACTCCTGATTGATCGCCTCGGAGCCCATCTCTTGCAGGTTGAGCGATGGGCCGCCCGGCAGCGCCATCGCCACGGCCACCTGGCGCTGAATGGCGCGGTTGATCGGCGCGCGGGCGGCGAGGTGGACATCGGCGGGTTGCAGGAAGATCACGGGCAGATGGGAGTGGCCGACGACGCAGAACAGGGTGTCGAAGGCGGCGAAGTTCGGCGCGGCGGCATCGGCCGAGGTCAGATATTCCCAGATCGGATTGGATGGGCTACCGTGAGCCAGCGTGAAGTCGCCCACGCGCGTCAGCTCCGGCAGCGACTTCAGGTAGGTGCGCTCGTCCTGCTTCAGCAGGTCGCGCGTCCAGACGGCGGAATTGGCGGCGGCGGCGCTGAAATCCGCCAGGTCGAGCCGGCCGACCGCCGCCCAGTCGTGGTTGCCGGGGATGCAGATGTCGCAGCGGGTGCGGATGCGCCGCACGCACTCACCGGGTTCGGGACCGTAGCCAACCACGTCGCCCAGGCACCACACCTGATCGATGGCGGCGCCATAGTCGAGGCTGATGCGCTGGATGTCCGCGAGGACGGCACGCAGCGCCTCGTCGTTGCCATGAACGTCTGAGAGAATGGCGTAGCGCATCAGAGAAGCTCACGATCTGCTGAGAGGACCGGAAAGGGGATCAATGCGAAAGCCGACGGTATTGTTGGCGGACCTATTGTAGCATCCTATGCGAGCGTGCGCGCACTCTCTTCTGTACACGAGATCGGCGCCGCGCGCATCTCGGCTGGGACCTTTGGCTGAGAAGCAGGGGTACATTCGGCGGGCATGTCCGTCCAAGTGACTGTGCCGTGCCGCCGCTCGCTCCGTAGAGCAACGGCACGCGCCTGGAACCGCCCTGGCTGCCGCGCACGTCTCTCTCATGCTATACTGCACATGGAACGCGGACGCCGCGCCACGTGACGCGCGCGACCGGTGCGGACCATGGAACTGGCAAAGAGCAGCGAGGGAGGGACGCGCACTGGAGCCTGTTGATGTCGCCAAGACCATCGTAGATGTCGCCGCCGATAAGAAGGCCGCCGATGTCACCATGATCGACATCCGCGAGCTGTCGGTCATCGCCGATTACTTCGTCATCTGCACGGGCGCCAACCGCCGGCAGATTCAGGCTATCGCCTCAGCGATAGATGACAAGATGGGCGAGCTTCACGTCAGCACGCGGGGACGCGAAGGCAATGCCGAGGGCGGCTGGGTGCTGTTGGACTACGGTGACGTCATCGTGCATATCTTCGGGCCGATGGAGCGTGAGTTCTACCGACTGGAACGGCTCTGGAGCGAGGCTCCGACCGTCGTGTATTTGCAATGAGGCGCGAGAAGGGTAACGGCGATGGCGACGTTGCGTAACCGGTTTTTCGTCGAGGGCATTGTGTTGGGAGGCATGTGCGGCATCGTGCTCGGCTCGCTCATCGCCTTCCAGGTCGGCAACGAGCGCGTCACCGCCGCGCGGCGCATCGTCGAGCGTGCGGTGCGACGCCAGCAGACGGTTCCCTTCGAGCTGATTCGCCAGTAGGGAGTCCTCACCCCCCAGCCCCCTCCCTCTCCCCGTGGGGAGAGGGTGAGCCGAGTGGCGGCGCGTGTGCTGTGGCGGGGAGAGGGGAGCCGCGCTCACCATCACTGTTACCGTCAGCCGGCGCGGCGCAACAGGCGCCGGGCGAGCGGCAGCCCGCGCGCCCAGGCCGTGTACAGCATGGGACGGTAGACGGCGTCGAACGGGCCGACCCAGGCGGTCTCGGCCGGGCCGAACCCCTGCTTGAACTGTGAGATCCCCTCGTTGACGCGACCGTTCAGGTCGTAGATCGCGTAGCCTGCGGCCTTCATCTGGCGGATGGCGTGCCACTTGAGCAGATAGTTGCTCTTCCACTCCTGGCCGGCATCCGCCACGCCGCCGTAGAACTCGACCGCCTGCCGGCCCGCGCAGACCATCCACAGGAATGAGAGCGGCGTGCCGTGGCGCAGCGCCACGTAGAGGTATTGGCGCGCGGCGGGGTACAGCCGGAAGAGGTCCACGTAGTAGGCTTTGGGATGCAGGCCGAAGCCAGCGCGGCGGGCCGTCTCCTCGTACATCGCGTAGCAGGCGTCTACCCAGGCGCCGGTGGTGTCGCGCACGATCTCGGTCTCTTCGCGCTCGGCCTTGCGAATGTACTGGCGCGTCTTGGAGCGCATGCCGGCGAGGATGGCGTCTTCGGGCTGGGTGAGATCAATCGTGTAGGTGTCCACGACCTGGACGTTTTCGGTCGTGGGGCGGAAGCCAGCTTTGAGCAGCGCGTGGGCGGTGTTGTCCGGCCAGGCGGGGTCCACTTTGCAAAAGATGCTGCCCTGCCGCGCGCCGTGGCGGCGCAGGCCCTCGGCCAGCGCGCGCAGCGCGTCGGCGTCGTCCGGCACGGCGACCGGGCCGCGCGGCGCGTAGGTCATGGCGAGCGGGACGCCGCCGGGGAAGGGGCGGGTGAGCACCTGCGCGCCGGCGCGGAACGCGCCGCCATCGAAGACGGCGAGCCGGTGCGCCCGCCAGCCGGAGGCGCGCTTGACCTCGCCCCATCCCCAGCATTGCAGCGGATGCCCGTGCGGGTGGTCCACCACCAGCGCATCCCACTCCGCGGCCTCGCGCACCTCACGTAGCTCCATAATCCCTGAATCCCCTGTCCCGGCGTGTTGACGCAATTGAACGCCCGTGCTATCGTGCTGCTTGTTGGCTACATACGCGGCCGATAGAGCCAGCGCGGCGCTGGAGGGAGGACGACCCGTGGCGAGCCAGGCGCGCGCGCGGCGGACGACTGGGCAGCCCGCGGCGGACGTCGATCCGGCGGATGCGGTGGCGACGGCCGACGCTGATGCCGATGCGGATACCGGCGCCGGCGCCGATACGGCCACCGACTATTCTACCGCACCGCCAGCGCATGGGGGACTGCTGCTGCGCGCGCGTGACCTGCTGACGCAGCGCAACGAGCCGTTGCCCGCCGCCGAGCTGGCGCGGCACATCTTCGGCAGCGCGCCGCTCACGCCCGGCCTGTCCTCGCCGTGGGATCGCCTGGTGGAGCAATTGCTGCGCCCGTCGCCGCTCTTCGTGCAAGACGATGCGGGGCATTGGGGGCTGGCGGCGTGGTCAGTCGCGGCACGCGCGCTGGCGGAGTGCGAGTTCGTCGTGCTGGATGTGGAGACGACGGGTCTCGCGCCTGGCCGGCACCGGCTGATCGAGGTAGGGGCGGTGGTGGTGTGCGGCACGGAGCTAGGCGCCAACTTCTCGCGGCTCATCAACCCGGAGCGACACATCCCGCGGTTCATCACCAAGTTCACCGGCATCAGCGAGCGCATGGTAGCGCGTGCGCCGAGCGCCGCGAGTGTGCTGCCGCGCCTGCGCGACTTCATCGCCGAGCGGCCCATCGTCGGCCACAACATCGGCTTCGACCTGGGCTTCTTGAGCTACGAGGCGGATCGCTGCGGCATCGCCCCGGCCTTCCCATTGGAGGGGGTGGACACCATCGCGCTGGCGCGGCGCTATCTGACGGGCATGCGCCGCGCCGGGCTGGATCGTGTCGCCGCCGCGCTGCACATTCCGGTGCGCGACCGCCACCGCGCCCTGCCCGACGCCCATATCACCGCGCGGGTGTTTCTGCTGCTGCTGGCGCGGGCGCGCGAGGAGGGCTGCGAGACGCTGCAAGACCTTTTCCGCGTGCTGGACGGCGTCGCGCCGTCGCGCTCCGGTCCGTCGCATGCGCGCCCGACGGGGACGATGTACCTGAACCCGGCCTGGCGCCAGCGCTTCCCGACCACGCCCGGCGTCTATCTGATGAAAGACGAGCACGGCGAGGTGATCTACGTCGGCAAGGCGAAATGCCTGCGCGACCGGCTGGCGAGCTACTATCACCAGCCGCTCGGCTACACGCGCAAGATGGACGGCCTGCTGCAGAGCGTGCGCGCGATTGAGACGCGCCAGCTCGGCTCGGAGCTGGAGGCGCTGCTGGTCGAGTCGCGGCTGATCAAGGAGCTGCAGCCGCGCTATAACGTGCAGCTGCGCAACTACGAGCACTACCCGTTCATCAAGGTGGACGTGCAGCACCCCTATCCGCGCTTCTACGCCACACGTGACGTGGCGGCCGACGGCGCGCGCTACTTCGGCCCATTCCGCAGCGGGCGCATCGTGGACGCGACCATCGAGCTGATCCAGAAGGTCTTCCCCATCCGCACCTGCACGCGCTCGCTGCCGCCGCAGGCGCCCGCCAGCGAGCCATGCCTGCGCTACCACCTGAAGCGCTGCCCGGCGCCGTGTCGTGGCGAGCTGGACGAGGGGCGCCAGCGGGCGTATCGCGCGGCGGTGGAGGAGGCATGCGCGTTTCTGGGCGGCGAGCGCGACGACCTGCTCGACCGGCTCAAGCGCGAGATGTTCGAGGCGTCCACGCGCCAGGACTACGAGCGCGCGGCGCGGCTGCGCGACGCCCTGCGCGGCGCCGATCAGGTGTTGCTCGGCCAACGCCTGATCACGGGGGCGGTGGAGGCGAACAACCTGCTGATCGTCTATCCCTCGGCGGAGCCGGAACATGTCGAGATGTACCTGGTGCGCCACGGGCGGCTGGCGCGGCAGCGGCGCACGCCCATCGAGCCGGTGACGCTGGCCGAGGAGCTGCGCGCGCTGGTGAGCGAGGCGGCGGCGCTGGGCAGGCCGCCGGAGCGCGTGGGCAAGGCCGAGGTGGATCAGATCAATATCATCGCCCGCTGGATCCATCACCATAGCGAGGACGACGAGCGGGCGTTCTTCCGTTTGCCGTCCGATCTGGCGGATGCCGGCGAGGCGGAGCGCTTCGTCGAGCGGGTGGTGCAAGCTGTGCATGCGCCGCCACCCATGCCGGATGCGATGCCGGATGCGATGGCGGATGAGGAAGGCGACGAGCACGAGGGAGGCGAGGAAGCGATCCTCATTCCGCGAACAGGTCGGCGAGGGGATGAGTGAAGCCGGGCAGGATGTCGAAGCCGTTCAGGCTGTCGGTGATGCCGAGGGTCGCCACCGGCGAATCAGCGCCGGGACGCCAGACGTCCACCTGGCGCGCACGCGGCCAGATGATCCATACCAACCGCACGCCTGAATCAAGATAGAGCCGGGCTTTGGCGGCCATTTCGGGGCGAAACTGGCTGGGCGAGACGACCTCAGCGACGAGATCGGGGGCGAGACGCGGGATGCCCTGCGCCTCGGCGCTGCCCAACGGGGCGAGCCGCTCGGCGCACGCGAAGGCGACGTCGGGGATCAGTGCTGTCTCCAGCGATGCGCCGGTGGGTGTGAGGTTGTAGACGCCGTCGGCGCCAGTCACACGCCCCAGCTTGCGCGGTCGCGCCTACGCGATGAGCAGGCTACCCAGATACAAGGCGATGCTCGACGCGGCGTTTCCTGACCCTGGCATCCGCACCAGTCTCCCTGCCACGATCTCGTACTGCCAGAGGTCATCGGGAAGCGTCAGCAGATACTCCGCCGTCACGGGATAGGGGGCGTCGGGAACAGGCTCCGCCCAGGGGGCGATGACATCATGCTTCATTCGGGGCCTCTCCGTCTCGTCCGTGCGCCTCAGATTGGAGTGGGCTATCTGCCATGCGCGCAGTGTAGCATGCCGGGCCATGCGGCGATTATCCGCCTATTCCCACTTTCCCACTGCCCTGACGCGCTGCGCGGCCCGACCACCGTACCCCCACCGCCTCACTCGCTCGCCAGGTTGCGCAGCGCCCGCATGATCAGGTCTTCGAGGCTGGCGTCGCTGCTTTCGGGCAGGCCACGCGCGGCCATCGCGGCTTGCTGTGGCGTGTAGCCCAGGCCGGTGAGCGCTTCGACGACCTGCCCGCGCAGGCTGCCGGAAGTGGCGGGCGCGCCGGGCGCGGACGGGCCGAAGGGCATCAGCTTCTCGAAGCGGGGGCGCAGCTCCAGCACGAGGCGCGCGGCCAGTTTCTTCCCGACGCCGGGGGCTGTCGAGAGGCGGGTGATATCTTCGGTGATCACAGCATCGCGCAGGCCGGCGGCCGAGAGGCCAGAGAGCAGCGCGAGGCCGATACGCGGGCCGACGCCGCCGACACTCAGCAGCAGCTCGAACATGTCGCGGTCGTCGGGGGTGGCGAAGCCGTAGAGGCTGAGCGCGTCTTCGCGCACGAAGAGGTGGGTGTGCAGGTGAACTGGCTCGCCGACGTTGAGGCGGGCGAGGGTGGTGAGCGGGGCGAGCACGCGCAGTGTCACCCCGCCGACCGTGATGAGGGCGCCATCCAGCGTCTTGCCCTCCAGCGTGCCGCGCACCGCCGCGATCATGCGTTGCTCCTCCTCTGTCCTCGACGCTCGCTCATGCCGTCGCCGTCAGAGTCTGTCCGTCAGAGTCCACTCAGATGCGAGGTGTGCAGGTGGCAGATGGCGATGGCGGCGGCGTCGGCGGCGTCGTCCGGCTTGGGCACGCTGTCGAGGCCAAGCAGCACGCGCACCATCTCGCCTACCTGCTCTTTCTTGGCCAGACCGTAGCCATGCACCGCCTGTTTCACCTGCATCGGCTTGTACTCAAAGACGCCGAGGCCCGCTTCCGCCGCGACCAGCAGGGCGATGCCGCGCGCCTGGCCGACGGTGACGATGGTGGTCACATTCTTGGCGAAGAAAAGCTCTTCGACGGCCATCTCTTTCGGCGTATGATCGCGTACGATGGCGCTGAGCTGTTCGAAGAGGGCGAGGAGCCGCTGCGGCATGGGCTGGGTCTTGGGCGTCTCGATGACGCCGCACGTTTCCAGCTGCGGACGGCCGCGCCGCTCCTCCACAACGGCGTAGCCCAGCCGTGCCGTGCCGGGGTCCACCCCGATCACCCGGCGCGGCGCACCGGGTTCATCACGTCGCATGCCTGGCTGTACGCTCGCCACCGCGCTTCCCGCCCCTCTCGCGTCTACCCTTCGTACTTCTCGGCAAACTCGTTGGCGATCTCGGCGTTGGTGTAGACGTTCTGCACGTCGTCGAGGTCTTCCAGCCGGTCGATCAGGCGCAGCGTCTGCATCGCCTCTTTCTCGGCCAGCTCGATCTTGGTCTTGGGGACGAGTGTGCTCTCGGCGCGCAGGATATTGAGCTTCTTCGCTTCGAGCGCCTGGCGTGCCGCTTCGAGATTGGCCGGCTCGGTGTAGATCGTCAGCTCGGTATCGTCCGGTCCGGCGGGGTCTACGTCTTCGGCGCCGGCGTCGATCGCGTCCAGGCTCAGCTCGTCGGGATTACGGCCGTCCAGCGAGACTTCGATCACGCCACGCGGCTCGAAGATCCAGTCCACGCAGCCCATCTCGCCCAGGTTGCCGGCGTTCTTGTTGAAGACGTTGCGCACCTCGGCGGCGGCGCGGTTGCGGTTGTCGGTCATAACCTGCACCATGATCGCGGCCCCGCCAGGCGCATAGCCTTCGTAGGTGATCTCTTCGAGCTGCATGCCCTCACCACCGCCGCTGGCGCGCTTGATGGTGCGATCGATGTTGTCCATCGGCATGTTCGCCTCACGGGCGCGCTGGATCGCCATGCGCAGGCGGAAGTTGGCGTCGGGGTCGGGGCCGCCGCCCTCCCGCACCGCGACCACCAGCTCACGGCCGAGCCGCGTGAAGAGCTGGCCGCGCTTGGCGTCGTTGACGCCTTTCTGACGCCGGATTTGATGCCATTTCGAGTGTCCAGACATCGCCTCTTCGCCCCCTTACGCCTGTATGACGCCCGCATGCCCGCTCGCCATCACCAAACGACGCTGTGCCGCGATGACGATGCGGTGGAGTGAGCGCGCTACGTCCGCATGGACGGCGCGCCAGCCTATTGTATCATCTGGCGCGGCCCGCGCCCAAGCGGAGGGAGGCGAAGATGAGGGCGCTATTCCGCGGCGGCCACGAAGGCGACCAGGGTGTCGAGCAGCGCATGCGCCTCGCGCGCTTCGGGCGTGTCGCCGGCGGCGTCGTGTAGCGCCGCACGGGCGGTGTCGGCTTCACCGCGCAGGGCGGAACGGACGCGCGCACGCGCGCCGGTGCGGTCGAGGACGCCCAGGATGATCGCGATCTGGGCCTCGGTCGCGGGGCCTGGCGCGGCGTAGATCGCCGCCAGCTCTTCACGATCTTCCGGCATGGCGGTCTCCAGCGCGTGGATGATGGGGAGGCTCATCTTCTTGCGGCGCAGGTCGCCGGCGGCGCTCTTGCCCAGCGCTTCGGCGGCCCAGATGCCGAGCAGGTCGTCGCGTAGCTGGAAGGCCAGGCCGAGCGAGCGGCCGAAGCGGGCAAGCTGGACGGGGAGATCGGCGTCGTCGGGTGCGGCCAGGCGCGCGCCCATCTCGGCGGCGCAGCTCATCAGGGCGGCGGTTTTGCGCGCGATCATCTCCAGGTACATGGCGGCGGTGATGTCGCGGCGCCCCTCGAAGCGCATGTCGAGGAATTGGCCTTCGCACAGCTCCAGGCAGGTGCGGTCTATCAGCTCGGCCAGGCGCACGACGACGGCGGGCGGCACGTCGCTTTCGAGCAGGCGCCAGAGGGCGAGGCGGGCCATGGCGAAGATGGCGTCGCCGGTGTTGATCGCTTGCGGCACGCCCCACAGCTTCCAGAGGGTGGCGCGGTGGTGGCGATGCTCGTCGCCGTCCTCGATGTCGTCGTGGACGAGCGAGAAATTGTGAACGAGCTCGACAGAGACGCCGGCCGGGACCGCTCGACGCGCCAGCGCCGCGCGCTCGGCCTGATCCGCGCCGTGGCGGCCGGCGGCAAGCTCGCAGGCGAGCAATAGCAGGGTTGGGCGAAGGAGCTTGCCGGAGCGCAGGCGCGCGGGGGTGAGGTCGGCGTGGCGCCAGCCGAAGTGATATTCGATCTGGCCCTGGAACGCGGCGAGCGCGTCGTACACAGGCGAGGTGGGCGAGACGGCGGCGCGCGGCGCGTCATTCACTTGGGCGACGGCGGCGCGCAGCGCGTCGTTCACCTGGGCGCGGTAGCGGTCGAGCACCGCTTCGAGGTCGCGCGCGGCGGCCGTAACGTCCATGATGTTCCGCTCCATGTTTCTGTCTGGTATGGAAGTCCTCACCCTCGGCCCCTCTCTGTGGTGAGAGGGAGCATGTCACAGCGCTTTGGTGGCAATCAGGAAGGCCAGCGCGCCAGCGGCCGAGAGCAGGGCGGCCCAACGGCCGGCGCCGCGCAATCCGCCGAGGCCGCGCAGCGGCGCGCAGACCGAGCAGTAGCGCGTGACGTGGTGGTAGCGATGGCTGCGGAGGTGATCGCGCACCAGCTCGACGCGCTCGTCGCGCTGGCGGGTGTGGCGCTCGGCGCAGATGTAGCGGCCGCAGCCCGCGCAGGCGCCCGCATCAATATAGTGGGCAAAGACGGAGGTGGACCACTGTTGCGGGCGGACGGGGACGCCGCAGACGTAGCAGATGGTCTCGGCGGCGTGACGGGCCAGCCGCGCGACGCAGGGATTGTGGTCCTCGAAGCCGAAGTGGTCTATGCAGAGGCTGCGGCGGCAGACGGTGCAGCGTCCGGCCGACTCCAACCCGCACTCCCGGCACGAGGGGACGGGATACACGCCCATCTGGGCCATATCCGCGCTCCCTTCGCTGCCGGTCTATATCCCGCTGAGTATAACAGCGGCGAGGCGAGGTGGTCAAGCGCGGCGGGGCGGTGGGCCAGAGCGGCGTTACTGGATGAGCACGGTCGTCTGGCCGACGGCGGAGCCGTGCGGGATGCCGGGATTGTGTTGTGCCTGGTTAGCAGTACCTTGATGCCACTCGGCGACGGTGGCAAGGAGGGTGTAGCGGGCTCCGGGTATGGCGGGCGAGCCGGCCGCGGATGCGGTGGCGGAGAGGTCGGCGTCGTAGATCCAGGTGTGCGCGGCACCGGCAGGGAGGGTCGGGCTCAGGTCCGTGAGGGTGTCGTCGAGAATGCAGGCCGTCGTATCTTGCGGGGCATACCAGGTGAGACGGCCGAGCACGTCGAGCAGCGCGAGTTGGATGGGGTTGGGAGAGTGGCACATGGGGATCAGGAGGGCGATGGGGGACACGGTGCGGTTGGTGACGGTTACGGCGACGATCAGGTGGACATCGCCAGTAGCGGCATGGCCGCGTTGGGTGGATGAGACATCCACCTGGACGGGAGTGGCGGTGCGGGCGGCTTCGGCGGAGCGGGTGGCGGTCGCCGAGGCGATATGGGTGGCGTCGGAGCGGGGCGTGGAGATGGAAGGCGCGGAGGTAGCGCAGGCGGAGAGGGTGAGCATCAGGAACAGGGCGGCGAGCAGAGCATAGGCGGGGAGGCGCTTGTGGTGGCCGATGGGCTGGATGGACATGGCGACGTACCCTCTGGTGAGACAGGCATACGGCTTGCGCGACAGCATAGCACATGAGCGGGGATGATAGAAGGAGCGGGGATGATAGAAGGAGTGAGCAGGAGCAGGGCAGCGGAAGGTGGATGGGAATGGTGTAGTAAAGGAGTTGGAGGCGTGGCAGGGCTGGCTGGCGATTGCAATCGCGCCTGGAGGGCCTAGCGGCCGCGAAGTCCGTCGTCACGCATACAGCTTCATGGCGATGGATGTCTTGGCTGAGTGTGGGCGCTGAGGATGGTCGTGAGATAGGGGGTCCACGATATATTGGCCGGAGGCGGAGGAAGGGGTATAATGAAGGCTGATAATCTCAGCACTCATCGGCGTTCTGCCGATCATGCAATGCTATGCGTGCCGCTCTGATCGCCAGTGGGGCGCGGTCGGGGCGAGGAAAGACGAGAGCGATACATGAACCGGATGATGGGCCGCGGCCGGGGGGAGATGATGGTCATCCCCGGCGGCGCGCTGGGCAAGGCGCGCTACGCGCTGGGGATGGGGCGGCCCGACGAGGCCGAACGCCTCGCGCGCAAGCGGCTGGAGAAGGACGCGGGCGACGCGAATACGCGCGTGGTGCTGGCGCAGGCGCTCTTGCAGCAGGGGCAGATAGACGAGGCGGCTGAGGAGGCGCGGCGGGCGATCCGCGCGCAGGGGACGAATGTGGACGCGCAGCTGGTGCTCTCGTCGGCGCTGGTGCAGCGGTCGGGTCCGCTGGGGCGGGTGCCGGCGGAGGCGGAGACGGCGGCGCGGCGGGCGGTGCAGTTGGCGCCGAAGCAGGCGAAGACGCACGTGCAGCTCGCGGAGGTGCTGACGGCGAAGCGCGATATGACGGGGGCGCGGGTGGAGGCGGATGAGGCGTGCCGGCTGGAGCCGCGATTGGCGGGGGCGCACCTGATGCGGGCGGTGGTGCTGCTGAGCGATAAGGATCCCGAGGGAGCGGTGCAGGCGAGCGACGCGGCGCTGCGCAACGACAAGAGCCTGACGCAGGCGGAGCTGATCAAGGCGAACGCCTACGTGGAGCTGAAGCGCTACGACGATTCGCTGCGGGCGTTGGATGTGGTGGATCGGCAGGGACCGATGCTGGGGGCGGCGAATACGCAGGCGCTGCGCGGGCGCATCTATTTCAAGCAGCGGAAGTACCGGCAGTCCTACGCGAAGTTCCGCGAGGTGCAGAATCTGAATCCACGGCTGCGCTTCGCGGCGCCGGCGCTGGCGTTCGTGAATACGATCCTGGTGGGGCAGTTCGGGCAGAACGCGCAGGTCGGCTGGGTCGCGATTTTGCTGGCGCTGGTGCTGCTGATCCTGTTTGGGCTGCACTTCATTCCGGTGGTGGGCGGCTGGATCGTGGCGGTGATCGTGCTGGCGCTGGTGGGCTTCAGCATCTTCGCGCTGATGCGGCAGTCGGGCAACCTGGGCGTGGGACCGCTGCGGGGGCAACTGCCGCTGCTGGGCTTTGGCGCGGTGGCGTTCGTGGCGGTGCTGCTGCTGGCGTTCTTCGTGATCGCGTCGCTGAGTACGAGCGTCTTCGGCATCAAGCACTGGTCGGTGGATCCGGGGAATCTGGTGCTGGCGGGCGTGCTAGGGCTGTTCGGCAGCGCGGGGATCGTGTACCTGCTGAACCGCTACGCGCCGCGAACGACAGCGAGGGCGTGAGAATTGAACCGCAGAGGTCGCAGAGGGCAGAGAAACGGGCGGGTCACGGTAAGTGGCTCGCCCGCGTTTTTGTGGGGAGCGAAGGCGCGGCGGCGCTCCATCTCAAAACGGATTTGGGCGACGTTGTTGCCGTTCGTCGGCTTCCCGGCCTGAGGGCCGGGGGTAATCCTGAGGGGGCAGCGCCCGCGTGGGAGCGGACTTCCCGGCCTGAAGGCCGGGGCTAATCCCGTCGCCCCACCGGCTTCTTGACCCACGGGATTAGCCCCGGCATTTATGCCAGGAAGCGTCCCCCCACTGGCATCTGGCCCTTCGGGATTACCACCCCTGCCCTTCAGGCCGCGTCGTGCCGCCTGGGTGGCCCAGACCGCCAGAGGGGCAGATCGTCAGATCGCCACGCTGTGATTGTGGCGATCTGACGATCTGCCCCTTCTGAGAGCGTGTTTGGTAGCATCGCGTCTGGCATCTGCCACGCAATGGCGGCGGCGAGCTGAGCAGTGAGAGCCCGCGTGTGATCGGCACATCGTCTTCGACGAGGTTGTCGAGGAGGTTCCCGCGCGATGTGGGGGGCGCCGCCGTCTGCTTCTTTCTTCTTCGTCCAGGGCAACGCACTCGGCCGGTGCTACTTGGAGCCCACACTGCCCCGGTGATCTCCCCGCATCTCCCCGTGACCAGTCGTCGCGTCTACATGCGACGCCTCACGCACGCGGCACGACTCGGTCCAGCGAGATGCTACCTGGCACTCGCCTCGTGCAGAACGCTCTACAGTGTGGTATTTGCGCCGCTTAGACGGATGATCTCGTCCACGACGCGCGCGAGCGGTGGAGTGGCATCAATGATCATCCCGTTTTTGGGAATGTCTTCTTTCGTGTGATACATGCGCACAGTGATTTCCCGTTCCTCTGGTGTTCCGCCCCAATCAGTTGGGTCCAGTGCCACGCGCTCATCAATCCGCCGGAGACTGGTGTCCAGGTCGACATCCAGGACAAACACGCCGTCAAATAACGCGATGTATTTGGAGGAATTCTTCGAACCACCGCAGAAGAAGGTGACTGCCTCCTCCTGGTTGGCGACCAAGGCTTTGACTTTCTCGACATCCCAAATGTGGTGCTCGGAAATGAAGGCAGCCGAGTGCTCGTGCTTGAGGCCATCCGTCGGTTGACCCGTGTCCGGATCGCCTTGATACGCCAATTCCCTGTCACCATGAATGGCCTGGTAGCCGCGCCGCTGCAATTCTGTGCAGACCGCCGTCTTGCCGGCGCCGGACACGCCTTCAATCAGATAATTTCTCCTGCCCATGGCAAGATGATGCCCACAACGAGCTGATACCAGCAATAGGTGAGACGAGATGCTGTCATGATATCAGATCGCCAGATCGCCACGTTCCGTATGTGGCGATCTGGCGTACCTCTTGGCGATCTGGGTGGCGATCCGCCCAGTGCGGACCACACAGCACGACGAGCGAACCCCCAGGCCAGTGAGTCCGCTCGCTAGAATGGCGCGCTGAACGCGAGCGCGCGGCGAGAGGTTAGCGCTTGGTGTACTGCGGAGCCTTGCGGGCGCGCTTGAGGCCGTACTTCTTGCGCTCCTTCATGCGCGGGTCGCGGGTGAGGAAGCCGGCGCGGCGCAGGGTGGGGCGGAAGCCCTCATCGGCGCGCAGGAGGGCGCGCGAGATGCCGTGGCGCACGGCGCCGGCCTGGCCGCTGCCACCGCCGCCGACGACTTTGATGGTGATGTTGAAGTGATTGGCAAGCTCCAGCAGGCGCAGGGGGCTGCGGACAGCCTGCATGAGCGTCTCACGCGGGAAATACTGCTCGGCGTCGCGGCCGTTGACGGTGATGCGGCCGTCGCCGTTGGGATAGAGGCGCACGCGGGCGACGGCGGTCTTGCGGCGGCCGGTGCCGTAGTAGTAAGGGTTCGGGTTCTCCGCCAAGGTGGTTCCTCCAGGTGGGCTGTGGTGGATGTGGTGGTGTCAGGGCACGTATGGACGTGGGGCCGCCGGCTAGGCCGGAGCGGCGGTGGCCTGCTCCTGTTGCGCGAGCACATCATCGGCGGTGGGCAGCTGCCACAGGATGGGCTGCTGGGCCTGATGCGGGTGGTCGGGGCCGGCGTAGACCTTGAGGCGGCCGCGGATGTCGGCGCCGAGGCGGTTGTGCGGGAGCATGCCCTTGACGGCGCGCTCGATCGCACGCTCAGGATGCTTGGCGAGCACCTGGCGCAGCGTCTCCTGCTTGAGGCCGCCGGGATACTGGCTGTGGCGATAGTAGATCTTCTGGTCGAGGCGCTTGCCGGTGACGGCGACCTTGGCGGCGTTGACGACGATCACGAAGTCGCCGCAGTTCATGTGCGGGGTGAAGGTGGGCTTGTGCTTGCCGCGCAGGATGGTGGCGGCCTGGGTGGCGAGGCGGCCAAGAATCTGGTTCTCGGCGTCAATGATGTACCAGCGCGGCTGTAGATCGTCGCGCTTGGCGCTGTACGTTTTCGGATTCATGTGGTTCTCCCTGTGACGCGCACCGCGCGACGAGTGCCGATGATTGCTCGTGATTGCTCGTGATTGCTCGTGATTGCTCGTGGCCGTCAGGTGGACCGCGCTGGATATGCTTACCAGGCGACGCTCCAGGTGACGCTGCCGGGCGGGTAGACGACGTGCGTGAGGCAGAGGCCGCACGCGGGGGCCGCCGCGCCCGGATGCGCCTTGTCGCGCGCCGCCAGGATGGCCTGGAAGTCCGCGACAGTCAGCTTGCCCGCGCCGACGAGCGCGAGTGTGCCGGCGAGCCGGCGCACCATGCCCGATAGGAAGGCGTTGGCGGTGAAGCGGAACTCCACCTCGACGGCCTCTCTCTCCGGCTCCGCGCCTGGCTCACCCACTGGCTCACCCACTGGCTCGGCTGCCGGCGAGCCGGCGCAAGCGGGCCGCTGCTCACACGCGGCGGCGAGCATCGTCCGCACCGTGTGACCGCGCAAGCCGTCGCCACGCCGGTCATGCGGGCTGGAGCCGAAGGCGGCGAAGTCGTGCTCGCCGAGCAGCGACCGCGCCGCGTCGCGCATGGCCGGAACGTCCAGCCGGTGGGAGACGCGCCAGGCGTAGCGCTCGCGCAGCGGATCGCGGGTGGCGTCACAGAGGACGCGGTAGCGATAGCCACGGGCGAGCGCGCTGTGACGGGCGCGGAAGCCGTCGTCCACCGCACAGGCGGCCCGCACGGCGATCTCACCTGGCAGCAGCGCGTTCAGCGCGCGCCGCCAGTCCGGCGGAGTCAGCCGGGCGGATGTCTGGAAGCTGATCACCTGTCCTGAGGCGTGAACCCCACTGTCGGTGCGGCCCGCGCCCTCGATGGTCGTCGCCACGCCCGCGATGCGCTGGATGGCCTGTTCGATGGCTCCCTGCACCGTCGGCCCTTTGTCGGGCGACTGGCGCTGGAAGCCGGCGAACGAGGTGCCATCGTAGGCGACGAGCACGGCGACATTCACACGACGTTCCACCTGTTGATTGCTCAGACGAGCTCCAGCCGCGCGATCTCGGCGGCGTCGCCCAGGCGCCGGCCGATCTTGGTGACGCGGGTGTAGCCGCCGTTGCGCCCATTGTACTTGGGCACGAGCTGCTCGAAGATCTTGCGCACCGCCAGCTCGCGCGGGAGGTGGCGCAGGATGGTGCGGCGGGCGTGCAGCTCAATCGCCATCGCCTCGCGCGCGGCGTCGAGGGCGCGCTGCGCCTCATCGCGGTCCCGGATCAGATCGAGCATCTCTTTTTGCATGGCCTCGATGCGCCGCAGCTTGCGTGCTCGGCCCTCTTCGCTGAGCGGGAGCTTGTGCGCGCGCTCGCGCTGGGCGTTCAGCTCATCGAGGGCGGGAATCTCGTCGTTCACGCGGAAGCTGCCCTTGCGGGCAACGGCGAGCACCTGTTCGGCGAGATACTCGTCCTCCACTACGGCGGTCAGGTGCGCCCAGGCGTTGTTGTGGCCGCGGATGGCGGTGGCGATGAGGCCTTCGGCCTCACCCTGGACGGCCTTGGCGCGGGCCGTGGTGGTGGTGACGTGCTCATGGGTGATCAGCCCGTCAATCAGGTTGCGGAACGCCGCGCGCCGCTTGGGCTCGGGCATGTTGATGCGGTTGCCCGCGATACGATGCCTCACACTCGTCCTCCTGAGCGGTGGCTCTGAGAGCCACTAGAGAAGTGGCTAGAAGTTGTCGTCGCCATCCAGCTCGGCGAGGCCGGAGGAGGAGGTGGCGGCGGGGTGGTCGGTTGGGCGGATGGCGGGCAGGTAGCCGCGCTCGACCAGGCGCTCGGCCAGCTCGGTGAGGCTCTTCTCGCCAAAATTGCGCACCGCGAGCAGATCCTCGCGGCCCATGGTGAGCACCTGGCCGACGCGCGTGATGTTGCTGCGCTTGAGGCAGTTGTAAGCACGCACGGAGAGCTCCAGCTCTTCGATGGGCGTATCGTAGATCTTCTGAGAGATCTGGTAGGCGGTGGCGCCAGGGATGGCGAGGGGCGCCGGCTCGACGATGCCCGGCTCGTTGTACTCGGCGATCATCTGGAAGTGCTGCACGAGGATGTGGGAGGCCTGGCGCATCGCTTCATCCGGGGTGACGGTGCCGTCGCTCCAGATCTGGAGGATGATCTTGTCGTAGTTGGTCATCTGGCCGACGCGGGTGTGCTCGACGCGGTAGTTGACGCGGCGCACCGGCGTGAAGATGGCGTCTACGGGAATCTGGCCGATGGGCTGGTCTTCTTTGGACTCGGCGGGGACGTAGCCCTTGCCGGTCTCGACGACCAGCTCCATGTCGAAGCGCGCGTTGGGATCGTCCACCGTGCAGATATGCTGCTCGGGATTCACGATCTCGATCGTGCTCGGCGCCTGGATGTCGGCGGCCGTGACCTCGCGCTCGCCGTTGACCTCGACACGCAGGGTGACGGGGCGGTCGGAGAAGGAGCGCAGGCGCAGCTTCTTGACGTTGAGCACGATGTCGGTGACATCCTCTTTGACGCCCGGCACATCCTGGAATTCGTGCTGGACGCCGTCAATCTTGATGGACGTGACCGCGGCCCCGCTGAGCGAGGAGAGCAAGACGCGACGGAGCGAGTTGCCCAGGGTCATGCCATATCCGGCTTCCAGCGGCTCGATGTCGTAGCTGGCGTAGGTGGCTTCGGTTTCGGTCGCGGTGATGTGGGGCACAGCGATATCTAGCAAGGGGATCCCCTCCTCTACCGCTGGTAATACTCGACGACGAGGGCCTCGTCGAAGGGCAGCTCGAGATCCTGCCGCGCGGGGGCGGCGATCACGTGGCCGGCGAGGGCGCCGGGGTCGAGCCGCAGCCAGGACGGGACGCCTTTGGCGTCGAGCATGAGCGCGCGGGTCTTGAAGTATTCGAGGGTGCGGCTGCGCTGGCGGACGGCGACCTCGTCACCGGCCTTGACGATGTACGAGGCGATGTCGGTCTTGCGGCCGTTGACCTGGAAGTGGCCGTGGTTGACGAGCTGGCGCGCCTGGGCGCGCGAGTCGGCGAAGCCGAGGCGGTAGACGACGTTGTCCAGGCGCGTTTCGAGCATCTGGATCAGGTTGTCGCCGGTCTTGCCGGGCATGTGGAGCGATTTGTCGTAGAAGCGGCGGAACTGGCGTTCGAGCAGACCGTAGGTGCGACGCACCTTCTGCTTCTCGCGGAGCTGGGTGCCGCGGCCGGAGAGCTTGCGGGCGCGGGCGGCGCCGTGCTGGCCGGGGCGGGTGTTGCGCCGCTCGATGGCGCATTTGGGGCTCATGCATCTGTCGCCTTTGAGGAAGAGCTTCATGCCCTCGCGGCGGCAGAGGCGGCAAACGGGACCAGTATATCGGGCCATGTGTCCTGTATCGTCCTCCTGTGGAGTGCGGTTTGTTGAGAATCGGGCGTCGAAGCGAGCCAGAGTGCGCCAGGGACTCTGCCTGCCGGCGCGGCTTCGGGCCGAACGCGCTGTGTCGTGGAGCGGAAGAGGCTCGCGCCGCCAGCCGCAGCGGCGCGCGCTCGACGCGCTCCCATCGTCGGGAACTTCGGTGTCGCGAAGCGCCTGCACAGCGCCTCTAGGTGGTCTCTGGGTCGTCGCGTCGCGTTGGCGTTGCGTTGCGACGGGCGGAGTCGCCGCTGGCGCCAGGTGGGGGCCGTGGGCTACACACGACCGCGGGAGCGCCGGCGAGGCGTTCCCGGCCGCCCAGGACGGAGGCGGCCACCGCTCCAGACTTCGCACTCCAGTCGGTAGTTGGTGTGACGGTGAGTGACAAAACAGCTACGAAAGACGGTTCGCATGGATGCCCGGTCGTGGCCGTACGTACACGGCCGGCGAACGCGGGGGTTAGACGCGGCGGCGCTTGGGTGGGCGGCAGCCGTTGTGCGGGATGGGGGTGACGTCGGTGATGGAGGTCACTTGCAGGCCGGTGGCCTGGAGCGCACGGATGGCGGCCTCGCGGCCGGAGCCGGGTCCACGAACGTAGACGTCGATCTGGCGGACGCCATGCTCCATCGCCTTGCGGGCGGCGGTCTCGGCGGTGACTTGCGCGGCGTAGGGTGTGCTCTTGCGCGAGCCCTTGAAGTTGGATGAGCCGGCGCTGCTCCACGACAAGACGTTGCCGTTGGGGTCGGAGATGGTGACCAGGGTGTTGTTGAAGGTCGCCTGGATGTGCGCCTGGCCGCGCGGCACGGATTTACGCTCACGCCGCCGCTGTCGGCCGACGGGCCGCTTGGGAGCCTTTTCCGCCATACGTGCTGTATCCCTTTCCCAATCCGCGCGTGCTGGTGACGACGCGCGGATGTGTCGCCGCGCTCAGGCGGCGGATGTGACTGCTCTCGACTGGCTGGTCGTTACTTCTTGGTCGCCTTCTTCTTGCCGGCGACGGTCTTCTTGGCGCCGCGCTTGGTGCGGGCGTTGGTGCGGGTGCGCTGGCCGTGGACGGGCAGGTTGCGGCGGTGGCGCAGGCCACGGTAGCTGCCGATCTCGATCAGGCGCTTGATGTTCATGTCCACTTCGCGGCGCAGATCGCCCTCGACCTTGTGTTCGGGGTTGCGGTCTATGTACTCGCGAAGACGGGCGACCTCGTCTTCGGTGAGGTTCTTGACGCGCGTATCGGGGCTGACCCGGGTGGCGGTCAGAACCTGCCTGCTGTAGGACGAGCCGATGCCGTAGATGTACGTCAGCGCGGTTTCGACGCGCTTTTCGCGGGGGATGTCAACCCCGGCGATTCGGGCCATGCGCCAGCTCCTCTTTGCACTAGTTTGTTTGTTTGTTTCAATCCTCAGCCGACCAGGAAGCCGGCCGCAACAGAACGCCTGATGATCGCCATCGCTTGTGTGCTGGGATGTCGCGGACGCCTGCCGCAACGGTCCCGACTCTGGACAGACGGCAACCCAGACGTCCGCTGAGGGGCGCCTGGGCATCCGCCGAACCCTGAACGCGTACACGCACGCTGCCTCGCCTTGCTTAGCCCTGCCGCTGCTTGTGCTTGGGGTTCTTGCTGCAGATGACCATCACGACGCGCTCGCGCCGGATGACCTTGCAGTGCTCGCAGCGCGGCTTGACCGACGCTCGGACTTTCATCGTGATGAACTCCTCTATAATGATGCCCGCGTGATCGCGTGTGTTTGCCGCTGCCGTCTGGAAGCGACGCTCTGTTGAGAGAGGCGAGCGGCGCGGCCAACGGGATACGCGCGTAGGCGGAATTGGCCATCCTGCCTAGTGGATGAAGACGGGCGCGGCAACCCCGGCGCATGGCGACAAAAAGCTCTGCCTACACGCTCAACATGCTGTCTGTGCGAGCGAGGATGCACCAGTCCCTGTGGGCGCCGCGCGGCTCAGCCGCGCACACGCCAGGTGATGCGTCCCTTCGTGAGGTCGTAGGGGGTAAGCTCGACGCGCACCTTGTCGCCGGGGACGATACGCACGAAGTTCATGCGCACCTTGCCGGAGAGGTGGGCGAGCACGCTATGCTCCCCATCGGCCAACAGCACACGGAACATGGCATTGGGCAGGGCTTCCGTCACCGTGCCCTCGACTTCAATCCCATCACGCTTGGGCATACAGGCCTTTCTTCAACATCGCCACATCCACACGAACTCCTCGCACCCACCACGCGAGCCAGTAGCCCGCACACACCACGGCGCGCTCACAGCGCGGTATTTCGCACATGAGCGTGGGCCGGATACGTTTATGCTGGGCGCAAGGTGCAGCCAACTTCTAAGTATAGCACCTTGACCTTCGCACCGCAAGTGGCAATTTTCAGCGATTGGGCGCGAAGGATGGACGCGCGGCCGGATCGCTCGCGTGCGTAGGCGCTCAGTGTATCTCAGTGTATCACGGATGGGGCGATCAGCGCATCGAGGGCGCGACGGATGTAGGCGCGCACGATACGACGGCGCAGGGCGATGGTGCCGGCGGTGTTGTCCATGGGGTGGGCGGCTTTGTAGCCCAGCTCGGCGGCGGCATCGAGCAGATCGGGGGTCCAGGGCTGGCCGCGCAGCAGCGCCTCGACTTCCGGCAGGGGCAGTGGGCGGGTGGCGACGCCTTGCAGCACGAGCCGCACGTCGGCGCACTGGGCGCCATCGAAGCGGGCGACGGCGGCGACGCTGGCGATGGGGAAGTCGAAGGCGCCGCGCACGCGGTACTTCTCGTAGGTGGAGCGCCAGTCGCCCGGCGGGGATGGGACGTAGAGATCGGTCAGCACGTCGCCGTCATGCAGGCGCACGGGGTGGATGCCGTCGTCGTGGTAGAGATCGGCGATGGGCAGGATGCGGTCGCCGGCGCGCGAGGCGATGCGCGCGGTGGCGCCGAGGGCGATGAGGACGGGCGCGGTGTCGCAGGAGGAGACGGCGTAGCAGCCGGTGCCATTGGGGGCGACGCGGCAGATCTCGGAGCCGCGCTTGAGGCAGTAGTCACGGGCCTTGCGCCAGAATTCGGACTGGTTGTAGTAGTTGCAGCGCGTGTCGAGGCAGAGGTTGCCGCCGAGGGTGCCCATCTGGCGGAGCTGGGGGGTGGAGATGACTTCGGCGGCGCGCGCGAGTGCGGGGTAGCGCGCGCGGATGATGGGGGAGGCGGCAAGCTCGCTGAGGCGGACGCCGGCGCCCAGGCGCAGGCCGTGCTCAGGATCGTAGGCGATGCCGCGCAGGGCGGCGACGCCGCGCAGGCCGACGACGACCTGGGGGGTGAAGACGCGGTGCTTCATGTTGGGCAGCACGTCGGTGCCGCCGGCCATGAGCATGGCATGGGCCTGCGGGTCTTTGTCGGCGGCGCTGGAGAACTCGCCCATCCATTCCAACGCTTCGGCGACGGTGCGCGCGGCGCGGTACTCGAACTTCGGTAAACGCATCATAGCGGCATCACCTCGATGGGGGTGGGTGCGCCGTGGGGGCGGGCGGGCGCGGGGAGCGGGCGCTGGCGCTCTTTGAGGGCGCGGGCAATCTTGTCGGGGGTGATGGGGGTGGAGTCTACGCGGGCGCGGATGGCGTCGTAGACGGCGTTGGCGATGGCGGGGATGATGGGGTTGAGCGGACCTTCGCCGGCCTCTTTGGCGCCGTACGGGCCTTCGTGGTCGTGGGTCTCGACGGTGAGGGCGACGATCTCAGGGGTGTCGTAGATGGTGGGGAGCTTGTATTCGAGCAGGGAAGGGATTTTGTGCAGCCCCTTGCGGAAGACCTGCTCCTCCAGCACGGCCTCGCCGAAGCCCATGTAGGCGCTGCCCTCGATTTGGCCTTCGACGAGCGTGGGATTGAGGGCGCGGCCGCAGTCATGGGCGACCCAGAGCTTTTCGACGCGCAGGTCGTAGGTGTCGGGGTCTACGGCGACCTGGGCGACGCAGGCCGTGTAGCTGTAGGCGGGGGAGATGCCGACGCCAGCGCCCTTGAACTCGCCGCCGAGCTTCGGCGGGGTGTAGCTGCCGACGGCGCTGAGGGTGCCGTGCGCGGCCTCGGCGAGCTGCGCGGCTTCCGCGAAGGCGAGGCCGGTGGCGGGGTCGTCCGCGAGGTGGATGCGGCCGTCCGCGGCGGTGAGGCGCTCCGCGGGGACGCCGAGGTGCGCGGCGGCGGCTTCAAACAGCAGCGCACGCAGCTTGGTGGCGGCGGCGCGGGCGGCGTTGCCGGCCATGAAGGTGACGCGCGAGGAATAGCTGCCGAGGTCCACCGGCGTGAGGTCGGTGTCGCCGGTGTAGACGCGGATGTCGAGCAGGGCGATGCCCAGCTCGTGGGCGACGATCTGCGCGAGCATGGTGTCGGAGCCTTGGCCGATGTCGGAGGAGCCGCAGAGCACGGCCACACCGCCGCCGCGATCAATGGTGACGATCACGCCGGAGTGGGGCATGTCGTTCCAGTAGATGGCTTTGCCGGCGCCGGTGACGTACGAGCTGATGGCGATGCCGAGGCCGGTGCCGGCGGGCATGCGGCCGCGCCGCTCGCGCCAGCGTGAGGCCTCCACCACTTTGTCCACGCACTCGACGAGGCCGCAGGAGGTGACGCGCAGGCCGTTGACGGTGGTGCTGTACGGTTCGATGGCGAGCTGCTTGCGATAGGCGGCGGGGTCGAGGCCGAGCTGTTCGGCGATCTTGTCGAGCTGGCACTCGAAGGCGTAGCGCGGCTGCGTGGAGCCGTGGCCGCGCTTGGGGCCGCAGGCGGGCTTGTTGGTGTAGAGGCGCATGCCGTCGAACTTGTAGCGCGGGATTTTGTAGGTGACGGTGAGCAGGGCGCCGGTGTAGTAGACGGTGGCGAGGCCGTAGCTGGCGTAGGCGCCGCCGTCGAGGAAGGTCTGGAGGTGGACGGCGGTGATGGCGCCGTCACGCTTGACGCCGGTTTTGAGGATCATCTTGACGGGATGGCGGCCGCGATGGCAGTAGAAGACCTCTTCGCGACTGAGAGTGAACTTGACGGGGCGGCCGTGGCGCAGGGCGAAGAGCGCGGCGGCGAAGTCGTGGGCGAACGGCTCGCACTTGCCGCCGAAGCCGCCGCCAACGGGCGGGACGATCACGCGCAGGCGGCTGCGCGGAATCTCCAGCACTTTGGCGACCTCGCGGTGGACGTAGTGCGGGGTCTGGGTGGAGGTCCAAAGGGTGATCTTGCCATCGGGGCGGCAGTCGGCGACACAGGAGTGCTCTTCCATCGGCGCGTGGGTCGTGCCCTCGAAAAAGAAGGTGTCCTCGCGCACGAGGTCGGCCTGGGCAAAGCCTTCGTCTACGTCGCCGAAGTCGAGATGGACCTCTTTCATGATGTTGCCGCGTTTGGTGGTGTCGTGGAGGCGGATATCCTCGCGCGCCAGCGCTTCCTCGATGGTCGAGACGGTGGGCAGCGGCGCGTAGACGACCTCGATGAGATCCAATGCTTCTTCGGCGGTCTCTTCGTCCACGGCGACGACGGCGGCGACCGGCTCGCCAACGTAGCGCACTGTGTCCAGCGCGAAGGGGTATTCGTCCTGGGTGGTGGGCATGATGCCGTAGCGGCGCGGCAGATCGGCAGCGGTGATCACGTCGAGGACGCCGGGGTGGGCGCGGGCGCGGGCGATGTCGAGCCGCAGGATGCGCGCGTGGGGGTGCGGGCTGCGCAGGATGCGGCCGTGGGCCATGCGCGGGAGGGTGAGGTCGTCGGCGTATTTGGCGGCGCCGGTGACTTTGGCATAGCTGTCAATCTTGGGGAGCGATGTGCCGATCATGGACGGTTCCTCCGGCTGCGGCTGGACGGGACAGGCTGCTGAGTCTCACGCATGCGCGTGGCGGCAAGCTCGACGGCTTCGATGATCTTGGTGTAGCCGGTGCAGCGGCAGAGGTTGCCGGAGAGGGCGTCCTTGATCTCGTCGCGGCTGGGATCGGTGGTGCGTGTCAGGAGGGACACGCCGGAGACGAGGAAGCCGGGCGTGCAGTAGCCGCACTGCGCCGCGCCGCGCTCGGCAAATGCCAATTGGAGCGGGTGCAGGGTGTTATTGTCGCGAGCGAGGCCCTCGACGGTGGTGATGGCGGCGTCCTGGGCCTCGACGGCGAGCAGCAGGCAGGAGAGGACCGGCTCGCCGTCCACCAGCACGGTGCAGGCGCCGCAGTGGCCCAGCTCGCAGCCGTGCTTGGTGCCGGTCAGGTCCAGCTCCTCGCGCAGCACTTCGAGCAGAGTATGGGTGGGCGAGGCGGCGACCTCGCGGGTCTCGCCGTTGACCTGGAAGGTCATGAGCTGCTTGGGCATGGGATGCACTCCTGGCATGATCACGACGCTTCGCCGCGGCGATCCACCACACGGCGGGCTTTCAGCTCGAAGCGTGGCAGAGCGCCGGCGGGAACGGCGCGCACAGGCACGCGCAGGGCGAGCGCGGTGCGCAGCGCGTCCTCGACGCGCGGAACCTGTTCCGCGGGGCATTCGACTTCCAGCGCGATCTCGTCCATCGCGCCGCCTTTGGAGACGGTGATGCGGAACTCCCGCACGTCGGGGATGGCGCGCAAGACGCCCTCGATGGCGGAGGGGTAGATGTTGACGCCGCGCACGATGAGCATGTCATCCGCACGGCCGAGCACACCGCCGGACAGCGTCAGATAGGTGCGGCCACAGGGGCAGGTGGCGGGGCCGCGTTGCACGAGGTCGCGCGTGCGGTAACGAATGTTGGGCGTGCCCCAGCGGCCGAGGTTGGTGAGGACGAGCTCGCCTTGCTCGCCCTCGGCGACCGGCTCCCCGGTGCGCGGATCGAGAATCTCGGCGATGAACTCGGCTTCGTTGACGTGGACCGCATGCTGGTCGCGGCAGGTGAAGGCATAGGCGCCCATCTCGGTCATGCCGATGTGGTCGTAGGTGCGCGCGCCCCAAGATTCTTCGATGCGCTGGCGAGTGCTGGGGATGGAGGCGCCCGGCTCGCCGGCATGGATGGTGACGCGGATGGCGGAAGAGGCGAGGTCTATGCCTTCGGCGCCAGCGACCTCGGCGAGGTGCAGCGCATAGGTGGGCGTGCAGACGAGCACGGTGGCGTTGGTGGCGAGGATGGCGCGCAGGCGTTGGACGGAGGTCTGCCCGCCGCCGGGGACGACGAGTGCGCCCGCGCGCTTGGCGCCTTCGTAGGCGGACCAGAAGCCGATGAACGGCCCGAAGGAGAAGGCGAGGAAGACGACATCTTCGGGCGTAACACCGGCGGCGCGGTAGATGGTCACCCAGCAGTCGGCCCACCAGTCCCAGCCCTCGGTGGTGTCGAGGATGCGCAGCGGCTCGCCGGTGGTGCCGGAGGTCTGGTGCAGGCGCACGTAGTCACGCAGGGGCGCGGTGAGGTTGGCGCCGTAGGGGGGATGCTCGCGCTGGTCGGCGATCAGCTCGCCCTTGGTGGTGAAGGGCAGGAGCCGCAGCGCGTCGAGGTCGGTGAGGCGCGCGGTGTCGAGGCCGGCGAGCTTGCGCTGGTAGAAGGGGTTGCCATCGAGGACGCGGCGCAGGCCGGCGCGCAGGCGATTGATCTGATACGCGGCGATCTCGTCGCGCGAGGCGGTCTGGAGCGTGGGCTGGGGCGGCGGGCCGGCGGCGATGGCCGAGGCGGCGAGTTGGGAATGCACGCGAACCTCTCCTTCTTCTTCCTTCCTCGTCGTTGCTTGCGGGGGCTCTTACCCCATGGGGTTAGCCGGCGCCCAGGGCGCGGGAGACACCACGCGCTTCCACACGCAGCAGATCGGCGGCGCGCGCGAGCGTTTCGCCGGAGAAGCGCGAGGCGACCCCGGCGATCCAGAGGATCGCGACGAGCGCGCCGCCGAAGCCGTGGATGGGCGCGGCGAGGGCGTTGACGCCGGTGAGATACTCGCCGTGATCCGCGCCGATGCCGCGCCGGGCGGTTTCTTCAACGGCGGCCAGGAACGCGGCGGGATCGGTCAGCGTTTCGTCGGTGAAGCGAGGCAGCGGGTGGGTGTCCACATACGCGCGGCGGCGCTCCGGCGGCCAGCTCGCCAGCACGACGCGGCCAGTCGCGGCGGCCAGCAGCGGCACACGCACGCCGCGCGGGGCGGAGATGCGCAACGCCAGGCGCTCGCCCTCGACCTCGACGCGCTCGACGATGCGCACACCGTCGGCTTCAGGCCGGCCCAGGAATATTGTCTCGCCCAACTCGGCGGCGAGGCGGCGCATGGCGGGCAGGGCGAACTGGCGCAGCCCCGCATGGTGGATGTAGGCCTGGGCGAGGTCGTAGATGCGCGGCCCCAGCACGTAGCCGCGCTCATCCGACGGCTCGACGGCGCCGGCGGCTTCGAGCGTACGCAGCAGGCCGTGCAGGCTGCCCTTGCTCATGCCCAGCACACGCGCCAGCTCGGAGAGCGTGTAACTTTCCTCGGCGGCGCCGAGCAGTTCGAGCAGGCGAAAGGCGCGCTCGACCATCGGCGCCGGGCTGGCCGCGACTGGGGAGATACCCTCTTGCTGAGTCACGATTTGTTCCGTATACTGAACGTATTGTTCCGACACGGGAACAGTGTGGCCGATTGGAGGGCAGGCTGTCAAGTCCCCGGAGGGAGCGGTGACGCGGAGGGCGCCGGCTCCGGGCTGGTGATGTATCGGGAACCAGAAATGGAAGGTAGCACATGGCAGCAGATCCACGCACAGTCAGTCCTGGCGCCGTGATCGCGCGCCAGGATCGGATCCAGGTCTGGTCGCTTCCCTACCTCTTCGTCGTCGTGATTGGTCTCGGCTTCCTCTTCACCTTCTACGACATCTTCGACATCAACGTGTCGTTCCTGCAGACCTGCACGCAGATCGTGCCGAAGTGTTACGTCGGGCCACCGCCGGTGCCGGCTGGGCTGACCGAGGCATCGGAGCTGCTCGGCCTGCCGGTGTTGTGGAACCTGATCGGCTACGTGATCGGCGCGCTCGTGCTCAGTCCGCTGGCGGATCGCTTCGGCCGGCGCGACATGCTGCTGGTGACGATGGTGATCACGGGCCTGGGCTCGCTGTTCACGGCGTTCACCAACGACTACACGACGTTCATCGTCGCGCGCACGATCACCGGCATCGGCATCGGCGCGGACCTGGCGATCGTGAACACGTACATTGGTGAGGTGGCCCCGCGCGGTGGCCGCGCCAAGTACACCTCGCTGATCTTCATCATGTCGGCGCTGGGCGCGTTCCTGGGCATCTGGCTGGGGTTGATCCTGACGACACCGGCGGCGCCATTCCCACTGGGCCTGCCGTTCGCGCAGGTGCCTAATCCCGCGCTGTCGAAGGGGGTGTTCCTAGGCAACGGCTGGCGCATCATGTACGTGGTGGGCGCGGCGCTGGCGGTGATCGGCGTTCTGCTGCGCGTACAGTTGCCGGAGTCGCCGCGCTGGCTCGTCTCGCGCGGGCGCATCGCCGAGGCGGACGCGGTGGTGCGGCGCATGGAGGATCGGGCGTCGCGCAGTGGCGGTGGTGTGGCGCTGCCGCAGGCGGTGGATGAGGTGCCGGTGGCGTCAACGGCATCAGCGCCGTTCGCGGCGATCTTCGGCAATCCCAGATACCTGGGGCGGCTGGTGCTGCTGCTGTTGGTCTGGCTGACGGGCTACGTGACGGTGTACTCGTTCGGCGCGGGGTTCACAACGATCCTGGCGTCGCTGGGCTATCCGCCGCCGGAGGCGGGGCTGATCGTCGCGGTGGGCGTGTTCGGTTTCATCATCTGCGCCATCTTCTCGTACTACTTCGCGGAGCGACTGGAGCGCAAGCTCTGGCTGCCGATTGGGGCGGTGCTGACGCTGATCGGGGGCGTACTGATCGCGGCGGGCGGCGAGTTCTCGTCGCCGACGGCGACGCCGGTGGTGGCGTTCATCGGCTCGATCATCGTCTTCTTCGGCTTCAACATCTGGGTGCCGGCGACGTACGCCTGGTCCATCGAGAGCTTCCCAACGCGGGCGCGCACGACGGGCTTCGGCATCGTGGACGGCATCGGCCACGTCGGCGGCGGCGTGGGGCTGCTGCTGATCGCGCCGCTGCTGGCGACGATCAGCCCGCTGAGCGCGTTCCTGCTGATCGGCGGGTTCCTGGTGGTCTCGGCGGTGATCGCGCAGTTTGGCGGCGCGACGCGCGGCAAACGGCTGGATCTGGTTTCGCCGTAGTATGGGGAGTCCTCACCCCCCCGGCCCCCTCTCCCCGCGGGGAGAGGGGGTGCCGTGATGCCCTGATCAGCGTTCGTGGGCTATGAGCCACGCTGGGCGTAGGCGAGGTAGAAGGGGCGGACGCAGGGGCGGGAGCCGTATTCAGCATCGGCGCGCACGGCGGCGAGCGCCTGGTCGAAGGTCTGGGAGGAGGTGACGCCTTCGGCTAGAATCAGGGGACGCAGGCTCTCGTAGAAAGCGACAGCGTCGGCCGCGTTCATCTGGCCGGAACGGCCACCGATGCGCCCCACCGGCGCGTCGAACTCGTGGAAGGCGACGTTGACGATGCCGGCGGCGCGCAGGAAGGCGCCGATGCGAGCGCCGATGTCGAGGTCAATGCCGCGGTGGGCGGCGACCTCACGTGCCCAACGGTTGAGCGTTTCCATCTCGGGCGGGCCATTGCGAGGCAGGCCGCTCTCCATCAGCTCTAGCCAGCCGCCCGGCCGTGTAACCCGCAGCAGTTCGCGCACGACCGCGGGCCAGCTCGCGGCGGGAATGGCGGTGAAGAGCAGGCGCATATGCACGAAGTCGAAGGCGGCGCCGGCGAAGGGCATGGGTTGGAGGAGATCGCCCGCGACGAAGGCGACGTTGTCGGTCATTTTGGTTCCAGCCGGCGCGGCGAGGGGCGGCAGAATATCGAAGCCGACGACATTCGCGGCGGGGAAGAGGGCCGCGACTTCCATCGTCCAGCGCCCCGGCCCACAGCCGGCGTCGAGGATGCTGGCGGGCTGCATGACGGGGGCGGCATAATTGCCCTGCATCAGTTGGCGAATCAGGTGATGCTGGAAGTCGAGCCGGCGCGCTTCGCGCTCGTCTTTGGGCAGGATGTCGGGGATGTCGGCGCGATAGGAGCGGCCATCGAGCGCGATGTAGCCGTGGCCGACGTCATCCATCAGCACCTTGGTGCCCGCGCTCGGCTGCGCGCCACCCAGCAGGACGAAGCCGGGGCCTTCCTCCAGTGATTCGTCCACCGGCGCCCCCGGCACGTAGAGCTTGCGCGGCTGCGATGGGCCGGGGGCGTCGTCCGCCGGAGACTCATCGCCATGTCGTTGACCACTGAACCATTTCATGAGGGTGCCTCCTGTATCGTGCGGAAGCTCGCAATCATCCAGAATGCACGCGAGATTGATACGGACGTGATGGCGATGGATGTGAGAGGCGACATGCTCCGGGCAACAATCAGGCAACGATGGATGGGGCCGAGTGGAACGCGACATCCATTGCCATAATATACCTACTACCCAGCATTGGGAAGGGGGAGTCGAACGGAGTTGAGTCCGTCAGGAAGCGCTCAAGCAGTAGTAAGGATGTCAGGGTCACCGTGGGTGATGGCGATGGTGTGCTCGAAGTGGGCGGAGCGGCTGCCGTCGGCGGTGACGACGGTCCAGCGGTCGGGCAGCTCGCGCGTAGCGGCGGCGCCGGCGATCACCATCGGCTCCACGCACATGACCATACCGGGGCGCAACAGGGAATTCGCCTGCCCGCGCTCGATATAGTTGGGAACGAACGGATCTTCATGCAGGGCGCGGCCGATGCCGTGGCCGCCGTAGTGGCGCACGATGGCGCAGCCCTGGCCCTCGACGTAGGTCTGGATGGCGCGCGAGATGTCGAGTACGCGGGCGCCGGGGTGAGCGGCGGCGATGCCCCGCCGCAGCGCCTCCTGCGTGATGTCAAGCAATCGCTGTGCATCGGCGGCGATCTGGCCGACGGGAACGGTGATGGCGGAGTCGCCATGCCAGCCATCCACAACCGCGCCCATGTCGAGCGCGACGATTTCGCCCTCACGCAGGACGCGCCGGCCGGGGATGCCGTGGAGCACCTCGTCGTCCACGGAGACGCAGAGGACGGCGGGGTAGGGCGGCACGCCGCGCTCCGGCCGGTAGCCCTTGAAGTTGGAGATCGCGCCGCGGGCCTTCAGCTCGCGCTCGGCAAGGGCATTCAGCTCGCTGGTGGTGACGCCGGGGCGGACGGCGGCGCGCAGGACGGCGAGCACCTCCATCACGACGCGCCCGGCGCGGCGGATGCCCTCGATCTCGGTCTTGCCGCGGTAAGCGATTGCCATGATGTGCGCTGTCTGTCTCTGTGTGGTCTATTTGCCGGCGATGCGTTCGTCCTGAAGGGTGGACTGACCTGAGTGCGGTGCGCGCATCGGCTGGAGGCCATCCAGGATGGCGTGGTTGACATCCTCGATGCTGGCGGTGCCATCCACGCGGATCAGCTTGCCCTGGGCGGCGTAGTAGGTGACGAGCTGGATGGTTTCGCTGAAGAAAAGGTCGAGGCGGTGCGCGATCTTGTCAAGGGTGTCGTCGGAGCGCTGCTCCAGCGCGCTGCCGTCGTAATCGCAGATGCCGGGCACGCGGGTGGGATGCGTCTTGATGTTCCAGACGTGGCCGTGGGCCTTGCAGATGTAGCGCCCATTGAGGCGCTCCATGAGCTGCTCGCGCGGAACCTCCAGATAGACGACGGCGTCCAGGTGGCGGCCGTGCTTGCGAAGCGCCTCATCCAGAGAGCGTGCCTGGGAGATGGTGCGGGGAAAGCCATCCAGAATGATGCCCTGGGCATCGCCGAGATCCTGCAAGCTTTCGAGGATCAGCGCCACCACGATCTCGTCGGGCACGAGGTCGCCACGGTCGTAGTAGGGCTGGGCCGCCTGGCCGAGCAGCGTGCCGTGGGTGATGGCGTCGCGCAGCAGCTCGCCGCTGGCGCATGGCTTGAGGTGGAGTTGTTCTTCGAGGAGCTGCGCTTGTGTGCCTTTGCCGCTGCCCTGGGCGCCGATCAGGATGATGTTCATGGACCGTATCCTCCGCGTGTTCCCCGGCGCCCTAACCCAGTGCCGAGGCCCAGCCGACCACGCCGCTGTGGCCGGCACTCGTCGAGGTTTTCGCTTACCATGTTCGCCGTCTCGCGGCCGCGTCGTCTCGGCCGCGTCGCGCACGCATGCGACGTGGCCGAGAGAAGGGACCGCGATGGGACACCACAAACTCTACCAGAAAATGCTGCGCGCGTGTCGCGCTGAATGTCTCACACCCCTCACACC
>JAICVS010000273.1 GCA_025935195.1 Ktedonobacterales bacterium
ACTCCTCCGTCATCGCCGCCACGGATGCCGTGTCGAGACGCCGTTGACGACCCTCTCCATGCGCGTGAGGAGACGGGCCTGTGCGCTGCGCTGGGAGCGCGCGAACAGCGCGCTCGAGAAGGAACCGTCGCCGGCTTGGGGCACGCGCACGGGGAGGCGGCCGGCGCGTGGTGGTGAGCTGCCGCGGCGTGTCGCCGTTACGGTCTCCTTGCCGCTCCGCGGTGCGTTCGTAGCGCGCGGCGTGAAGCTGCGCGGCCATCGGCGCGTCCAGCACCTGATTCACCACCGCTTCGCGCACCTGCGCGAGTTGATGCTCGCCGCCGCTGGGCCGCCGCTGGTGAAAAGGCGTTGCGGGACGCGGGACGCGGGACGCGGGACGCGGGACGCGGGGAGCACGGGGAAGCGGGGACGGGGTCATAGCTGTCCTCTCTGGCTGGGTGGATGTCTTGATCAACACCCAGTCTACCAGAGAGGCGCCGCCTTCCTTACCGAGCAAACGGCTCTCAAACTACCGAAGACTTCGGACTCAATAGAGGCCGTCTGATACATCGGCAGATTCATCAGAATCTGGCCCCTCATGGGCCAGAAGTGCCTCATGTCACCTCCTGCCCTCCCTGCCCTTTGCCCGTCGGTATGGCGTGCATGTCTATGTTTCCTGGCTTGAGCCGCTGTCGCTACCAGCATCCCCATACCTGGTCGCACACCCGATTCTGATGTATCAGACGGTTTCTTACCCCTCGCGACTGCTCTATCTACCACGGTCTCTGCTGTCCGCGACAGAATCCAGTTCCCCAAGACAACTCGATTTTTGCCACCGTCCCATACGGCTGACTGGACATCGCAATGGTTTAGTGCTAAACTAATGTGAGGAATGAACGGGGCGCGGGTATCCGCCCGCCCATCATGGCGCATCCGCATCCGCGGAGGAGGATTGACCAATGGCAAACGACCTTCAACTCGGCGGCCTGCACCACGTGACCGCCGTCACCGGCGACGCCGCGGGCAACGTCGCGTTTTATACGCGCGTACTGGGCATGCGGCTCGTCAAGAAGACCGTCAACCAGGACGACGTGTCCGCCTATCACCTGTTCTACGGCGACGAGATCGGCCACGCCGGCACCGAGCTGACCTTCTTCGACTGGCCCAACGCGGGCGCCAACCGCCACGGCACCGGCATCATCGCCGCCATCGCCCTGCGCGCGCCGAGCCGCGCTTCTCTGGACCGCTGGGCGCGGCGCTTCGACGAACTGGGCGTGGTCCACGGCCCCATCACGGAGCGCGGCGGGCGGCCCACGCTGCCCTTCACCGATCCGGAGGGCCAGCGGCTGGATCTGGTCGCTCCCGCCGAGGGCGAGCGCGAGGCGCTGCCCGGTGGCATGCCCTGGGCCGGCAGTCCCATCCCCGCCGAGGATCAGATTCGCGGCCTGCACGCCGTGCGGCTGATCTCGGTGCGGCCGGAGACTACCACGCGCGTCCTCACTGAGGCGATGGGCTTCCGCGCCGCCGGCGAGTATACGCTGCCGGCGGATGAGACCGGCCCTGAGCGCCGCGTGCGCGTCTATGAGACCGGCCCCGGCGGCCTGGGCGCCGAGGTGCATCTGGAAGAGCGGCCGGATCTGCCGCGCGGGCGCGTGGGCATCGGCGGCGTTCATCACGTCGCTTTCCGCACGCCGGACGACGAGCGGCAGGTCGCCTGGCGCGAACGCCTCAAGGACGCCGGGTTGGGCGCGACGCCGGTGATTGACCGCTTCTACTTCCATTCGGTCTACTTCCGCGAGCCGGGCGGTGTGCTCTTCGAGATCGCCACCGACGGTCCCGGCTTCGCCACCGACGAAGAGCCGGCGCACCTGGGCGAGCGCCTGGCGCTGCCGCCCTTCCTGGAGCCGTATCGCGCGGAGATCGAGGCCGGACTGCGCCCGCTGCCTACCCCCGCGCCAGAGCCGGCGCATCCGGCCGGCGCGTAATCGCTCCTAATTCTGATGAACACAACACCCCCTCTCCCCATGGGGAGAGGGGGTGTTGTGTTCATCAGAATTAGGAGCGATTACGCGCCGGCCGGATGCGCCGGCTCTGGC